>NZ_JARXYR010000002.1:600000-895000 GCF_029893635.1 Variovorax sp. TBS-050B | reverse complement strand
AAAAGCCCCCTCGCCGTAAGCGCAAGGTTTTCTACGCAACGTTCATCGGCGTAGAGTGAGTCGGCCCCTAAGGCGAGGCAGAGATGCGTAGCTGATGGGAAACAGGTCAATATTCCTGTACCGATATACAGTGCGATGTGGGGACGGATCTTAATAGGTCATCCGGGTGTTGGATATCCCGGTTTAGTTGGATGTAGGCGTGCATTAGGCAAATCCGGTGCACATATACCGAGGCCAACGATCGAGCGAGCTTGCTCGCGAAGTGACTGAACGAGGTTCCAGGAAAAGCCACTAAGCTTCAGCTGTATACGACCGTACCGCAAACCGACACTGGTGCGCGAGATGAGTATTCTAAGGCGCTTGAGAGAACTCGGGAGAAGGAACTCGGCAAATTGACACCGTAACTTCGGAAGAAGGTGTGCCCTATTAGTGTGTAGTGAACAACGAAGCATGAACGGGTTGCAAAAAATCGGTGGCTGCGACTGTTTATTAAAAACACAGCACTCTGCAAACACGCGAAAGTGGACGTATAGGGTGTGACGCCTGCCCGGTGCTGGAAGATTAAATGATGGGGTGCAAGCTCTTGATTGAAGTCCCAGTAAACGGCGGCCGTAACTATAACGGTCCTAAGGTAGCGAAATTCCTTGTCGGGTAAGTTCCGACCTGCACGAATGGCGTAACGATGGCCACACTGTCTCCTCCCGAGACTCAGCGAAGTTGAAATGTTTGTGATGATGCAATCTCCCCGCGGAAAGACGGAAAGACCCCATGAACCTTTACTGTAGCTTTGTATTGGACTTTGAACAGATCTGTGTAGGATAGGTGGGAGGCTTTGAAGCAGGGTCGCTAGATCTTGTGGAGCCAACGTTGAAATACCACCCTGGTGTGTTTGAGGTTCTAACCTAGGTCCATTATCTGGATCGGGGACAGTGCATGGTAGGCAGTTTGACTGGGGCGGTCTCCTCCCAAAGCGTAACGGAGGAGTTCGAAGGTACGCTAGTTACGGTCGGACATCGTGACGATAGTGCAATGGCATAAGCGTGCTTAACTGCGAGACTGACAAGTCGAGCAGATGCGAAAGCAGGACATAGTGATCCGGTGGTTCTGTATGGAAGGGCCATCGCTCAACGGATAAAAGGTACTCTGGGGATAACAGGCTGATACCGCCCAAGAGTTCATATCGACGGCGGTGTTTGGCACCTCGATGTCGGCTCATCTCATCCTGGGGCTGTAGCCGGTCCCAAGGGTATGGCTGTTCGCCATTTAAAGAGGTACGTGAGCTGGGTTTAAAACGTCGTGAGACAGTTTGGTCCCTATCTTCCGTGGGCGCTGCAGATTTGAGGAAGCCTGCTCCTAGTACGAGAGGACCGGAGTGGACACACCTCTGGTGTATCGGTTGTCACGCCAGTGGCATTGCCGAGTAGCTAAGTGTGGAAGAGATAACCGCTGAAAGCATCTAAGCGGGAAACTCGTTTCAAGATGAGATCTGCCGGGGCCTTGAGCCCCCTAAAGAGTCGTTCAAGACCAGGACGTTGATAGGTCAGGTGTGGAAGCGCAGTAATGCGTTAAGCTAACTGATACTAATTGCTCGTGCGGCTTGACCCTATAACTTTGATCAGCCTGATCAAGGTGTTATGCCAAGTTGACGCATTCAAAAACCAAGCTGATTCCAAACTCTATGAATTCGTCCGGTTGATCACGTGATCAGCCAGACAACAAGTTATGCCTGATGACCATAGCGAGTTGGTACCACTCCTTCCCATCCCGAACAGGACAGTGAAACGACTCAGCGCCGATGATAGTGCGGGTTCCCGTGTGAAAGTAGGTCATCGTCAGGCTCTTACAGCCAGGAAAAGCCCAACCACGTGGTTGGGCTTTTTCTATTGCAGAAAGCAAAAAGCGCCTCGTTTTTCGACGAGGCGCTTTTTTTATTTGCTGAAGTCATTCAGACGTTCAGTACCCGATCGCCCTCGATGGCGGCCGCGCCACCTGCCACCAACTCGCTCAGGATTTCCGCAGCCAATCCCTCCAAGGTGCTTTGCGCAAAGAAACGCGATCGCACCAATTCGAGATAAGGCGTGCCGCGGACCCAGTCCTGCCACGCGTCCGCATCAGCAGCCTGTACTTCCAGCAGCTTGAACTTCAGCAGCACCTTGATCGCATGCCGGGCGTGCCGTGCAGGATCGCGCTGGAAGGCCTCGAGTCGCCGCCTCGCAGTGTCCAAAGCGGCACCAAGGTCCTGAAAGACGGAGCCATGTCCGGGAATGACCACCCGCGGCGCCAGTCGCTCGATCAGATCCAGGGTCGCGGCGATATCAGCGAAGGACGGCTCCCCTGCCAGCTCGGGAAAAGCCACGCCGAACCCGTTCGCCCAGAGCGCGTCGGCAGAGATCAGCGTGCCTGAACCTGGCTCGAACAGAATGACCGAGTGTGGATCGTGCCCAGGTGCCGCATGCACCTGCCAAGGCGCATCGCCCAGCACCACCTCCGTGTCGGGCCGGAGCAGCCCCGTGAACAGAAACGGCGCACAACGCTGCCCCGTGGCCCGAAAACGCAGCCCCTCCTCGTCCCAGCGCGAGACCAGTGCCGCGTCGCCGGGCGGAATGTCCGTCTGCAAAGCGGGGTAGCGCTGCTGCAGCGCTGCGTTGCCGCCGCAATGGTCGCTGTGCAGGTGCGTGTTCAATACCCGGTCCAGCGGCCTGTCGCCCAGGGCCACCTCCACGAGCGCGACCGTCTGCGCAGCGTGGGTCACGTACCCCGTGTCGACCAGTGCCGTCTCGCCGGCGCCGGCGAACAGGATGTTGTTCGAAGACAGCCAGCCGCGCTCGAAGACGACGACGTTCGCCGGCAGCGCATCAAACGCGGCTCGAGGGCCCATTCAGGCCTGCGCGCGGGGCCGGAGTTCGCGGCGAAGAATCTTGCCGACGTTGGTCTTCGGCAGCGATTCGCGGAACTCGATCTGCTTCGGCCGCTTGTAGCCGGTGAGCTGGCTGTGGCAGTACTGCATCACCGCATCTTCGGTCAGCGTGGGGTCGCGGCGGACCACGAAGACCTTGATCGCCTCGCCCTGCTTCTCGTCGGGCACGCCGACCGCGGCACACTCGACCACGCCGGGGCACAGCGAAATGACGTTCTCCAGTTCGTTGGGGAAGACGTTGAAGCCGCTCACGAGGATCATGTCCTTCTTGCGGTCGACGATCCGCGCATAGCCGTCTTCCTGCATCACGGCGATGTCGCCGGTGCGCATGAACCCGTCGGCCGTGAAGGCTGCCGCCGTCTCGGCGGGCTGGTTGTAGTAGCCCCTCATCACGTTCGGGCCCTTGATGCAGAGCTCGCCCGGCGTACCTGTGGGAAGCGAATTCCCTTCGTCGTCCTTGATGGCGATCTCGATGCTCGGCAGCGGCAGGCCGATGGTGCCGGTGAAGGTGGTGTTCGACACCGGGTTGTTGGTGCCGATCGCGCATGTCTCGCTCATGCCCCAGCCTTCGATCATCGGACAACCCGTGACTTCGAACCAGCGGCGCGCCGTTCCTTCGGAAGCCGCCATGCCGCCCGCCTGCGACACGAAAAGCGTCGAGAAGTCGATGGACTTGAACTCCGGATGCATCAGCAGCGCGTTGAACAGCGTGTTCACCGCCGGCAGCATGTGGAAGGGCCGCTTCTTGAGCACCGCGACGAACTTGTCGAAGTCGCGCGGGTTCGGAATCAGCGTCATGTGCGAGCCCTGCCGGATCACCAGCAGGCAGAGCGTCAGCGCGAAGATGTGATAGAGGGGCAGCGCCGCGATGCTGTTGACCTTGGAAAGGTCGCCGGCGCGCGCGAGCGCGGGGGTGAACCAGGCCTCGGCCTGGAGCGTGGCCGCGACGATGTTGCGATGCGTCAGCACCGCGCCCTTGGACAGGCCGGTGGTTCCGCCGGTGTACTGCAGGAAGGCGATGGACTCGAGCGTGCTCTGATCCGGCGCCAGCGTGCGCGAGCGTCCCTGCGCCAGCGCTTCGGTGAACGGCGTCACGCTGCGGCCCTCCCCGAGCGGCAGCTTGAACGGCGGCACCATCTTCGCGAGGTGGCGGACGGCAACGGTGATCCAGGTGCCGTACAGGCCGCCCAGCAGGTCGCCCATCGCCGTGAGCGCGACATGCCGGACCGGCGTGCGTTCGATCACCTGCTCCAGCGTGGCTGCGAAGTTCTCGAGGATGACGATCGCCGTGGCGCCCGAATCCTTCAGCTGGTGCTCGAGTTCACGCGCCGTGTAGAGCGGATTGACGTTCACGCAGGTGTAGCCCGCGCGCAGCACGGCGCACATCGCGACGGCGAACTGCGGAATGTTGGGCAGCATGATCGCGACCCTGGCCCCGGGCTCGAGGCCTAGCGACTGCAGCCATGCGCCGAGCGCCTTCGACAGGGTGTCGAGCTCGCCGTAGGTCATCCAGCGCTCCATGCAGACGGAGAACGGCCGGTCGGCATAGCGGCCGAAGGCCTCGTCGAACATGTGGGACAGAGACCGGTACTGGTCCGGATCGATCTCGTGCGGCACGTCGGCCGGATAGTTCTGTCGTTGCGCGGATGTCTGCATGCAAGCTCCTTTGCGCGGATTGTGGGAGCCGGGCACAGTCCACCACCAGCGGGCTTGTCCTAGGGGCCGCATGCACGTTGTCGCGTGCGCGATAGCCGCGGCGCGCGGCTGCAGCTTCGACGGAGCGCGGCCGGCGCGGAGAAAGGCCGGTTCAGGCCTTGCCGGTCTCGCCCGGCAGCAGCACCCCGGCGGGGATGTCGGGCTCGACCTCGAGCGCCTTGTAGAGCGGCGTGAAGTCCGGTGCGGTGAGTTCGAACAGCTGCGCGAAGCTCTCGATCACGAAATAGTTGCTCTGGTAGGTGTCGATCTTGTATCGCGTGCGCATGGTCCGCATCAGATCGAGCGGCAGCCGGTGCGGTTCGTCGCTGCGCACCGCGTGCTGCAGTTCGCCGACCGAACTCAGGATGCCGGCCCCGTACGCGCGCAGGCCGTCGCGCTGGCGGATCAGCCCGAACTCCACCGTGTACCAGTACAGCCGCGCCAGCTTCTCGCCGGCGCCGAGCTCGTGCGCCTTGATGCCGCCCTGGCCGTAGCGCTGCACGTAGTCGGCGAAGGTCGGGTCGAACAGCATCGGCACATGCCCGAAGAGGTCGTGGAACACGTCGGGCTCGACGATGTAGTCGAACTCCTCGGGCTTGCGGATCCAGTCGGTCACCGGAAACTTGCGGTTCGCGAGCAGGGTGAAGAACGGCAGCTCGGGAATCAGCCCCGGCACCGCCACGATCTCCCAGCCCGTCGCCTTGGAAAGCCGCTCGTTGATCTCCTCGAAGCGCGGGATGCGGTCCTTCACGCCCAGCGACGGCAGCGCCTGGATGAAGGCATCGCAGGCGAGGCCCGGCAGCTGCGCCGCCTGGCGCTCGTAGAGCCGCCGGTAGGTGTCGTGGTCGGCCGCCGTGTAGCTGGCCCAGTTCTGCGGGCAGGTGTAGTCGGCGTGCACCGCGCCGCCGCGGGCGTAGTCGCCGCGCGGCGGGCGATCCGAGGCACCGTAGACGGCAGGCGTGACGACGGCAGCGGCGGGGATTTCCATGGAAAGTGCTCTCCGGTTATTTGAGCCAGCGGTTCATCACGCGCTGGAAGTCGCCGCCGGCCTGCTGCAGGTGCAGCCATTGGTCGACATAGGCCTTGAAGGCCACGTCGTCGCGCGGCAGCATCCAGGCCATTTCGCCGTACTGCAGCGGCTTGTCGGGGTTGATCGCGCAGAGTCCGGGCTTGAGCTTCTGCTGGGTGATGGCTTCCGCAGACTCGGTCACGAACACGTCGGCGCGGTTCGCGAGGATCTCGTCGAAGATCGTCACGTTCTCGCCGTGCATCGTGAGCTTCGCCTGCTTGAAGTTGGCGCGCGCGAAGCGCTCGTTGCTGCCGCCCGGGTTGAAGATCACGCGCGTCGCGGGCTTGTCGATGTCCGCCACGCTCTGGTACTTGGCCACGTCGGCGCAGCGTGCGATCGGCGTCTTGCCGTTCACCATGTAGGGCGCGCTGAAGAAGGCGCGCTTCTGGCGCTCGGTCGTCACCGAGACGCCGCCCACCGCGATGTCGCACTTGCCGGCCGCGAGGTCCGGCAGCAGGTTGGCCCAGGTGGTCTTGACCCATTCGGGCTTCGCGCCGAGGCTGGCGCTGAAGCCGGTCATCAGGTCGACGTCGATGCCCTCGAAGGAACCGTCGGCCTTGTGGAAGCTGAACGGCCGGTAGTCGCCCGGCGTGCAGATGCGCAGCACGGCGCTCTTCTGGACCGCATCGAGGTGCGAGCCGGCGGCCGGCGACGGGCCCGGCGCCGTGGCGCAGCCCGCCAGCGCGGCGGCTACCGCGATGATGCTCCAACCGATCGAGAACGTGCGGCAACTGCTGCGCATGAGGGCTCCTGGGCCAAGTGTGAAGGGGCGCTTATTTTGCGGCCGTCAGCACGCCCCGGCGCATCTGGTCGAGCTCGATGCTCTCGAACAGCGCCTTGAAGTTGCCGTTGCCGAAACCGTCGTCGCCCTTGCGCTGGATGAACTCGAAGAAGATCGGGCCGAGCTGGTTCTCGCTGAAGATCTGCAGCAGCAGCGCGTCCTTCTTGCCGTCGATCAGGATCTTGCGCTTGTGCAGCTCGGCCACGTCCTCGCCATGGCCCGGGATGCGCTTGTCGACCAGTTCGTAGTAGGTGTCGATGGTGTCGAGCAGCTTCACGCCATTGGCGCGCAGCGCGTCCACCGTCGCGTACAGGTCGTCCGAGCCCATCGCGATGTGCTGGATGCCTTCGCCGTGGTACATGTCCAGGTACTCCTGGATCTGGCCGGCCTGCTCCTTGCCCTCTTCGTTGATCGGGATGCGGATCTTGCCGCAGGGGCTGGTCATGGCCTTGCTCTTCACGCCCGTGACCTGGCCTTCGATGTCGAAGTACTTGATCTCGCGGAAATTGAACAGCTTCTCGTAGAAGGCGGCCCAGGTGTTCATGCGGCCGCGGTAGACGTTGTGCGTCAGGTGGTCGATGTAGGTCAGGCCGTTGCCCTTGGGCGCCTTGGCCAGTTCCGACGACACGCCCGGCAGCGGCTCGAAGTCCACGTCGTAGAAGCCGATGTTGCCGATGTCGCCGGGCTTTGCGCCGTTCTTGCCGGGCCAGCGGTCGACCAGATAGATCAGGCTGTCGCCGATGCCCTTGATCGCGGGGATGTTCAGCTCGCCGGGACCCGCCTTGTCGGCGAAGCCCCAGGCGCCGAGCGAAATGGCGCGCTCGTAGGCCTGCTTCGCGTCCTGCACGCGGAAGGCGATCGCGCAGACGCTCGGGCCGTGCTCGCGCGCGAAGCGCTGCGCGAACGAATCGGGCTCGGCATTGACGATGAAGTTGATCTCGCCCTGCCGGTACAGCAGCACGTTCTTGTGGCGGTGCTTGGCCACCGCGGTGAAGCCCATGCGCTCGAAGACCTTGCCCATGGCGACCGGGTCCGGCGCCGCGTACTCGATGAATTTCGAAGCCGTCGGTGCCCATGGGGTTCTCCCAGGGGGTGAAGGCGGGTGCGTCGGCGTGGCTCATGTGCGGTCTCCAGAAGATTCGGATCGGGGGCTAGAAGAAGGAAGCGGCCGGCCCCGCAACGGCGGAAAACGGCCAGGCGCCCAATGTAGGCCGGATGGCACTCATGATTTCAGCGTTATCGGGCGCTCGCGCACGGCACGACGCAACAAAACTGCAAAAATGGCAAAATGGAAGCACTCGACAAGATTGATAAACTGATTCTGCGCACGCTGCAAGCAGACGGACGCGCGACCTACGACCAGATCGCCGAGCAGGTCAGCCTGTCCCCGAGCGCCGTGCTGCGCCGGGTCAAGCGGCTCGAGGAAAGCGGCGTCATCGACCGCTACGTCGCGCTCGTGCGGCCCGAGGTCGTCGGCCTCGGCCTCACCGCCTACCTCAACGTGCGCCTCGAGAAGCACACCGAAAGCCACAAGCGCAATCCGATGGACCTCTTCCGCGCCAGCGTCCAGACCTGGCCCGAGGTGGTCGAGTGCGCGGCGCTGACCGGCGACATGGACTACCTGCTGCGCGTGGTGGTGGCCGACATGGGCCACTACAGCCGCTTCATCATGGACACCCTGCTCAAGCACCCCAGCGTCGAGGACTGCAAGACCAGTTTCGTGCTCGACCGTGTCAAGGCCACCACGGCCGTGCCGGTCTAGGCATGACTCCCGTGGCGTGAATCCCACGAGAAATCCACAATGGTTCACAAATGAAGCCGGAAAGTACCCTGTGAACTTGAGGTTTAAGGGAAAACCCTTATATTTGAGCCATGCTCACCGCCAAGACCCTTCTCCAGGCGTCTCTCGGCCTCGGCTCGTTCCTGAAGGCGCCGATGGTTGAGGCGCAACCGCGCGCCACCCCGGCGCCCAACCCCGTCATGGTGCCGATCCGCTCGATCGGCCCGCGGGAGCGCGACCGCATCGCCGCGCACCTGCTGGCGCTCTCGCCGCACGACCGTTACCTGCGCTTCGGCTATGCCGCGGGCGACGCGCAGATCCAGCGCTACGTCGACGGGCTCGACTTCGACCGCGACGAACTTTTCGGCATCTACAACCGCCGCCTCGACCTGATCGCGATGGCGCACCTGGCCTTTGCGCCGGAGGGCCAGCACAGCGACTGCGCGGAGTTCGGCGTCTCGGTGGCGGCGCATGCGCGCGGACGCGGCTATGGCGCGCGGCTGTTCGAGCGGGCGGTGGTCGTTGCGCGCAACGAAGGCGTGGGCATGCTCTTCATCCACGCGCTGAGCGAGAACGCGGCGATGCTCAAGATCGCCCGCAACGCAGGCGCCACCGTGGTGCGCAGCGGCTCGGAATCCGAGGCCCATCTGCAGTTGCCCAGCGCCACCCTCGACAGCCGCATGAGCGAGATCGCGCTCGAGCACTTCGCGGCGGTCGACTACCACCTCAAGAGCCGCGCCAAGCAGTTCTGGGCCTTCCTCGCCAGCCTGCAGGAAGTGCGCAGCGGCGTGCGCGACGCGCGCGGCAAGTCGGCCCAGTAGCCGTCGCACGCCGCGCGGCGCGGCCCTCCGCCGCCGCACCGGATCGCCAGGGGTAGAGCCTGTCACACGCAATCCGGTATCCTTGCATCTCTTCAACTACGCCTGCCGCAGTGGCCGAACCTCACCCTGAACGCGCACCCGTCGAACGGGAAGACAAGCGCGGCTTTCTCCAGAAGCTGGCTGAATTCATTCACCCGGGACCCGACTCCCGCGACGAGCTGATCGAAACGCTCGCGGACGCCGAGGACAACGAGGTGATCGGCGCCGAATCGCGCGTGATGCTCGAAGGCGTGCTGCGCATGGCCGACATGACCGCGGGCGACGTGATGGTGGCCGCGCCGCGCATGGACCTGGTGAACATCGACGCGCCCTACGACGCGCTGCTGCACCTCGTCATCGACACCGCGCACTCGCGCTTTCCGGTGTACGAGGGCGAGAAGGAAAACATCATCGGCATCCTGCTCGCGAAGGACCTGCTCAAGCTCCAGCGCGCGCCCGGCCTCAACATCCGCGCCCTGCTGCGCCCCGCCACCTTCGTGCCCGAGAGCAAGGGCCTGAACGACCTGCTGCGCGAGTTCCGCGGCAACCGCAACCACCTGGCGATCGTGATCGACGAGTTCGGCCGCGTGGCCGGCCTCATCACCATCGAGGACGTGCTCGAGCAGATCGTCGGCGAGATCGAGGACGAGTTCGACATCGCCGAGGACGAGGGCGACATCTTCGGCCTCGCCGACCACACCTACCGCGTCTCGGGCGACACGCCGATCGAGCGCGTGGCCGAGGCCTTCGGCATCGTCTTCGATGCAGAGCAGCTGAGCGAGGACTTCGACACCATCGGCGGCCTGATCGCGCACGAGATGGGCCGCGTGCCCAAGCGCGGCGAGCACCATGCGATCGGCGGCTTCGACTTCGTGGTGCTGCACACCAAGGGCGGGGCCGTGCGCTGGTTCAAGGTCTCCCCGGCCCGCGGCGGCAACGCGGCCGACTGATGCGGTCCGCCGCAGCGGCGCCGCTGCGCGCATGGCCTGCCCTGTCCGCCGTCGGGCTGCTGCGCCTTTTGGGCTTCGCGCTCGCGGGCCTCGCGCAGGCCGCTTCGATTGCCTGGCCCTCCAACGGCCGACCGCTCTGGTGGCTGCAACTGCTCTCGCTGGCCGCGCTCGTCGCGCTGCTCGACTGGCTGCGCGCCGAGGGCGCCGGCTGGCGCCGTGCGGGCCTGCATGGCTGGCTCTTCTCCACTACCTGGCTCACGGGCAGCTTCTGGTGGCTCTTCATCTCGATGCACACCTACGGCGGGCTGGCGGCACCGCTCGCGGCCCTCGCGGTGGTGGCGCTCGCGGCGGCGCTGGGGCTCTACTACGCCGTGGCCTGCGCCTGGTTCGTCGTGCGCGGCCCGCGCGGTGCGCCGGGCGGCGCGCTGGTGTTCGCCGCGCTCTGGACCCTGGCCGAACTGGTGCGCGGCAGCTGGTTCACAGGCTTCCCGTGGGGTGCCGGCGGCTATGCGCACGTCGACGGGCCGCTGGCCGCCTGGGCGCCCTGGATCGGCGTGTACGGCATCGGCGCGGTCGCCGCGCTGGTGGCGGCGCTGGGCGTGCTGGTTCGGCCGACGCGGCCCATGGAAGTGGCGGTCGCCGCGATGCTGTCGGCCGGCGCGCTCACGGCGCCGCACTTCGCCACCGCACCGGCCGGCACCGGCGCGTCCAGCGGCACGCTGCAGGTCGCGCTGCTGCAAGGCAACATCCCGCAGGACGAGAAGTTCATCCCCGGCGGCGGCATCGACATCGCGCTGCGCTGGTACGGCGAGCAACTCCGCGATGCCAGGGCCTCGCTCGTCGTCACGCCCGAGACCGCCCTGCCGCTGCTGCCGCAGCAGTTGCCGGCAGGCTACCTCGAAGCCATCCAGGCGCGCTACGCCCAGGGCACGCAGGCCGCGATCGTCGGCCTGCCGCTCGGCGGGCAGGGCACCTACCGCAACGCGGTGCTCGGCTTCCGGCCCGGCGCCGCCGCGCAGCCGTACAGCTACAGCAAGCACCACCTCGTGCCCTTCGGCGAATTCATCCCGCCGGGCTTCCGCTGGTTCATCGACATGATGAGCATCCCGCTCGGCGACTTCGCGCGCGGCGGTCTCGCGCAGGCGCCCTTCGCCTGGCAGGGCCAGCGCATCGCGCCGAACATCTGCTACGAAGACCTGTTCGGCGACGAGATCGGCGCCAACTTCAAGGACGAGGCCACGGCGCCGACCATCCTGCTCAACGTCAGCAACATCGCCTGGTTCGGCAACACCGTGGCGATCGACCAGCACCTCGCGATCTCGCGCATGCGTGCGCTCGAGTTCGCGCGGCCGATGGTGCGCGCCACCAACACCGGCGCCACCGTGGTCATCGATGCCGAAGGCCGCGTCACGCATGCGCTGCCGCGCCTCACGCGCGGCGTGCTCGAGGCCACGGTCGAGGGACGCAGCGGCCTCACGCCCTTCGCGCGCTGGGTCGCGCCCTTCGGCCTGTGGCCGCTGTGGATCGCGGCCTTCGCGATCGTGGCCGTGGCCTTCGCGCTGCGCCGCAAGGGCTGAGGCCCGGCGGGCTCAGGCCGCCACCGGCTCGGCCGCCCGCACCGGCCAGTCGCGCAGCTTGCCGGGGTTCAGCAGGCCCATCGGATCGAAGCGCTTCTTCATCTCGATGACCTCGGGCGGCAGCGGGCCGCCGGCCTTGCCGTCCTCCACGATGTTGACGTGCGGATTGTTGATGTGCACCTCGTGCGCGCGGTGGAGCCGGATGATCTCGGCCAGCCGCTCCTCGGTGCTGAAGCGCACCAGCTGCAGGCCGCTGCAGGTCATGAGCCCCGCCACGTTGCGGATGAACTCGATGTGCATCATCACCTCGCCGCCGAGCAGCTTCTCCATCTCGATGATCTGCGCCACATGACGGCCCGGCACGAAGCCGCTCTGGAGGTAGGTCAGCGTGGGATCGACCTTGAGCGCATGCAGGGTGGTGTGGTTCCAGGTGAACTCCATCAGCGTGCGGTTGCTCTTCTGCACCTCGGCGGCGGTCTTGCGGTAGCTCACGGTGCCGCCGTGCGCGGCCGCGAACTGCAGCATCGCGCCCTCGCACGACTCGGCCACGAGCGACAGCACCGCATGGCAGCCCTTGGGCAGGTAGGCCGACAGCTGCGCGAGGTGGTCCGGGATCGGCGCCGCGAAGAAGGCGATCTCGCGCTTCACGATGCCGGGTGCGTTGGCCAGCTTGTCGGCGAAGTGCAGCGCGTCCGCGAAGTCGTCGAAGGTGACGAGCGTCTCGAGCCAGGGATGCGCCGGCGCGAGCGCGACCTCGAGCTCGAGCACCAGCCCGTTGGTGCCCCACAGGTGGTGCATGCGCATCGCCTCGGGGCCGCGCAGCTCGACCACCTGCGGCTCGGCCTCGATGGTCATCGCGCGGATGCCGAGCACGTTGCCGGGCGCGCCCAGCGGCCCGTAGTTGATCGAGCCGACGCCGCCGAAGCCGCCGCCGAACAGGCCGCCCAGCGTGGCGCTGCGGTAGGTGGAGGGCACGCAGCGCATTTCCTGGCCCGAGGCCTTGGTCTGCTTCTCGAGCTCGCCGAGGCGGATGCCGGCCTGCGCGCGCGCCACGCCGGGCTGCACCCAGAGGCAGGCGTTGTAGCCCGTCATGTCGAGCACCACGCCGCCCGCGAGCGGCGTGGTCTGGCCGTAGTTGCCGGTGCCGCTGCCGCGGATCGTGATCGGCACGCGGTGGCGCGCGCAGGCGCCGACCACGGCGCGGATCTCGTCCTCGCTGCGCGGGCGCACCACCGCGTCGGCGCGCTTGTCCTTGAGTTGGCGGTTCAGCACCGGGCTGAACCACGAGAAGTCCTGCGACAGCCGCGTTACGCGGCCCTCGTCGGTGATCCAGTCGAGGTTCGGCAGTTCGGCGATCAGTGCTTCGATGGTGGAGGCGGAGGCGTTCATGGTCGGTTCAATCAATCCTGGGAAAGTTCGCTCGCATGCCAGGCGCCCAGCGCGAGCTTGGTGAGCCAGGCCATCAGCACGAAGAGCGCGACGCCGGTCAGCGAGATCAGCAGCAGGGCCGCGAACATGCGCGGGATGTTGAGCTGGAAGCCGGCCTGCAGGATCTGGTAGGCCAGCCCCGCGCCCGAGCCGCCGGTGCCGGCGACGAACTCGGCCACCACCGCGCCGATCAGCGCGAGGCCGCTCGAGATGCGCAGCCCGCCGAAGAAGTACGGCAGCGCGCTCGGAATGCGCAGCCGCACCAGCTGCTGCCAGCGCGTCGCGCGGTTGAGCTTGAAGTAGCTCTGCAGGTCGGGATCGATGCTGCGCAGCCCCAGCGTGGTGTTGCTGATGATCGGGAACAGCGCCACCAGCGCCGCGCACACCGTCATCGCCGCCACCGGGTTCTTGACCCAGATGATGATGAGCGGCGCCACGGCCACGATCGGCGTCACCTGCAGCAGCACCGCATAGGGGAAGAGCGCGGTCTCGATGCGCTTGCTCTGCACGAAGAGGAACGAGATCAGCACGCCCGCGACCGTCGCGAGCACGAAGGACAGCAGCGTGATCTTGAGCGTGACGAGCAGCGCGCTGCCGAGCGGCGCCCAGTCGGTGAACAGCGTCTGCACCATGAGGAGCGGCGAGGGCACGAGGTAGGGCGGCAGTTCCATCGCCACCACCAACCATTGCCACAGCGCCAGCAGCACCAGGCCGATGAGCACGGGATAGAGCACGCGCTGCACGCGCGGCCGGGCGAGGAGCGGGACGGTCTTCATCGTGCATGCTCCTCGTCGGCGCGGCTCGCGCGCAGCAGGCTGTCCTGCAGGCGCTTGGCATGGCGCGCGAACTCAGGCGTCACCATGAAGTCGGGGCTGCGCGGATAGGGTTCGTCGATGTGGAACTGCTCCACCACCCGGCCCGGCCGCGCGGCCATCATCACCACGCGCGTCGACAGGAACACCGCCTCGTGGATCGAGTGCGTCACGAAGATCACCGTGAGCTTCTTCTTGCGCCACAGCTCGAGCAGGTCGGCGTCGAGCTTGTGGCGCGTGATCTCGTCGAGCGCGCCGAAGGGCTCGTCCATCAGCAGCAGGTCGGGCTGGGTGACGAGGCCGCGCGCGATCGACACCCGCATCTGCATGCCGCCCGAGAGCGCACGCGGCAGTGCGTCGGCGAACTTCTCCAGGCCCACCAGCGCGAGCGACTCCATCACGCGCGCATCGGCCTCCCTGCGCGGCACGCCGGCCAGGTCGAGCGGCAGCCGCACGTTGGTCTTCACGCTCGCCCAGGGCATCAGCGTGGCCGACTGGAACACGAACGACAGCTTGCGCGGGCAGCTGTGGAGCTCGGCCACCGGCCGGCGCCACACCAGCAGGCGTCCGTCGCTCGGTTCGAGCATGCCGGCCACCATCTTGAGCAGCGTGCTCTTGCCGCAGCCCGAGGGGCCGAGCAGCGTGACGAACTCGCCCTCGGCGATCGACAGGTCCACCGGCAGCAGCGCCTGCGTGCCGTTGGGATAAGTCTTCTCGGCCGAGAGCACCTCGACCGCGGGCACGGCGGGCGCGAGCTCCGCCGGCGGCGCGAGCGTGTGGGGATCGATGCGGTTCATGCGCGGGATTCCGGCTGCTGCAGGGTCGAGGTCAGGGGATGACTTTCGCGTCCTTCACGAACTCGGTCGTGTAGGTCTTCGCGAGTTCGACCTTCGCGGGGTCGAGCAGCTTGGCGCCCACGAGGAAGTCGTAGCTCGCCTTGGCGCGCGCATCGGTGATCACGCCGATGCCGAGCTGCGCCGCGTCGCCGCCGGTGATCATGCCCATCTCCTTGAGCTTGGCCACGCTGTAGGCCAGCTGGTCGTCGGTCATGTTGGGGTTGTCCTTCTTGATCAGCGCGTTGGCGGGCGCGGGATCGGCGAGGTAGCTCTTCCAGCCCTCGGCCGAGGCCTTGACGAAGGCGGCCACCTGCTTGCTGCGGTCCTTGACCGTCTTCTCCATGCACGACACCGTGGTGGCGTAGGCGGGGAAGCCGTGGTCGCTGAACATCAGCACCGTGCTCTTCACGCCGGCCTTCTGGATCGCATAGGGCTCGGAGGTCAGGTAGCCCTGCTGCGCGGTGTTCCTGTCGGCCACGAAGGGCTGGATGTTGAAGGTGTAGGGGCGCGTCTGCTCGTCCTTGAGGCCGAACTTGGCCTTGAGCCAGGGCCAGTAGCCGCGGTTCGCCTGCGCGCCGATCAGCAGCGTCTTGCCCTTCAGGTCCTCGAACTTCTTCACGTCGTCGTGCGCGATCAGCACCTGCGGGTCCTTCTGGAAGAAGGCCGCGACGTTGACCACCGGCACGCCGCCTTCGCGCACCTGCATCATCTGGATGTCGCTCGAGCCCATGATGCAGTCGGCCTGGCCGGCGGCCATCATCTGCGTGATGTTGACCTGCGGGCCGCCCATCTTGATCGTCACGTCGAGCCCGTGCTTCTTGTAGATGCCCAGGGCCACCGCCTGGTAGAAGCCGCCGTGCTCGGCCTGCGCGTACCAGTTGGTCATGTAGGTGAACTTCTCCTGGGCCTGCGCGGGCGCGGCGGCGAGGAGGGCGATGGCGGCGGCGCCGGCGAGGGACAGTGCGAAGGAGCGCATGGGAGTCGGCCTTTCGGGGAGGTGGGGTTGGAAGATGTCGGAGATTCGGCGATGCAAGAAGCAGGCTCAGGCCGGCTCGAAGCGCTGCTGGACGAAGCCCTGCTGGTGGCCGCGCTCCCAGGTGGCTTCCTCGCGCACCAGCCAGCGCAGCGCATGCAGTTCGGTCAGCGCCTGCACCCAGCTGTCGGACAGCGTCTCGAGGATCGCTTCGCCCTGTTCGCGCGTGGCCGTGGTCGGGTCGCCGATCACGCCGCTCGGGCCGAAGTCGCGTGCGGTCCAGGCGCACGCCGGACGGCCGTCGGCCGAGAGCAGCTTGATCGGGAAGGGCGGCGGAAAGTTGGCCACCGCGCGTTCCATGTGCACCGTCTCGGGCGCGAGCGCGAGCATCAGCGCGGTCTCGGAATGGCCGGCGTGCATCGCGAGCTTCTTCTCCTGCTCGCTCACCTGCCGGCTCGCCGCGCTCGGCAGCCGCGACACGCCGTGCGGCACCACCACGAAGTCGCCGTGGCGCAGCCGCAGTTCGCGCGCCGCCATCTCCAGCACCTGCGGCTGGCCGCCGTGGCCATTGGCGAACAGCAGCTTGCGAAAGCCCGCGCGGTAGACCGATTCGCCGATCTCGGTCACGGTCGCGAGCAGCGTGGTGCCGGTCAGCGTCATGGTGCCCGGAAAGTGCAGATGCTCTTCCGACTTGCCGTAGGTGATGGTCGGCAGCGCGAAGGCGCGCACCTCCGCCGGCAGCTTCTCGAGCGCGCGGCCCATCACGCCCGAGCTGATGACGCTGTCGACCGAGCAGGGCAGGTGCGGGCCGTGCTGCTCGATCGCGCCGCAGGGCAGCACGATGACGGTGTTCTCGCGGTCGGGCAGCGCCGCGATCTCGGTCCAGCTCAGGTAGGGCAGGAAGCGATGGGGTGGGATGTAGCCGTGGAGCATCGGAAAGGTCCTTGGGGTTAAGGGGCACGCCATGCGGCGGGCGGCGCGCCGCGCGTCACGCGGCCCTCGCGCAGCACCACGCGCGCGGCGCTGCGCGAGGGCCAGCCGAAGCAGTCGGCCTCGGTGAAGAGCACCAGGTCGGCGGGCGCGCCCGCCAGCGTCGGGCGTTCGGGCGCGCGGCCGCGCTGCAGCCAGTCGGCGCGGCACAGGGCCTGCGACCAGGTGTCGAAGGGCTCGTCGAGCTGCGCCACCAGCGCGGCCGTGCCCAGCGCCTCGACCGGGTCGAAGCTGCCGAGGCGGCAGAACGGGTCCTGCACGTTGTCGCTCGCGAACAGCAGCGGGATGCCGCGCTCGCGCGCTTCCTTGACCAGCGTGATACCGCGCTGCCGCGGCGTGCGGCCCGTGACCGCGTCTTGCAGCAGCAGGTTGGTGGCCGGCAGCGAGACGATGGTGATCGGCGCGCGCGCCACTGCGTCGAGCGTGGCGAGCGCGCGGGCCTCGGGCTGGGCCGCGAGCGCGCAGACGTGGCCGCAGACCACGCGGCCTTCGTAGCCGATCTCGCGCAGGATCCGGGCCGTGGTTTCCAGGCCTAGCGCCGCGGCATTGAGTTCCTCGTCGACATGCAGGTCGATGTCGAGCTCGCAGGCCTGCGCGGACACCAGCAGGTTGCGCAGCGCGTTCTCGCTCCAGTTGGTCGAATGCACGAAGCCGCCGAGCAGCGCATGCGGCCCCGTGGCCTTGACCTGCCGCGCGAGCCGCAGCGCCTGTTCCGCATCCTCGAAGAGCGGCAGCTTGATCAGCCCGACCTGCTCCAGCCTGATGCGGCCGCGCCATTCCTGCGCCAGCTCGGCCATCACCGGCCAGGCCAGCGGCACCGCATCGGGCTCCCACCAGTCCACGTGCGTGCGCACATGGGTGGTGCCGCATTCCCAGGCCCACTGCAGCCCGCGCGCGGCGCGCTCGCGCACGTCGGCCGCGTTCCAGTGCACCCGGTCGGCCAGCATCGCGTCGATCGCGCCGAGCAGGCCCGGCTGCACCTGTTTCATGCGCGGCAGCGTGAAGGCCTTGTCGAGGTGCGTGTGCGCATCGACGAATCCCGGCAGCACGAGCGTGCCGGCCAGATCCCAGCCGCCCGGTGCGGGTGCGGCATCGGCGGCAGCTTCCGGTCGCACCGCGTGGACGCGGCCGTTCTCGATCGCGATCCGCGCCAGCACCGGCACGCCGTCGCGCGCCGGCCAGTCGGCAGGCAGCAGCCAGCGCGGCAGGCGCGCGTTGTGGAGCACGGCGGGCGCGTTCATGCGAAGCCCGCCATCGCGCGGCCCACGCGCGCCATGAAGCGCTTCAGCTGGGGCTCGGTCGCCACGTTCATGTGGTAGTGCGCGTGGTAGTCCACCTTGGCGCGCCGGCCCGTGAGCCGCAGCAGGTAGCGCGTGACGATCTTGCGCGGCGGATCGCCCATGTACCAGGCCATCCAGCGCGGCCGGCCATAGGTCACGACCGCGCTGATGCGCTTGATGTGGGTGAGCATCGGCTTCACGTTCGCCGGGTCGCTGATGTCGAAGGCCACGCCCGGCATGAACAGCCGGTCGAAGTAGCCCTTGAGCATCGCCGGCAGGCCGAAGCACCAGGTCGGGAAGCAGAAGACCAGCGCCTCCGCCCATTGCAGCCGCTCCACGTAGGGCTTGAGCGGCAGCTGGTTGCTCGGCACGTCGTGGTAGCCCAGGCGCTCCTCGCGCGAGAGCACCGGGTCGAAGCCTTCGGCGTACAGGTCGCAGTCGTCCACTTCGTGCCCGGCCGCGCGCAGGTTCCTCAGCACTTCCTGGTGCAGGGCTGCGTGAAAGCTGGTTTCGACCGGGTGGCAGTAGACGACGAGCACGCGCATGGTGATTTTTGACCGCTTAATCAGAGCAAGTGGTCAGGTTATGCAAGCGACGTGCCAAGCCGGATGCACCGGATTGGGGCCGGCGCCCGGGGGCGCTATTCGAGCGCGCGGTCGATCACGTAGCGCCAGCCGCCGTCGGGCTGGCGCCGCGCCACTTCGACGCTGCTGCCGCGGGCGCGCACGGCGCCTGCGTCGTCCTCGATCGTCCATTCGGCCTTGAGCAGCGCGATGTCGCCGCATCGGAAACCATGACAAGCCCCTCTACCGAAAGCCCCCGGTCCGTCGCCGCCGCGCCGGCGCCGCTCGACCTGCCGGCGCCCGTTCCGCCGCGGGCGTGTCCGGTCGAGGACTGGCTCGCTTTCCTCGGCCATCGCTGGAACGCCCTCGTGCTCTGGCACCTGAATGCCGCGGCGCTGCGCCATGGCGAGCTGATGGCATTGCTGCCGGGCATCACGGCCAAGGTGCTTTCCGAGCGACTGACGGCGCTGCAGCGCCGCGGGCTGGTGCGACGGGAAGTCGCCGCGGGCTTCCCGCGCGCGGTGCGCTATGCGGTCACGCAGCGTGCGCGCGGCTTGCTGGAGCTGCTCGACGGCATCGAGCGCTGGTCGAAGCAGGCGCTCAGGCCCTGATGCCGCAGCCCGCGAGCACGAAACCCACGAGCTCGCGCGCGATCGGCTCGCGGTCGATCGGCGCGTCGGGCGCGAGGCCGAGCATCACGCGGGTCTGGATCGCGTAGTCGGCGTAGCTCTGGGTCATGGCCCAGATGTGCATCAGCAGGAGGCGCGCATCGAGCGGGCGCATCTGTCCGCGCGCGATCCAGCCGTTGATGATGTCGACCTTCTTCTGCGTCCACGCGCGCGCGTTGGGCCAGTAGCGGTCGAGGTTGCGCCCGCCGTCGAGCACCTCGCGCGTGAAGATGCGCGAGATCTCGGGGTTGTCGAAGGCATGGTCGAGCTTCTTGCGGATGTAGTCGCCGAGCACCGTGGCCGGATCGCTCGCGTCCTCGAACGAGAACACCACCTTCCAGGCATGCAGCACCTGCATCAGCAGCTCTTCGTAGAGCTCCTCCTTGCCGGCGATGTAGTAGTGCAGCTGGGGCTTGGTGAGGCCGGCGCGGGCGGCGATGGCCTGCGTCGAGGTGCCCTTGAGGCCGTGCAGGCTGAACTCGGCGATGGCCGCCGTGCGGATCGCCGCCATGATGCGCTCGCGCCCCGGCCGCGCGCGCGAGAGCGGGCCTTCGGGGGCGGGCATTTCCTGGGGGGCGGCAGCGGGCGGCAGGGCGGCGGGATCGGCGTTCATGTCTGGAGCGGCGCGAGGCGCCGGCCCGAATGGTAATCCCACGCGCATGGCCGCATGCCGTGCCGGCATGGCGGGCGCGGGCATGCCGGCACGGTTCATGTATCTTTTCGCCGCTTCCAAAATTGTTAAAGCAAAGGAGTTCCTCATGCACTTTTCTTCCCGCCTCCGGGCTTTCGCGGCCGGTGCCGCACTGCTCGCCGCCAGCGCCATCGCGCAGGCGCAGCAGGCCCTGCCCAACGTGGTGATCCTCGCCACCGGCGGCACCATCGCGGGCGCCGGCGCCTCGGCCGTCAACAGCGCCACCTACGCGGCCGCCAAGGTCGGCGTCGACAAGCTCATCGCCGGATTGCCCGAACTCTCGAAGATCGCCAACGTGCGCGGCGAGCAGGTGTTCCAGGTCGCTTCCGAAAGCATGACCAACGACAACCTGCTCACGCTCGCCAAGCGCGTCTCGGCGCTCTCGAAGCAGGCCGACGTGGACGGCATCGTCATCACCCACGGCACCGATACGCTCGAGGAGACCGCTTACTTCCTCACGCTGACCGTGCACACCGCCAAGCCGATCGTGGTGGTCGGCTCGATGCGCCCGGGCACGGCGCTCTCGGCCGACGGCGCCCTCAACCTCTACGACGCGGTCAGCGTGGCCGGCAGCAAGGACGCCATGGGCAAGGGCGTGCTCGTGACCATGGCCGACAACATCGACAGCGGCCGCGACGTGAGCAAGAACGTCAACATCAAGACCAGCGCCTTCTCGAGCCAGTGGGGTCCGCTGGGCATGGTGGTCGAGGGCCGCAACTACTGGTTCCGCGCGCCGGTCAAGCGCCACACCATGAACTCGGAGTTCGACATCGACAGCATCAACGCGCTGCCGCCGGTGGAGATCGCGCTCGGCTATGAAGGCGTCTCGCCGATCGCCATCGATGCGTTCGCGAAGAGCGGCGTGAAGGCCATCGTCCACGGCGGCACCGGCAACGGCTCGGTCGCGGCGCGCGTGGTGCCGAACCTGCAGAAGGCACGCGCCGACGGTGTGATCGTGATCCGCAGCTCGCGCGTGGCCGACGGCTTCGTGATCCGCAACGCCGAGCAGCCCGACGACAAGTACGACTGGGTGGTGGCGCACGACCTGCGTCCGCAGAAGGCGCGCATCCTGGCAATGGTGGCTTTGACGAAGACCAGCGACACCAAGGAACTGCAGCGCATCTTCTGGGAGTACTGACCCGCGTTCAACGCGCGGCGCGGCGCCTGCGGTGCCGCGCGTATTCGAGGCTGCCCACGCACACGAGCAGCCACGCGAGCCCGGTCAGCAGGCCGGCCACGACGTCGCTCGCGAAATGCACCTGCAGGAACACGCGGCTGCTCGCGATCGTGACGATGGCGGCGGCCGCCGCCATGGCCGCGGGCACGTGCCAGCGCGGCGGCAGCAGGCGCAGCGCCAGGTACATCAGCATGCCGTAGCTCACGATCGCGCCGGCGGCATGGCCGCTCGGGAAGCTGAAGCTGGTCTCCATCGCGAGGCCGTGGTCGTGCACCGGCCGCGCGCGGGCGAAGATGCGCTTGAGCGCGGGGTTCAGCAGCACGATGCCGCCGAGCGCCATCACCCATCCGAGCGCGAGCCCGTGGTGCGCCTTGCGCCACAGCAGCCAGCCCACCGCCACGCACACGGGCGCCAGCAACTCGAAGTCGCCCAGGTGCGTGAGCCAGCTGAAGGCGACGAGCGCCGCCCACGGCACGCTCGCGCCGATCGCATCGGCCAGAGCCTGGTCGGCCAGGCCGAGCAGGCGGCCGTCGCCGAGTTTCGACGCGAGGTAGGCGACCAGGCTCGCGGCAGCGAGGATGCCGATGAAGCCGAGGACCAGCGCGCCTGCGAGCCGCGGCTCCTCGGGTTCTCCCTCGCGCGCATTGCGGGCCCGGCGCCGCTTCATCAGCGCATGGCAGACCGCACCGGTGCCGAGCACCGACACCGCGAGGGCGGCAAAGAACCAGGCCAGCGCATGCGCGCCGAGCTGCTGGGCGAGAAGAACGAGGGCAGGTGCTTCCGATGGCATGTGGCCGACTCTAGCCGCCCGCGAGCGCCAGCCGCCACGACCTGGCGCGCACGAAGGCGCCCTCGACGGCCGAATGGTCCCAGCGCTCGGCCTCGCAGCCGCGGGCGTCCGCAGGCCCTGCCGCGCGCAGCACGTTGACCGAGTTCGGCTGGCCGCCGCGCACGCGCGACGACACCGCCGTGCCGGCCTGCACGGCCCATGCCGTGGGCGGGCAGCTCGCGCAGGCCTCGTCGAGCGAACGCACGAAAGGCAGGTGGATGTGGCCGCCGAGGATCAGGTCCACGCCCGCCGCGCACCAGCGTGCGAGCGCCGCCTCGTGCCCGTGCAGCCGGTTGTGCAGGTCCTCGGGCCGCGTCACCAGCACCGGCTGGTGCGTGACCACCACGCGCAGCTGCCCGGGCGCGGCGCGCGCGAGCCGGTCAGCCACGCGGTCGATCTGCGCGGGCGAGACCTCGCCGTCCTCGTGCCGGTACCAGCGCGTGGTGTTGACCGCGATCACCAGCCATTCGGGCGATTCGAACACCGGCTCCAGCTCGGCGCCGAAGGCGTCGGCATAGCGGCCGTAGGGCGTGAGAAGCCGCGCGCCGAGCTGGAACAGCGGAATGTCGTGGTTGCCCGGAATCGCCACCACCGGCGCCGGCAGCCGGTCGACGAAGGCGCGCGCCGCCGCGAACTGGCGGCGCGTGGCGCGCTGGGTGATGTCGCCGGAGAGCACCACCACGGCTGGCGCGAGTTCGCGCGCGAAGCGCTCCAGCGCGGCCAGCACCTCGGGCTGCTCGGTGCCGAAGTGCGGATCGGAGATCTGCAGCAGGCAGCTCATTGCTTGGCCGCCTCCAGCTCCGGCGCCGTCTCGGGCCGCACCAGCCACAGCGGTTCGGGCGAGACGCGGAACAGCAGCGGCATCTCGGTCCAGGCGATCTCGCCGTCGGTCGCCACCTTCACGCGGCGCGGGCCGCGCGAGCGGCCCGCGTTCACCGTCAGCGATTCGAACGGAAAGCTCAGCACCTCGTCGGCGCTGCCGAGCCGGCCCAGCGCGCCGCGCACCAGCAGGCCCGGCATCGCGAGCATGCCCAGCGGCTTGAGCGTGACGGCGGCGAGCTGCCCGTTCTCGGGCGCATCGGCATGCGCGATGCCCACCTGCAGCAGCTGCAGCGGGTTGTTGCCCACGAAGAGCGTCGGCGTGCGGATGGCGCGCTCCTGCCCGCGCCAGGCCATGCGCAGGTTCCAGTTGCGGTGGCCGCGCATCACGGTCAGCAGGCCGGCAAAGAACGCGATCCACCGGCTGCGGCCGTAGCGCGCCTTGTAGCTTTCGCGCTCCTCCAGCAGTTCGGCGTACAGGCCCATGCTGGCGTTCACGAGGAACACGCGGTCGTTCACCAGCCCCACCTGCACCGGCTGCGGCTGTTCCGTCAGCAGCACCTGCAGCGCGGCGGCCGTGTCGCGCGGAATGCCATGGGTGCGGCTGAAGTAGTTGAAGGTGCCCTGCGGCAGCACGCCGAAGGCCAGGCCGCTGCCGAGCGTGGCCTGCGCCACCGTGTTGATCGTGCCGTCGCCGCCCGCGGCCACCACCACGCCGCCGACGGCGCGGGCGCGCTCGACCGCCTCGCGCGCGAGCGCCTGCACCGTCGCGCGCGCGTCGACCTCGAAGATGCGGTGCCGGCGCCCGGCCGCGGTGCAGCCCTCTTCGATGACGCGGCGGGTCTCGGCGGCATCCGTGCTGCCGGAGCCGGTGTTGAGAACGATGAAGAGCGGGGTGTCCGGACCGGTGAGGGGCGGTGGCATGTCTGTGAAGCGGCTGGGGGCCGGCCCGGGGGGCCGAGGGAAGGAGCGGAAGTCCGGCCGCGCAAGCGGTGCGCGGCCCGGCCCTGTTTGTCGCACGGCCGGCCGGAAGGTTCCGGCGGCCGGCATCCCGGCTCGCTGTGGGAGAGTTGCCCTCCACCCGTAAAATCGGCCCCTTTCGCGGTGGACCACCGCGCTACCGTCCAATGTCCGGTCACGCCGGCCTGCTGCTTCATGTTGACCTTCCAGCAAATCATTCTCAAATTGCAGTCGTACTGGGCCGACAAGGGCTGTGCGCTGCTGCAACCGTACGACATGGAAGTGGGCGCGGGCACCTCGCACACCGCCACCTTCCTGCGCGCGCTCGGCCCCGAGCCCTGGAAGGCCGCCTACGTCCAGCCCAGCCGCCGCCCCAAGGACGGCCGCTACGGCGAGAACCCGAACCGCCTGCAGCACTACTACCAGTACCAGGTCGTGCTCAAGCCCGCGCCGGCCAACATCCTCGAGCTGTACCTCGGCTCGCTCGAAGCCCTGGGCTTCGACCTCAAGAAGAACGACATCCGCTTCGTGGAAGACGACTGGGAGAACCCCACGCTCGGCGCCTGGGGCCTGGGCTGGGAGGTCTGGCTCAACGGCATGGAGGTGACGCAGTTCACCTACTTCCAGCAGGTCGGCGGCATCGACTGCAAGCCGATCACCGGCGAGATCACCTACGGCCTGGAGCGCCTGGCGATGTACCTGCAGGGCGTGGACAACGTCTACAACCTGACCTGGACCGAAGGCCTGAGCTACGGCGACGTCTACAAGCAGAACGAGGTCGAGCAGTCGACCTACAACTTCGAGCACAGCGACGCCGAGTTCCTGTTCACCGCCTTCGCCGCGCACGAGAAGCAGGCCAAGCACCTCATGACCGCCCAGCTCGCGCTGCCGGCCTACGAGCAGGTGCTCAAGGCCGCGCACAGCTTCAACCTGCTCGATGCGCGCGGCGCGATCAGCGTGACCGAACGCGCGGCCTACATCGGCCGCATCCGCAACCTCGCGCGCAGCGTCGCGCAGAGCTACTACGACAGCCGCGAGCGGCTGGGCTTCCCGATGGCGCCGCGCGAATGGGTCGCGCAGATCGCACCAAAGAAGGCCGCCTGAGCGATGACGACCCCCATGAACAACAAGAACGCCCTGCTGGTTGAACTGTTTGTCGAAGAGCTGCCGCCGAAGGCGCTGAAGAAGCTCGGCGAAGCCTTCGCCGGCGTGCTGCGCGAGCAGCTCGTGGCCCAGGGCCTGGCCGAGGCCGGCTCGGTGCTCACCGCCTACGCTTCGCCGCGCCGCCTGGCGGCGCACCTCACGCTCGTGGCCGCGCGCGCGGCCGACAAGGCCGTCTCGCAGAAGCTGATGCCCGTGACCGTGGGGCTCGACGCCTCGGGCCAGCCCACGCCCGCATTGCTCAAGCGCCTGGCCGCGCTCGGCGCCGACGCCTCGGCCGTGCCGGCGCTCAAGCGCGCGATGGACGGCAAGGCCGAAGCCCTGTTCTACGAAAGCACCGCCCGGGGCGCGACCCTGGCCGAGGGGCTGCAGAAGGCGCTCGCCGAGGCCATCGCCAGGCTGCCGATCCCCAAGGTCATGAGCTACCAGCTCGAAAGCGGCTGCGAGCTGCCGGGCTGGAGCAGCGTGAGCTTCGTGCGCCCCGCGCACGGCCTGGTGGCGCTGCACGGCAGCGAGGTGGTGCCGGTCGAGGCGCTCGGCCTCCGGGCCGGCCGCGAGACCCACGGCCACCGCTTCGAGGCCGCGGTCGATCCCGTGGTGCTGCGCGATGCCAACAGCTACGCGCTGCAGCTGCAGGAAGAGGGCGCGGTCATCGCCGGCTTCGAGGCGCGCCGCACCGAGATCGCGCGCCAGCTCGCCGCCGCGGCGGTGCGCGTGGGCGGCGGCACCGCGCCGATCCAGGACGATGCGCTGCTCGACGAAGTCACGGCGCTGGTGGAGCGCCCCAACGTGCTGGTCTGCAGCTTCGAGCGCGAGTTCCTCGAAGTGCCGCAGGAATGCCTGATCCTCACGATGAAGGCCAACCAGAAGTACTTCCCGCTGCTCGACGGCGCCGACCGGCTCACCAACAAGTTCCTGGTGGTCAGCAACATCAGCCCCGACGACGCGAGCGCGGTCATCGGCGGCAACGAGCGCGTGGTGCGCCCGCGCCTGGCCGATGCCAAGTTCTTCTTCGACCAGGACCGCAAGAAGTCGCTCGCCTCGCGCGTCGAGTCGCTCGGCAAGGTGGTCTACCACAACAAGCTCGGCACCCAGGGCGAGCGCGTGGAGCGCGTGATGCGCATCGCGCGCGCCGTCGCCGAAAAGCTCGGCGACGCCACGCTCGCGGCGCGCGCCACCCAGGCCGCCCAGCTCGCCAAGGCCGACCTCGTGACCGACATGGTCGGCGAGTTTCCCGAACTGCAGGGCACCATGGGCCGCTACTACGCGCTGCACGACGGCCTCGACGCTTCGGTCGCTGACGCCATCGAAGACCACTACAAGCCGCGCTTCGCGGGCGACGAACTGCCGCGCAACACCGTCGGCCTGGTGGTCGCGCTGGCCGACAAGCTCGAGACCCTGGTCGGCATGTTCGGCATCGGCAACCTGCCCACGGGCGACCGCGATCCCTTCGCGCTGCGCCGCCATGCGCTCGGCGTGATCCGCATGCTGATCGAGAAGAACCTGCCGCTCGACCTCGACGCGCTGCTCGCCGAAGCGGCCGCGCAGTTCGACGGCATCGAGGGCTTCGACGCCACCCGCGCCACCGTCGAGCTGCAGGACTTCGTGCTCGACCGCCTCGCCGGCAGCCTGCGCGAGCAGGGCGCGAGCGCGCAGGAGGTCGATGCCGTGCTGGCGCCGCGCCCGCAGCGCCTGGGCGAGGTGCCGCGCCTGCTCGCCGCCGTGCGCGCCTTCGCCGCGCTGCCCGCCGCCGCCGCCCTGGCCGCTGCCAACAAGCGCATCGGCAACATCCTCAAGAAGGCCCCCGAGGCCGATGCGCACGTCAGCGCGCTGCTGCTGCAGGAGCCCGCCGAGAAGGCGCTGCACGCCGCCATGGCCGAGGTGGTGCCCGCCGCCAACGCCCAGTTCGAGGCCGGCGACTACACCGCCTCGCTGCAGACCCTGGCGGTGCTGCGCGAGCCGGTCGACGCCTTCTTCGACGGCGTGATGGTCAACGCCGAGCAGGCCGACCTGCGGCTCAACCGGCTGGGGCTGCTGATGTCGCTGCATGCGGCGATGAACCGGGTGGCGCAGCTCGAGCGGCTGGCCGTTTGATTTCGCGCGCTCGATAATTCGGCTCCATGAACCGGCAGCAGCAGATCGACGACTTCCTGCTCCAGGCGCACCGCCTTGCCGTGGCGCGGCTGCGCGCCGAGCCGGCGCGCATCGCCGAGGTCGCAGCGACGCTTGCTCGGTGGCAGTCCCAGGCCGGCGCCACGCGATCCGATCCGTACTGGAGCGAATGGCGTGCGATGCTGGACGCCGGCGTCGACGCCGTCGAGCGCGGCACCTGCGGCGACGATGACCATGCTGCCGCTTTGCGCAATGTCTCTCCCATTGGCGTTCTGATGACGCAGCGCGAGCGCGGCGAGCTGCTGCGCGCGGCGCGGCAAGGCGCACATGCGGCGTAGCGAAGCGGAGCACGTGCTGCGCGCGGCGGCGGCCATTGTCGAGGAGCAGTCCTTCGTCGTGATCGGCAGCCAGGCGCTGCTGTTTCTGCTGCCTGAGGCGCCCGAGACACTGCTCGTCTCCCGCGAACTCGACCTGTATCCCGCGCTGCACCCGGAAAAGGCGGACCTGATCGACGGCGCCATCGGCGCGCTGTCGAGTTTCGACGATACCTTCGGATACCACGCCGATGGTGTCGGCCCCGAGACGGCCGTGATGCCCAGCGACTGGATGCAGCGTGCCAGCCTTCACTATGTGGACCAGCTGACGGTGGTGTGCCCTGAACTGCACGACCTGGCGCTGTCCAAAGCCGTTGCGGGCCGCGAGAAGGACGCAGACTTCGTGCGCGAGCTGCTCAGGCTCGGCTTGGTCTCGGCCTCCATCCTGCGCGAGCGGGCGGCGCTGCTCGATCCGCTGAAACACCCGGTGGCGCAGATCGGCGACTGGATCGAACGCCGCCGCATCGAAGCGGGAAAGACTGCATGAAACTCGTCATCCTCGACCGCAACGGCACGATCAACGTGCACCGCGAAGACTTCGTCAAGAGCGACATCGAGTGGACGCCGCTGCCCGGCGCGCTCGAGGCCGTGGCGCGGCTCAACCATGCGGGCTGGCAGGTGGTGATCGCCTCCAACCAGTCGGGCCTGGGTCGCGGGCTGTTCGACATGGCTTCGCTCAACGCGATGCACGCGAAGATGCACAAGATGCTCGCGGCCGTGGGCGGGCGGGTCGAGGCGGTGTTCTATTGCCCGCACAGCCCGGACGAGGGCTGCGACTGCCGCAAGCCCGCGCCGGGGCTGTTCCGCCAGATCGCGGACCGCTTCGGCATCGACCTGAAGGGCGTGCCGACGGCCGGCGACAGCCTGCGCGACCTGCAGGCCGGCGCGGCGGCGGGCTGCGAGCCGCACCTGCTGCTCACCGGCATGGGCGCCGCCTGCCGCGGCGTCGATCCGCTGCCCCCCGAATACCCGGCGAACACGGTCGTCCATGACGACCTCGCCGCCTTTGTCGACTTTCTGCTTGCGCGCGAAGCGCAGGCCGCACTCCAGGTAGCTGTCTGATGGCGTTTCTCCGTTCCGTGATCCATGGCCTGTGGATGCTCGTCACCGTGGTGCCCTGGGGCATCATCATGTGCGTCAGTTCGCTCTGGAAGCGCGGCATTCCGCTCTACTGGATGGCGGTGCGCTGGCTCGGCTGGGCGATCGGCGGCGCACGCGTGCTGCTGGGCATCCGCACCCGCGTGAGCGGCATGGAGCACCTGCCCACCGACAAGCTCGCGGGCGCGGTGCTGCTGGTGAAGCACCAGTCGACCTTCGAGACCTTCCTGATGCCCACGCTGATGCCGCATCCGCTGGCCTTCGTGTTCAAGAAGGAGCTGATCTACGTGCCCTTCTTCGGCTGGGCGATGGCGCGGCTCGACATGATCCACATCGACCGCAGCCAGCGCGCGCAGGCCTTCAACAAGGTGGTGACGCAGGGCCGCAAGCTGCTCGCGCAGGGCATCTGGATCATCATGTTCCCCGAGGGCACGCGCATCCCGCGCGGCCAGAAGGGCACCTACAAGAGCGGCGGCACGCGGCTCGCGTGCGAGACCGGCGTGCCGGTGATCCCGATCGCCGTCACCTCGGCCAAGGTCTGGCCGCGCAAGGCCTTCATCAAGCGTCCCGGCGTGGTCGACGTGTCGATCGGCCCGGCCATCTCGAGCGTGGGCCGCAAGCCCGACGAACTGATGCGCGAGGTCGAGGCCTGGATCGAGGCCGAGATGCGCCGCCTCGACCCCGAGGCCTACCGCGACGGCCTGCCCACCCAGGCGCAGCAAGCGCACGGCGGCTGAAAACAACAAGAGAGAAGAAGAGCCGCGATGCGGGGGCTGCTCCAGTTCACGATGGATCTGTTCGAGGGGCTCGGCAGCGAATTCGCGCCGTCGAAGCCGCCCGAGCGCCGTTCGCGCAAGCCGGGGAAAAAGGCCGCGCCGCCGGCCGTGGTGCCGCTGCCTCCGCCGGCCGATGCGCAGCAGCACGCCGACACCGGCCCCGCGCAGCCCGCGGTGCCGCTGCGCGACACGCTCTCGCTCGCGAGCTTCGTGCACCCCCAGGCCACGCGCGAAGCCGTGCTCGGCACCGCGCGCGTGGCCTACGAATTCAAGCGCGGCAAGCGCAAGACCATCGGCTTCCTGGTCGGCGCCGAAGGACTGTCGGTGCGCGCGCCGCGCTGGGTGACGCTGCGCGACGTCGATGCCGCGGTGCAGGAGAAGGCCGACTGGATCCTGCGCAAGCTGCTCGAGACCCGGCAGCGCCAGGCGCGCGTCGAGGCCACGCGCATCGAATGGAAGGACGGCGCCGAATTTCCGTTCATGGGCGAGCCGGTGGTGATCCGGCTCGATCCGAAGCACGGCTTTGCCAGCGTCGGCGGCACGCTCGACGAGAGCAGCGACGGCGCCGGCCCGCGCACGCTGCGGCTCGCGGTGGCGCAGAACGCCGGGCCGGCGCAGATCCGCGACGCGGCGCAGGCCTGGCTGATGCGCAACGCACGCCGGCTCTTCATCGAGCGGCTCGACCACTTCGCGCCGCGGCTCGGCGTGCAGTGGCGCAAGCTCTCGCTCTCGAATGCGGCCACGCGCTGGGGCAGCGCGAGCGCCGACGGCTCGATCCGGCTCAACTGGCGGCTGATCCACTTCCGTCTGCCGGTGATCGACTACGTGGTGGCGCACGAGCTCGCGCACCTGCGCGTGATGGACCATTCGCACCGCTTCTGGGAAACGGTGGAGAGCGTGGTGCCCGACTACGGCCTGCTGCGGCAGCAGCTCAAGGACGAGGCCGTTCCGCGCTGGAACTGACCGCGCCCGCAGTGGCGCCTTATTCGGTGCCGCGCGTGTGGATCACGCCGCCGTCGACCACCAGCGTGGAGCCCAGCACGTAGTCGCCCGCGCGCGAGGCCAGGAAGATGGCCGCGCCGGCCATGTCCTCGGGCGTGCCGATGCGGCCGGCCGGAATGCGCTTGCCGACCTCGTCGGCATGGTCGCGCGCATCCTTGTTCATGTTCGACGCGAAGGCGCCGGGCGCGATGGCGCTCACCACGATGCGGTCGCGCGCGAGGCGCGTGGCCATGCGGCGCGTGAGCTGGATCACGCCGGCCTTGCTGGCGGCATAGGAGTAGGTCTCGAGCGGGTTCACCGCGATGCCGTCGATCGACGCGATGTTGATCACCTTCGCCTGGTGTTCGGTGGCCGCGGCGCGCAGCATCGGCGTGAGCATCTGCGTGAGGAAGAAGGGCGTCTTCATGTTCAGGTCGACCACCTTGTCCCAGCCGTTTTCGGGAAACTCGTCGTAGGGCGCGCCCCAGGCCGCGCCGGCGTTGTTGACCAGGATGTCGAGCGTCTTCTCGTGCGACGCATAGGCCGCGACCAGCGCCTGCATGCCTTCCTGCGTCGACACGTCGGCCGGCAGCGAGACGCAATGGCCGAAGGCGGAGAGCTCCTGGGCGGCCGCGTCGCAGGCCTCGGCCTTGCGCGCCGAGATGTAGACGCGCGCGCCCTGCGCCAGAAAGCCTTCGGCGATCATGCGGCCGATGCCGCGCGAGCCGCCGGTGATCAGGGCGCTGCGGCCCTCGAGCGAGAAGAGTCGGGTGGTGTCCATGGGCGGTTGTCTCCGTGTCGATCGATGGGGATGGAAGCCAGCCGACGAGCTTAGTGCGCCCCGCGCCCGCCGGCCGTCACCTTGGCGGCAGTGCCAGGCTGCGCGGGCTGGTGAAGCTGCGCGCCTCGCCGGTCAGCGGGTCCTCGAACGCCACCGACTTCGCGAGCAGCTGCAGCGGCCGGTCGAAGTCGTCGCTGCCGGCCGGCTGCAGGGTAGGATAGAAGGGGTCGTTGACGATCGGCATGCCCAGTGCCATGCAATGCACGCGCAACTGGTGGCGGCGGCCGGTGACGGGCGAGAGCTTCAGCAGCGCATGGCCGCCCGCGGTTTCCGCCACCGCCAGGTGCGTCTCGGAATTCGGCTCGCCGTCCTCTTCCTTCACCTGCATGAAGTGCGCATCGTCGACGAGCCGGCTGCGGTAGACCGCGGGCACGGCCGAGACGCCGGGCTGCCACGGCACCACGGCCTCGTAGTGCTTGGCGATGCGGCGCGCCGGAAACATCGCCTGGTAGGCGCCGCGGGTCTCGCGCCGCACCGAGAACAGCACCAGGCCCGAGGTGCTGCGGTCGATGCGGTGCAGCGGCACCAGGTCGTCGAGCCCGAGCTTGCGCTTCAGCCGCACCAGCAGGCTCTGGTGCAGGTATCTGCCGGTGGGGATGACCGGCACGAACGGCGGCTTGTCGACCACCAGCAGCTCGTCGTCGCGGAACAGCACCTGCTCCTCGAAGGGAATCGGCTGCTCGCCCTCGAGCGTGCGGTAGTAGTACACCCGGAGCGGCGATTCGTAGCGGCGCGACGCGGTCACCGGCACGCCGTGCTCGTCGATCACGTCGCCGGCCGCGATGCGTTCGAGCCAGGCGTCGCGCGTGATCGCGGTGAAGCGCTCGATCAGGAACTCGGCGATCGTCGGCCAGGGTCCGTGCGAGAGGCCGACGCAGCTCGGGCCCACGCCGTCGCGCGTGGGCAGCGGCAGTTGCGGCGGGCGGCGGCGCGTCATGGCGACCCGGCCTGCGCGAGCAGCGCCAGCGCCTCGGCGAACGACGGGCGCGCGGCCGGCGCGGGCTGCAGGCAGCGGTCCCGCAGGGCGATGGCGGCGGCCGGCGGCGCATCGCTGCAGCGCGCGAGCAGCTCCTCCAGCAGGCAGCCGAAGGCGCGCATCTCCAGCGCCTGCAGTGCCCGGGTGTGCGCCGCATCGAGTGCGCCGGTCATCCAGGCCGCACCGAAGTCGCCGAGCCGCGCCTCGCCCTCGGGCCGCCACAGGATGTTGTGCGCATAGAGGTCGCCATGCAGGATGCCGCGTGCATGCAGGTGCGCCATGGCCGCGGCGATGTCGCGCGCCATGCGCAGCGCCACGCCGGCGGGCCATTGCGCGCTTTGGGCATAGACGTCGCGCGTGCAGGAATCCAGGCTCGGCGGACCGGCGAGCGTGCTGAACGCGGGATCGACGAGCGCCAGCACCAGGCCTTCGATGCCCTCGGGATGGCCCTCGATGCGCCCTTCCGCGGCGATCAGCGTGCGGTGCGCGCCGGCCGCGATGCTGGCCGCCATCTCGCTGTGCGGCCAGCCGTCGCTCGTGACCGCGCCCTTGAAGAGCTTCACGGCCACGGGCCGGCCCGCCGCACCCAACGTGGCCTGGTGAATGACGCCCGAGGCGCCTTCGCCGAGTTGGCGGCCCAGCGCGAGCTCGCGCCACGGCACGCGCGGCACCGAGGGCGCGGCGATCGCCGCGTCTTCGGCGCCCGCATCGAAGGGATTGCCGGCCGCCGCGAGCCAGGCGAGCCGCGGCATCGCGAGCAGCCAGCCGGGCAGCTGCTCGAAGCGGTTGGCGGAGATGCGCAGCAGTTCGAGCCCGCTGCAGGCCGAGAGCGACGCGGGCAGTTCGCGGAGCCGGTTGCCCGCGAGCATCAGCTTCTGCATGCGCGTGCAGGCGCCGAGCGCATCGGGCAGGGCCTCGATCGCGTTGTCGGTCAGGATCAGCCAGCGCAGCCGCGGCAGTTGCAGCGCGGCCGCCGGCACGCTGCGGATGCGGTTGGCCTTGAAGCCGACCATCTCCAGCGCCTGGCAGCGGCCGATCGCGGCGGGCAGCTCGGTGAAGCGGTTGTCCGAGCAGAACAGCACGCGCAGGCGGTGCAGCCGGCCCAGGTCGTCGGGCAGCGCATCGAGCGCGTTGCCCGACAGGTTCAGGATCTCGAGCGTGTCGGCCAGCCCGAAGATCTCGCGCGGAAACTCGTTCAGCCCGCACGAGAGATCGAGCCGCGTGGCGCCCGCCAGCCGGCCGGCGCGCAGCTCGGCGAGCGTCTGCGGCATGTTCATGCCGCCGAGTTTAGGCGCGCGGGATCAGGCGGCGCGGAAGCGATAGACGCCGTCCTCGCCCAGCTCGCGCCGCACCTGGCCCGCGAACCACAGCAGGTGCAGGTGGGCCACGGTCTCGCCCATCGCGAAGGTCATCTGGTGCAGGTCGAGCGCGCGTTTGAAGAGGATCGGCAGGCCCTCGGCCGCCGTCAGCGGGCGCTGGGTGCAGGCTTCGAGCAGTTCGGCCAGCCGGTCGCGGTGGTGTTCCTGCAGCTGGTCGACGCGCCGGTGGATGCCGGTGAAGGGCTTGCCGTGCGCGGGCAGGCCGAGCGTGTCGGCCGGCAGCGCCTTGAACCGGTCGATGCTGTCGAGGAAGAGGCGCAGCGAATTCGCCTCGGGCTCGCCCGCATGCACGCTCACGTTGGTCGAGATGCGCGGCAGCATCATGTCGCCGCCGAGCAGCAGCTTCAGTTCGTCGCAGAAGAGCGCGATGTGCTCCGGCGCATGGCCGTAGCCGCTGATGCAGCGCCACGCATGGCCGTTGATCGTGACCGTGTCGCCGTCCATCATGCGCACGAAGCGGTCGGGCACCGACGGCACCATGTTCGCGTAGTAGCTGGTGCGGGCGCGGATCTTGGCCATCGCCTCGGGGTCGCTCAGGCCGTGCGAGGCGAAGAAGCGCGCCGCGGCCTCGCCGCCCGCGAGCGTGTCGCCGGCGGAGGTGAGCACGCGCGCGACGTGGTAGTCGGTCGAGCTGATCCACAGCGGCGCGTTCCAGCGCGTGCAGAGCCATTCGGCCAGCCCGATGTGGTCGGGATGCATGTGGGTCACGATCACGCGCAGGATCGGCAGGCCCTGCAGCTGGGTCTCGAAGACCTGCTCCCACTGCGCGCGCGCCTCGTCGTGCGCGATGCAGCAGTCGACCACGGTCCAGCCTTCCACGCCGCCGATGCTGTCGCGCAGCAGCCAGAGGTTGATGTGGTCGAGCGCGAACGGCAGCCGCATGCGGATCCAGCGCACGCCCGGCGCGACCTCCAGCGCTTCGCCGGGGGCGGGCAGGGTATCGCCCAGGGGGTAGTGGAGTTCGCGTTCGAGGAGGTTCATGTAAGATTGACGTTTACGTAAACGTCATGGATTGAGGCAACCATTGTAGGGACGGCGGCAAGAACCTGCTGTCGCCACCGCAACGCCCCCGTTCTTCCTCCGCATGCCCTCGCAGACCTTCACCATCAGCCAGCTCGCGAAGGAGTTCGACCTCACGACGCGCGCGATCCGCTTCTATGAAGACATGGGACTGCTCGCGCCGGAGCGCTCGGGCATGCAGCGCGTCTACAGCGCGCGCGACCGCGCGCGGCTCACGCTCACGCTGCGCGCCAAGCGCCTGGGCCTGAGCCTGACCGAGGCGAAGGACATCCTCGACATGTACGACAGCCCGCGCGACACCGTGCCGCAGCTGCAGAAGTTCCTCGGCGTGCTCGGTGCCCACCGCGCGCAGCTCGAGGCGCAGCTGGCCGAGCTGCAGGCCAACCTGGCCGAAGTGCGGGAGCACGAGAAGAAAGGCCGCGCCGCGCTCACGCGCGCGCAGAAGGCCGCCAGACCGGCCTGAAATCATCGCCCCACCCCACGACTCATCCACAATCGACCCCCTATGTCCGACACACTCGACGACCTCTTCGCCCACAACCGTGCCTGGTCCGCACAGATGGAACGCGACCGGCCCGGTTTCTTCACCAGCCTGGTCAAGCAGCAGACGCCGCGCTACATGTGGATCGGCTGTTCCGACAGCCGCGTGCCCGCGAACCAGATCACCGGCCTCGAGCCGGGCGAGGTGTTCGTGCACCGCAACGTCGCGAACATCGTGGTGCACTCCGACCTGAACGCGCTCTCGGCGATCCAGTTCGCGGTCGAGCACCTCAAGGTCGAGCACATCATGGTGGTCGGCCACTACGGCTGCGCCGGCGTCAAGGCGGCGCTCGACGGCAAGCGCATCGGCCTCGCCGACAACTGGATCCGCCACATCCAGGACGTGCGCGACAGGCATCACGTGATGCTCGACAGCCTGCCCGAGGACGTGCGTGCCGATGCGCTGTGCGAACTCAACGTGGCCGAGCAGGTGGTCAACGTCGCGGTGAGCACCGTGATGGTCGATGCCTGGAGCCGCGGCCAGAAGGTCACGATCCACGGCTGGACCTTCGGCGTGCACGACGGCCTGCTGCAGGACCAGGGCCTGAGCGTGGACGGCGCCAAGCCGCTCGACGCGCTGTACAAGGCCGCGGTGCAGCGCATCCGCTACAAGTGGAGCCGGCCGTCCGAGTTTCCGGCCGCGCCGCAGGACGCCGGTGCCGCCGACGCCAGCGAAGGCGGCGCCGGCCAGGCCTGACCGGGCCGCGCCCATGTTCCCGCAGCGTCTCGATTCACCGCTCGCCTACGACATCGCGAAGGCGATGATCGACGGCTTCAATCGCCACTACACGCTGTTCCGCGCCGAATCGGCGCGCGCCAAGCACCGGTTCGAGACGGCCGACTGGCATGGGCAGCAGCGTGCGCAGCGCGAGCGCATCGAGTTCTACGACCTGCGGGTGAACGAGGCCGTGACGCGCCTCGAGAAGGAGTTCAAGGCCGGCGAACAGCCGATGGAGGTGTGGCACCAGGTCAAGCTGCACTTCATCGGCCTGCTGGTGGACCACCACCAGCCCGAGCTGGCCGAGAGCTTCTTCAACTCGGTCACCACCAAGATACTGCACCGGGCGTATTTCCAGAACGACTTCATCTTCGTGCGCCCGGCCATCAGCACCGAGTACATCGAGCCGCGCGGCGCACCGACGTACCGGCCTTACTACCCGAGCAACGACACGCTGGCCGACACCATCGAGCAGATGCTCGACGACTATGCGCTGCAGGGCAGCTTCGCCAACAAGCGGCGCGACGCCGAGCGCGTGGCCAAGGCCATCATGGGCCGCTTCCAGCAGGTCAAGCTGCGTGCCAACTTTCAGCTGCAGGTGCTCTCGGGGCTGTTCTACCGCAACAAGGGCGCCTACGTGGTCGGCAAGATCATGAACGGCTTCACCGAGCTGCCGTTCTCGCTGCCGATCCTGCACGACAGCCGGGGGCGCTTCTACATCGATGCGGCGCTCTTCGGCGAGGACGACCTGCAAATGCTGTTCAGCTTCGCGCGGGCCTACTTCATGGTCGACATGGAAGTGCCCTCGGCCTGCGTGCAGTTCCTGCGCTCGCTGATGCCGCGCAAGCCGCGCGCGGAAATCTACAACGCGCTCGGTCTCGCGAAGCAGGGCAAGACGCTCTTCTACCGCGACTTCCTCTCGCACCTGAACTATTCGAGCGACCGCTTCCGCATCGCGCCCGGCATCAAGGGCATGGTGATGCTGGTGTTCGACCTGCCCTCGTTCCCCTTCGTGTTCAAGGTCATCAAGGACTTCTATCCGCCGCAGAAGGACACCACGCGCGAGCAGATCAAGGCCAAGTACCTGCTCGTGAAGCAGCACGATCGCGTGGGCCGCATGGCGGACACGCTGGAGTACAGCGACGTCGGCTTTCCGCTCGACCGCTTCGAGCCCGAGCTGATCGAGGAGATCCGGCATTTCGCGCCCAGCCAGCTCGAGATCGCCGACCGCGACGGCAACGGGGAGATGGAGCTGGTGCTCAAGCACGTCTACATCGAGCGCCGCATGATCCCGCTCAACATCTACCTGCAGGAAGCCTTCGACACGCTGGCCGAGCCCGAGAGCCCGGCGCATGCCCGGCGCGCGAAGGAGCAGCTCGAACATGCCGTGATCGAATACGGCAACGCCATCAAGGACATGGTCGCCGCCAACATCTTTCCGGGCGACATGCTGTGGAAGAACTTCGGCGTCACGCGCGGCGGCAAGGTCGTGTTCTACGACTACGACGAGATCGAATACATCACCGACTGCCAGTTCCGCAAGGTGCCGCCGCCGCGCAACGAGGAAGACGAGATGAGCGGCGAGGTCTGGTACTCGGTCGGCCCGAAGGACGTCTTCCCGGAGACCTTCGGCCCCTTCCTGCTCGGCAACGATGCGGTGCGCGAGGCCTTCATGGCGCACCATGCCGACCTGCTCGACGCGGCCTTCTGGCAGCACCACAAGCAGCGAATCCAGGCCGGGCAGATGCTCGACGTGTTCCCGTACGAAGAGTCGCAGCGCTTCCCGCACGAGGGACATGCGACGCATTTTTGACCATGAAAGCGGATACCGAACGCAGAGGTCGCGAAGGTTCCGCGAAGGACGCAGAAGAAACAGCCGGAACAGATTGAAGTTTTCCTCTGCGACTTCTGCGCAACTTTTGTATTTGTTCTGCGTTCGGTTCCCGATTTTTTCCATCCTCGAAAGGAGACCACCATGTCCGAATCCATCGTCATCGTCGGTGCCGCCCGCACCCCCATGGGCAGCTTCCAGGGCGACTTCTCGTCGCTCGCCGCGCACGACCTCGGCGGCGCCGCGATCAAGGCCGCCGTCGAGCGCGCCGGCATCGCGCCCGAGAGCGTGGGCGAGGTGCTGTTCGGCAACTGCCTGATGGCCGGCCAGGGCCAGGCGCCGGCGCGCCAGGCGGCCTACAAGGGCGGCCTGCCCGACAGCGCGGGCGCGGTCACGCTCAGCAAGATGTGCGGCTCGGCCATGAAGGCCGCGATGCTCGCGCACGACCTGCTGCTCGCGGGCACGCACGAGGTGATGGTCGCGGGCGGCATGGAGAGCATGACCAACGCGCCCTACCTCATGCTCAAGGGCCGCGGCGGCTACCGCATGGGCCACGACCGCATCTTCGACCACATGATGCTCGACGGCCTCGAGGACGCCTACCAGCCGGGCCGCTCGATGGGCACCTTCGGCGAGGACTGCGCCGCCAAGTACAAGTTCACGCGCGAGCAGCAGGACGCCTTCGCGATCGCGAGCGTGACGCGCGCCCAGAAGGCCACCGAGACCGGCCTCTTCAAGGACGAGATCACGCCCGTCACCGTCAAGGGCCGCGGCGGAGAGACCGTGATCTCGGTCGACGAAGGCCCGGGCAAGGTCAAGCTCGACAAGATCCCCACGCTCAAGCCCGCCTTCAAGAAGGAGAACGGCACCATCACCGCCGCCTCGAGCTCGTCGATCAACGACGGCGCCGCCGCGCTCGTGATGATGACCGAGTCGCATGCGAAGAAGATCGGCGCCAGGCCGATCGCCCGCATCGTCGCCCACGCCACGCATGCGCAGCAGCCCGAATGGTTCTCCACCGCGCCCGTCGGCGCCGTCGCCAAGCTGTTCAAGAAGACCGGCTGGACCGCACGCGACGTGGACCTCTGGGAAGTCAACGAGGCCTTTGCGGTGGTGCCGATGGCCCTGATGCACGAGCTCGACGTGTCGCACGAGATCGTCAACGTGCACGGCGGCGCCTGCGCCCTCGGCCATCCGATCGGCGCGAGCGGTGCGCGCATCATGGTCACGCTGATCCACGCCCTCAAGTCGCGCGGCAAGAAGCGCGGCGTGGCCACGCTGTGCATCGGCGGCGGCGAAGGCACGGCCGTGGCCCTCGAATTGCTATAAGACGACGGATCGCCGGCGGGCCCAACAGCCCCCGGCGCTTCGATCAACCTCGACAACGAACAATGCGTCAAGCAGGAGTTTTCATGCGCCCCTTTCTCCACCGTACCGCCATCGCCGCCGTGCTGGCCACCGCCTTCGTGGCGAGCGCCGCCTGGGCGCAGAAGCGCGACAACGTGCTCTTCCAGGCCGCCACCGACGAGCAGCCCGCGGTGGTGAAGACGCTCGAGAAGCTCGTCAACATCGAGACCGGCACCGGCGATGCCGAGGGCCTCGCGGCCGCGGGCAACTTCCTCGAGGGCGAGCTCAAGAACCTGGGCTTCACCGTCACGCGCCACAAGGCGGTCGGCCCGGTGGTGGGCGACAACATCGTCGGCCGGCTCAAGGGCCGCGGCGGCAAGAACCTGCTGCTGATGTCGCACATGGACACCGTCTACCTCAAGGGCACGCTCGCCAAGGCGCCGTTCCGCGTCGAGGGCGACAAGGCCTATGGCCCGGGCATCGCCGACGACAAGGGCGGCAACGCCGTCATCCTGCACACGCTCAAGCTGCTCAAGGACTACGGCGTGCGCGACTTCGGCACCATCACCGTGCTGTTCAACACCGACGAGGAGAAAGGCTCCTTCGGCTCGCGCGACCTGATCCAGGAAGAAGCCAAGCAGGCCGACTACGTGCTCTCGTTCGAGCCCACGGGCGCTGGCGACGAGAAGCTGTCGCTCGGCACCTCGGGCATCGCCTACGTGCAGGTCAACATCACGGGCAAGGCCTCGCATGCGGGCGCCGCGCCGGAGCTTGGCGTGAATGCGCTGGTCGAGGCCTCCGACCTGGTGCTGCGCACCATGAGCATCGACGACAAGGCGAAGCACCTGCGCTTCAACTGGACCATCGCCAAGGCCGGCAACGTGTCGAACATCATCCCCGCCAGCGCCACCCTCAATGCCGACGTGCGCTATGCGCGCAACGAGGACTTCGACGCCGCGATGAAGACGCTGGAAGAGCGCGCGCAGCAGAAGAAGCTGCCCGAGGCCGAGGTCAAGGTGCTGATCACGCGCGGGCGCCCGGCGTTCAACGCCGGCGAGGGCGGCCGGAAGCTGGTCGACAAGGCCGTGGCCTTCTACAAGGAGGCCGGCGGCACGCTCACGGTCGAGGAACGCACCGGTGGCGGCACCGACGCGGCCTACGCGGCGCTTTCGGGCAAGCCGGTGATCGAGAGCCTGGGCCTGCCGGGCTTCGGCTACCACAGCGACAAAGCCGAGTATGTGGACATCAGCGCGATCCCGCGCCGCCTGTACATGGCCGCGAAGCTGATCATGGACCTCGGCGCCGGAAAGTGACGTCGCCCCCCGGCTTTTCACTCGCTTCGCTCCTGTAACTCCACCCCCCGAGGGGGAGGCGCGGTCCGCCTTGGGGCGGCCCGGCGGCGACCGCCTCGGCCACTGAAGGAACTTCGATATGCTGCTCAGCGCCGACCAGGAAGCCATCCGCGACGCGGTGCGCGACTTCTCGCAGGCCGAACTCTGGCCCAACGCCCCGAAGTGGGACCGCGAGCACAGCTTTCCCAAGGAGGCCCACCAGGGCCTCGCGGCGCTCGGCGCCTACGGCATCTGCGTGCCCGAGGAACACGGCGGCGCGGGCCTGGACTACCTCACGCTCGCCCTGGTGCTCGAAGAGATCGCGGCGGGCGACGGCGGCACCAGCACCGCGATCAGCGTGACCAACTGCCCGGTCAACGCGATCCTCATGCGCTACGGCAATGCGCAGCAGAAGAAGCAGTGGCTCGAGCCGCTCGCGCAGGGGCAGATGCTCGGCGCCTTCTGCCTCACCGAGCCGCAGGCCGGCAGCGATGCCTCCAGCCTGCGCACCACCGCGCGCAGGGACGGCGACGGCTACGTGATCGACGGCGTGAAGCAGTTCATCACCAGCGGCAAGAACGGCCAGGTGGCGATCGTGATCGCGGTGACCGACAAGGGCGCGGGCAAGCGCGGCATGAGCGCCTTCCTCGTGCCCACCGACACGCCCGGCTACCAGGTGGCGCGGCTCGAGGACAAGCTCGGCCAGCACAGCAGCGACACCGCGCAGATCAACTTCGACGGCTGCCGCATTCCGGCCGAGAACCTGATCGGCCAGGAAGGCGAGGGCTACAAGATCGCGCTCGGCGCGCTCGAGGGCGGTCGCATCGGCATCGCCGCGCAGAGCGTGGGCATGGCGCGCAGCGCCTTCGAGGTCGCGCTCGCCTATGCCAAGGAGCGCCAGGCCTTCGGCGGTTCGATCTTCGACCAGCAGGCCGTGGGCTTCCGCCTCGCCGAGTGCGCCACGCAGCTCGAGGCCGCGCGGCAGCTGATCTGGCATGCCGCCGCGCTGCGCGACGCCGGCCGGCCCTGCCTCAAGGAAGCCGCCATGGCCAAGCTGTTCGCGAGCGAGATGGCCGAGCGCGTCTGCAGCGCGGCGATCCAGACCCTCGGCGGCTACGGCTACGTGAACGACTTTCCGCTCGAGCGCATCTACCGCGACGTGCGGGTGTGCCAGATCTACGAAGGCACCTCGGACATCCAGAAGCTGCTCATCCAACGCGCACTCGCGTGAGCGGCACGCGCCGCGGGCTGCCCGTTGGCCGGATCGCCGCAGCGCTGGTGCTGCTGGCGCTGGTGGTGTGGACGGTGGTCATCGAGCCGCGCTGGGTGGCCGCGCGCATCGAGCCGCTGGGCTCGGCGTCATGGCAGGCACCCGCGGGCCTCAAGGTCGCGGTGGCGGCCGACTGGCATCTGAGCACGCAATCGCTGTGGCGGGTGACGAGTGCGGAGCGCGCCGCGCGCATCGTCGACCAGATCAATGCGGCGCGGCCCGACGTGGTGCTGCTGCCGGGCGACTTCCTTGCCGGTTCGGGCGAGGACGAGGACTTCGCCATCGAAGACATGGCCGCCGTGCTCGGCCGGCTGAAGGCGCCGCAGGGCGTGTATGCGGTGCTCGGCAACCATGACTGGTGGCACGACGGCGAGCGCATCGCCCGGGCGCTGACGGCGCAGGGCATCCGCGTGCTCGAGAACGCGTCGGTACGCCTGCCGGGCCATGCGCTCTGGGTTGTCGGGATCGGCGACGGCTCGACCGGCCATTCGCGGCCTGAACTTGCGCTGGCCGGCGTTCCGCCCGGCGCACCGACGCTGGTCATGATGCACGACCCCTTCAGCTTCGCCGCGATGCCGCCCACCAAAGGCCTGGTGGTCGCCGCGCACACGCATGGCGGCCAGATCAGCCTGCCGGGCCTCGGCGCGCTGGTGGTGCCGGGTCGCGCACCGCGCGAATGGGCCTATGGCTGGATTGCGCACCAGGGCCGGCGCATGTACGTGACCAGCGGGCTCGGCGTGAGCATCCTGCCGGTGCGTTTCAACATGCGCCCGGAGTGGGTGCTGTTCCAGTAGCCGCGACGCTCGCCCGCCGCCCGTGTCGTCGGTTTCGACGACAGACAGGCGAGCTCCAGCGGCGCAGCATGGCGGCCTCTACGTCGGAGTTCCCGCCATGCACCTTTCGAAGAAGACCGTTCCTTTCGCGCTCGCGCTGCTGTCGGGCGCCGCGGGCCTTGCCGCCGCGCACGCCCAACCTGCCGCGCCGGACATCGCCACGCTGACCGCCAAGGAGGCGGTGCGGCAGCTTTGCGCCGGCACGCTCGGCAGCGAGCAGCTGGTGGCCGCGTACCTTGCGCAGGCCAGGTCGAACGCGAAGCTCAATGCCTTCATCACGCTCGACGAGGCCGGCGCGCTCGAGGCCGCGCGCGCCGCCGACGCATGGCGCCGGCGCGGCGGCGCCTGCAAGCCGCTCGCCGGCCTACCCGTGGTGATCAAGGACAACATCCAGGTGCAGGGCCTGCCCGCCACCGCCGGCACGCCGGCGCTCAAGGGCTTCGTGCCCGCGGCCGATGCGCCGGTGGTCGCGAGGCTGCGCGCGGTCGGCGCCATCGTCCTCGGCAAGACGAACATGCACGAACTGGCGTTCGGCGTGACCGGCTACAACCCCGCGTTCCAGAGCGGCCCCGAGGTGGGCGTGCGCAATGCGTACGACCCGGGCCGGGTGGCCGGCGGGTCGTCGTCGGGCAATGGCGCCGCGCTCGGCGCGCGCATGGCGCCGGCCGCGCTGGGCACCGACACCGGCGGCTCGGTGCGCATTCCGTGCGCGTTCAACGGCTGCGCGGCGCTGCGGCCGACGGTGGGGCGCTATCCGCAGCAGGGCATCGCGCCGATCTCCCACACGCGCGACACCGCCGGGCCGATGGCGCAGTCGGTGGCCGACCTGGTGCTGCTCGACCGCGTGATCGCGGGCGGCGCCCCGGTCCGGTCCGCGAACCTGAAGCGGGTGCGGCTCGGCGTGGCGCCCGCGTTCCTCGCCAACCTCGATGCGGACACGCGCGCCGCCACCGACGCCGCGCTCGCCAGGCTGCGCGCGGCCGGCGCCACGCTCGTCGACGTCGAGATGCCGGGGCTCATGGAACTCAACGGCGCCATCGGCTTTCCGGTGGCGCTCTACGAGGCGCACGACGACGTGGCGGCCTACCTCGCGACATACCGCACCGGCATCGACATCGCCCAACTGACGGCCGGCATCGCCAGCCCGGACGTCAAGGGCACCTTCGAGGCCTTCGTGCTGCCGCGCAAGCTGCCGGGGCCGAACGGTGCGGTGGCCGACGCCAGGCCGGCCTACGAGCACGCCATGCGCGTGGCCCGGCCCGCGCTGCAGAAGCTCTACCGCGACACCTTCGCAAGACACAGGCTCGATGCGCTGGTGTTCCCCACCGTGCCGCGCGTAGCGCTGGCGGCCACGCCCGCATCGAGCAGCCCCGAGAACTTCGGCGCGCTGATCCAGAACACCGACCCCGGCAGCAATGCGGGCATTCCGGGCCTGCAGCTGCCTTCGGGGCTCGGCACGAGCAGCGGACTGCCGATCGGGCTGGAGCTCGACGGCCCCGCCGGCAGCGATCGCCGGCTGCTCGCGCTGGGGCTCGCGGTGGAAGCGGTGCTCGGGCGGCTCGCGCCGCCGAAGTAGGCCGGCAGCGACGGCGCGCGGTCAGCGCGGCGGCGCCGCGGCCGTCCATCCGGCCAGCGCCGACCGCCGTGCGATGCCGAGCTTGTCGAAGATGCGGCGCAGGTAGGTGCGCACGGTGGGCACGCTCACGCCCATGTGCCGCGCGATCGCCTTGTCGGTCAGCCCCTCGCGCACCGCGTCGGCCACCTGGCGCTCGCGCGCGCTCAGCAGTGCCCATGCCGCTGCGGCACCGGCCGGGGAGTCCGAGCCGACTTGCTGCTGCTGCTGTTGTTGTTGATGCTGCGCACGCCGCAGCGCACCCGCGAAGGCCGGTTCGACGAGGTCCAGCAGCGCCTTCTCGTGATCGCCGAAATCGCCGCGGCCCCTGACGCGCCAGATCCGCAGGTCGCCCAATGCGCGCGCGCCGTCGAAGGCATGCAGGTTCATGCCCCAATGCAGCCCGTCGCGCGCGAGAAAGTCGCAGAAGAAGGGCGTGCGCATCAGCGCGCGCTGCGGCATCACCTCGGTCACGCGCGTGGCGCGGCGCCGCGACTGCAGCACGAAGGTGATCGGATCGTGGTGCTGGTGCCATTCGCCGTAGCGGTCGAGGTTGGCGGGGTCCATGTTCAGCGCCACGCGTTGCCCGAAATGGCCGCGCCCGGCGTCCCACACGTAGGAGGCGAACTGGTCGGCGCGCAGCAGGTCGAGCAGCGCCCGGCCGAGGCGCTCGCGGATCTCGCGCTCGCCGCAGTCTTCGGCGAGCAGCGCGAACACGCCGCGCAGCGCCTGTTGCTCGGAGGCCTTGAGGTACATCGCATCATCTCCTCTGGGGTGGGAGGCTAGCGACGAGCAAGCGCCGCGCCAACAGGAGTTCCACGCACCGCGCGGGCCCCTGGCGGCGAAGATGTTCCAATAGCGGTCTTCATGAGCGCCACCGCCCCCACTTCCGGCCCGTGCCCCTGCGGCCGCACCGACCGCCGCGACAAGCCCATCGCCTACGCGATGTGCTGCGGCCGCCACGTCGAAGACTTCGAGCATGCGCCCGCGCCCGATGCCGAGTCGCTGATGCGCTCGCGCTATACCGCCTTCGTGCTCGAGCGCGGGCCCTATCTGCTCGCCACCTGGCATCCCTCGAAGCGGCCGGCCTCGATCGAGTTCGAGCCGGGCGTCAAATGGCTGGGGCTCGACGTGCGCTCGCGCTCGGTGCTCGATGCCGACCATGCCGAGGTCGAGTTCGTCGCGCGCCAGCGCAGCAGCACCGGCGCCGCCACGCGCCTGCACGAACGCAGCCGCTTCGTGCGCGAGGCCGACGGGCGCTGGTACTACCTCGACGGCGATCTGCAGACCCCCGGTTGACGAACCGGGCCGCGGGCCCGCACAATCAGCCCCGCTCCGGGGTGCACGCATGTGGCGTGCTGAGATGGCAAAGCTGCCGACCCGCGAACTTGATCCGGGTCATACCGGCGTAAGAAGAGCTGCACTCCCGACTCCGGCCCCGTCATCCGTCCCGACGAGGCCACCAGAGTCACAGAGCGATTGCGGAGCACCCTTTCCCTCAACAAGGAGTGCCCCGCCATGAATGCCCCCGATAAATTCACCTCGCTGCTCTCGCTCACGCGCGAGCCCTTTCCCGCCTCGCACAAGTGCGTCATTCCCGGCAGCCGGCCCGACCTGTTCGTGCCGGTGCGCGACGTGCAGCTGACCAACGGCGAGACCGTCTCGCTCTACGACACCTCGGGCCCGTACACCGATCCCAAGGTCGAGATCGACGTGCGCCGCGGCCTGCCCGATGTGCGCGGCGCCTGGATCGCCGAGCGCGGCGACACCGAAAGCTACGAAGGCCGCGTGCACCATGCGCTCGACGACGGCGCGAAGAACGAGGACCGCGACGCCCAGCGCCTGGCCGAACTGCGCGCCGGCGCCTCCGCGCTGCAGCGCACGCCGCGCCGCGCGAAGGCGGGTGCCAACGTCACGCAGATGCACTACGCGCGCCGCGGCATCGTCACGCCCGAGATGGAGTACGTGGCGCTGCGCGAGAACGGCAAGCGCGAGTGGATGGCCGAGTACCTCGCCAACGAGGAGCGCACGAAGCGCGTGGCCGGCAACCCGATGGGCGCGAGCATTCCGCGCGTCATCACGCCCGAGTTCGTGCGCGACGAGGTGGCGCGCGGCCGCGCGATCATCCCCGCCAACATCAACCACCCCGAGGTCGAGCCGATGGCGATCGGCCGCAACTTCAAGGTCAAGATCAACGCCAACATCGGCAACTCGGCCGTGACCTCGAGCATCGAGGAAGAGGTGGAGAAGCTCGTCTGGGCCATCCGCTGGGGCGCCGATAACGTGATGGACCTCTCGACCGGCAAGAACATCCACACCACGCGCGACTGGATCGTGCGCAACAGCCCCGTGCCGATCGGCACCGTGCCGATCTACCAGGCCCTCGAAAAGGTCGGCGGCGTGGCCGAGGACCTGACCTGGGAGATCTACCGCGACACGCTGATCGAGCAGGCCGAGCAGGGCGTCGACTACTTCACCATCCACGCCGGCCTGCGGCTGCCGTTCATCCACCTGACGGCGAACCGCATGACCGGCATCGTCTCGCGCGGCGGCTCGATCATGGCCAAGTGGTGCATCGCGCACCACAAGGAGAGCTTCCTCTACACGCACTTCGAGGACATCTGCGACATCATGAAGGCCTACGACGTGAGCTTCTCGCTCGGCGACGGCCTGCGCCCCGGCTCGGGCGCCGACGCCAACGACGAAGCCCAGTTCGCCGAGCTGCGCACCTTGGGCGAGCTCACGCAGATCGCGTGGAAGCACGACGTGCAGACCATGATCGAAGGCCCGGGCCACGTGCCGATGCACATGATCCAGTCGAACATGGACGAGCAGCTGAAGCACTGCCACGAGGCGCCGTTCTACACCCTCGGCCCGCTGACCATCGACATCGCGCCCGGCTACGACCACATCGCGAGCGCGATCGGCGCCGCGATGATCGGCTGGGCCGGCACCGCGATGCTCTGCTACGTCACGCCGAAGGAGCACCTGGGCCTGCCCGACCGTGACGACGTCAAGCAGGGCATCATCGCCTACAAGATCGCCGCGCACGCGGCCGACGTCGCCAAGGGTCACCCCGGCGCGCGCTCGCGCGACGATGCGCTGAGCAAGGCGCGCTTCGAGTTCCGCTGGCAGGACCAGTTCAACCTCGGCCTTGACCCCGACACCGCGCGCGAGTTCCACGACGAGACGCTGCCGAAGGACTCGAGCAAGGTGGCGCACTTCTGCTCCATGTGCGGCCCGAAGTTCTGCTCGATGAAGATCACGCAGGAGGTGCGCGAGTACGCGGCGGCCAAGGGCGTGGCCGAGGCCGAGGCCGTGTCCGCGGGCATGGCGGAGAAGTCGCAGGAGTTCGTGGCGGGCGGCGGGGAGATGTACATCCCGATCCGCGCGGTGTCCTGAGGCGGGCGAGGGGAAGGCTGCGGTTGCTACCATCGGCCCCGGCGCTTCCCCTCCTGTCCCAGAACACCGCACCCATGTCCGCATTCCCCTTCGACGCCGTCCTCTTCGACTGCGACGGCGTCCTCGTCGATTCCGAACCCATCACCAACCGCGTGCTCGCCGAGATGCTCGGCGAACTCGGCTGGCGCCTGAGCACCGAAGAGGCGATGAACGCCTTCACCGGCAAGGCCGTGAAGGACGAGGCGGCGCTGATCGAATCGAAGACCGGCTTCCGCATCACCGAGGATTGGCTCCGCACGTTCAGGGCGCGCCGCAACGAAGCGCTCGAACGCAACCTCGAGGCCATCCCGCATGCCGTCGAGGCGATCCGGAAGATCCACGGCGCGCTCGACGGCCGCATTGCCTGCGCCTCGGGCGCGGATCGGCACAAGGTCGAGCTGCAGCTCGCCAAGACGGGGCTGATCGACTTCTTCGAAGGCCGCATCTTCAGCGGCCACGAAATGCCGCGCTCCAAGCCGCATCCCGACGTCTACCTCGCCGCGGCCGCCGCGCTCGGTGTCGATCCGAAGCGCTGCGCGGTGGTGGAAGACACCGTCACCGGCGCCACGGCCGGCGTGGCGGCGGGCGCGACCGTGTTCGGCTACAGCACCGGCGAATCGGGCCACAGCGGCCCCGAGGCGCTGCGCAGCGTCGGCGCCCGGCAGGTGTTCAGCGACATGCGCCAACTGCACGCGCTGCTCGCGGGCCACGGCATGCAGCCGGCCTGAAGCCCCTGCCACGAACAGGCCCGCGGGCTTTCTGCTGCAATGGCAGCAGCCAATGCCAGAACGTCGAAGAAAGGAGCCAGAGCGCAATGACTTCCGAATACAAGACCGAGCAGCCCGAGCGCGCCGAGATCGATGCCCTCAAGGGCCCCGCCGTGGTCGAGTTCGGCACCAACTGGTGCGGCATCTGCAAGGCCGCGCAGCCGAACATCGCAGAGGCCTTCGCCCAGTACCCGAACATCCCCCGCATCAAGGTCGAGGACGGCAGCGGCCGCCCGCTCGGCCGCTCCTTCGGCGTCAAGCTCTGGCCGACGCTGGTGTTCATGCGCGACGGACGCGAGGTGGCGAAGCTGGTGCGGCCGGAGGACAGTGCGTCGATTGCTGCGGCGCTGGCGCAGATTGCCTGAACCGCGGGCAGTCCCTAGCCCCGCGTGCCGCCATGACGCGCGCATGCCTGCCTGGAATCCTGACGCAACTGGTGGAGCGGGAGTTCTGCCGATTCGCTTGTACGGTGGCGCAATGACGATGAGGCGGCACATCTGAGTAGAGTGTCATATCCGTCATTCGGAGAAGGCGAGGGGCGCGATGCTCTCAGGAGTCGCTCATGGTTGCGCTAACTACCCCGCAGAAGAAGGCCCTCGTAAGCTATCTGCGCACCTGGAAAATAATGCCAGGCGCGGAGGTCGAAGTGCTCGACACTGCAACCGATCGCTTCTGTGAGGTTCTTCTTCAAGACCAACCGTGGAGAGACATATGGTCGATCGACGACGTCAAGGAATTGGTCGAAGAAGCTCGGCTCAAGGTCGCTCACACCGCGAGCGCACGAGTTCTCGGGGATCCGGCCTTGATGTACAGCGCGCTCGAGCGGCATTTGCTGGCAGAGATCGAATCCTATCCGAGAGACTACTTTGTCTATGTAGAACTCCCAGGCTTAGATCCCAGCTATCTTGACGAGGAGATTCTTGTTCTCTCCGACCAAGTCGCTCTGATCAGAACAAGTTCGCCTCTCAAAGAAATCAAGGAAATAGTTCGCCCGAGTTTTCCTTTCGGTTCAGGGAACCTACTGGAGGGCGCCATTACAGTCGATGAGGCGCGCGAAGCGCTCCGCCCTATCAGCTCGTTTCTGTTGGAGCAAGACTCCGTTTACTTGCGCATAGCCGAGTCCGGTGCACTCCCGGATCTTCTCTATGGAGATGAGCCTGCATTGCTTCCACGTGCGCTTACGTCCGTGAAGATTCTCGTTTTCTATGGACTGGAGATCGGTTTGCTAGAGCGGCGGGAAATTTTCCGTGGCAGGGACCAGAACTCCGGGCCTCGAACCATCGCACATATCGCGGTTCACGCAGTCCACGGAGAGGAGCGGAGGCCAGAAAAGATGTCACGGGATTTCGAAAACTTTCTTCGCGGCGTAACCTTTAACTATTCAGATGGAAGAGAAGTCGCGTCTTCGGAGCATCGCAACCTGGCACTCGACCTCCATCCTATTGTTCGCTTTCTCTCTCTGCTGCATTCAGACGACCATGCTCTTCGGATTGCAGCAGGCATGGAGTGGTTGATCGATTCGCTAGTGACAACCAATCAGACGTTGTCGCTAGTACAAAGCTGCATTGGCATCGAAGCTATTCTTGGGGACAGCAATTCTGGGTCGTACGAGCTAGGGATAACTGCACGCCTCTCAGAGCGATTCGCATATCTGATGGGGACCAGTGCTGAGAATCGCAGTGAGCTACGAGAACGACTTCGAGCTATCTTTGCAAAGAGAGGCGATCTTGTGCACGCACGAAGACATCGGTTGCCACCCTCTGATTTACAAGTCGTGCACGCAGCCCAGAAGATGCTGCAAGAGCTCATTCGAAAGGAGCTCTCTCTGGTACTTGACCTGCCCCCAGTTGTGCTTGGCCGACTGAACCCGGTGGAGATTAAGCGCGACCTGAGGACGTTCTAAGGTATGGCCGCGACCCGGTCGATGTGGAAATGAAAGTAGGCCCTGCGCTCATCTCTGCACCCTCCGAAATACTCCCGGCGCCACCCCCGTCCACTGCCGGAACGCCCGCACGAAGCTCTTCTCATTGCGAAACCCCACCTCCAGCGCAATCTGCTTGATCGGCTGCGTGGTGCGCCTCAGCCGCTCCACCGCCTGCGCGTGCCGCACTTCGTCCTTGAGCGCCTGCAGGCTCAGTCCCTCGTCGCGCAGTTGGCGGTGCAGGGTGCGGCTCGACATGTTCAGCAGGATGGCCACGCCCTCGGCGCTGCCGGTCTCGGCGGGGCGGGTGCGCAGCAGTTCGCGCACGCGCTGGCCCAGCAGGCGGTCGCGCCGGTACTGCAGCACGGTGAGCGGCAGGGCGCGCTTGAGCATGGCGCGCAGGGCGCGCTCGTCGCGCTGCAGCGGCAGTGCGAGGTAGCGCTCGTCGAAGCTGTAGCCGGCCTGTCGCGCGCCGAAGCGCAGGGCGCCGCCGAACATCAGCGGGTAGGCGTCCGCATGCGCCGGCGCATCGAAGGGGAAGGCGGCCTCGCGCAGCGAGACGCGCGAGTCGATGGCCCAGCTGGCGTAGCCGTGCAGGAAGCGCAGGATCGACACCAGGCAGAACTCGCGGAAGTCGCCGAGGGCGCGGCGCTCCTCGATGGAGATGGTGGCGACGCCGTCGGCCACGCCGAGGTGCAGCACGATGTCGTCGGTCAGCAGCCGGTGGTGCCGGCACCACCGCTTGATGGCCACCCCGAGGTCGGGCGCGGTGAGGGAGGCGCGGCACAGCATGCCGTAGCTGCCCCAGGGCAGCCGGCGCGAGAACCAGCCCAGGGCCTCGTCATCGAGTTCCTGCATGGCGTGGGCATTGAGCGCCTCGAACTGGGCGGCGGTGACGCGGGCGTCGGCGCGGTCGATGTCGCGCGGCGCGATCTGTGCCTGGGCGAGGGCGGCGGCGGGGCTGACGCCGTAGTGTTCGTAGGCCCGCACGATGGCTCGGACGAAGGCCATCGGCGTGGCGGCGCGCGGGGGCTTGGGCAGGGTGGGCGGGGCCATGGCGAGGGCAAAAGGGTGTGGCGCGATTTGCAACCATTGTGGCGCCAAATGCGGGCCTGCCGGGCGTAAGCTGCGGCTTTCGCGCGCGGCGGGCTGGGCTGCCGCGCGCTTCCCCACAGAGAGGAGACATGCTCATGAGCACCCCCGGCCTGAATTTCGACCTGGGCGAGACCATCGATTCGCTGCGCGACGCCGTCGCCGACTTCGCCGCCAACGAGATCGCGCCGCGCGCGGCCGAGATCGACCGCGAGAACCTGTTCCCGCACGACCTGTGGAAGAAGCTCGGCGACCTCGGCCTGCACGGCATGACGGTGAAGGAGGAATACGGCGGCACCGAGCTCGGCTACCTCGCGCACATCGTGGCGATGGAGGAAGTCTCGCGCGCCTCGGCCTCGGTGGGCCTCTCGTACGGCGCGCACTCGAACCTGTGCGTGAACCAGATCCACCGCAACGGCAGCGAGGCGCAGAAGAAGAAATACCTGCCCAAGCTCGTGAGCGGCGAGCACGTGGGCGCGCTCGCGATGAGCGAACCCAACGCCGGCTCCGACGTGGTGAGCATGAAGCTCAAGGCCGAGAAGAAGAACGGCTACTACGTGCTCAACGGCGGCAAGATGTGGATCACCAACGGCGGGGACGCCGACACGCTGGTGATCTACGCCAAGACCGAGCCCGAGATGGGCGCGCGCGGCATGACGGCCTTCATCGTCGAGAAGGGCTTCAAGGGCTTCTCGGCCGGCACCAAGCTCGACAAGCTCGGCATGCGCGGCTCCAACACCTATCCGCTGTTCTTCGACAACTGCGAAGTGCCCGAGGAGAACGTGCTCGGCGGCGAGGGCAACGGCGCCAAGGTGCTGATGAGCGGCCTCGACTACGAACGCGCGGTGCTCTCGGGCGGCCCGCTGGGCATCATGGCCGCCTGCATGGACGTGGTGCTGCCCTTCGTCCACGAGCGCAAGCAGTTCGGCCAGAGCATCGGCGAGTTCCAGCTCATGCAGGGCAAGATCGCCGACATGTACTCGACCTGGCAGGCCACGCGCGCCTACGTGTACGCGGTGGGCAAGGCCTGCGACCGCAACGACCATGCGCGCACCTTCCGCAAGGACGCGGCCGGCGCGATCCTGTACTCGGCCGAGAAGGCGACCTGGATGGCCGGCGAGGCGATCCAGGCGCTCGGCGGCGTGGGCTACACCAAGGAGTTCCCGGTCGAGCGGCTGTGGCGCGATGCCAAGCTCTACGAGATCGGCGCGGGCACGAGCGAGATCCGCCGCATGCTCATCGGTCGCGAGCTGTTCGCAGAGACGGCCTGAATCTGGACAGCGGGGCTTTCGAATGACAACGAGGAGACAACAACCCATGACCTTGACTCGCCGCCATGCCGCGCTGGCCGTGGCCGCCGCGTTGTGCACGGCCGCTTTCGCCCAGGACAAATACCCGTCCAGACCCATCACCCTCATCGTTCCCCAGGCCGCCGGCGGCGCAAACGATGCCATCGCGCGCGTCGTGGCGCAGCGCCTGTCGGAGCAAATGGGCCAGAGCGTGCTCGTGGACAACCGTCCCGGCGCGGGCGGCACGCTGGCCACGGCGGCGCTGGCGCGCGCCAGGCGTGACGGCTACACGCTGCTGCTCACGGCGGACAGCGCCCATGTGGTCGGTCCCGCGCTCTACAAGAACCCCGGCTTCGACGCGGTCAAGGACTTCGAGCCGGTCGCACCCGTCGCCACGGCGGGCTATGTGCTGGTCGCCAACCCGTCCTTTCCCGCCAACAACGTGGCGGAGCTGATCGCCCAGGCCAAGGCCCGGTCCGACCCCTACGCCATCGCCTCGGCGGGCAACGGCACACTCAACCACCTGATCGGTGAAATGCTGCAAAAGCAGGCAGGCATCCAGCTCCAGCACGTGCCCTACAAGGGCTCGGCGGCAGCGGCGACCGACGTGGTGAGCGGGCAGGTGCCCTTGTCGGTGCAAAGCCTGCCTTCGGTCATGGGCTTCATCAAAGGAGGCAAGCTCAAGGTGCTGGGGGTGGTGAACGCCAAACGCGTGGCCGCCTTGCCTGATGTGCCGACCATCGGTGAAACACTCAAGGGCTTTGGCGAAGCGCCGTGGTACGCGCTGTTTGCGCCCGCGGGGACGCCCGCGCCCATCGTGGCGCAGTTGCAGACCGAGGTGGCCCGCGCGCTGGACCAGAAGGAGGTGGCGGACAGGCTTGCCGCCGTGGGCTGCGAGCCCTTCAAGGGCACCTCGGCGCAGTTGAGCGCGCTGGTGCGCGCCGACCTGGTCAAGTGGGCGCGCGTGGTGAAGGACACCGGCGCAACGGTGGATTGATTTCCAACCTCAGCAGGAGACAGGCGCCATGCCCCAACCATTGAGTTTTGCCCAGGGTGATACCCGCGTCCCGCTGATCGAGCAGACCATCGGCGACTTCTTCGACGACATGGTCGAGCGGCAGCCGGACCGCGAGGCGCTCGTGAGCCGCCACGAGGGCCTGCGCTTCAGCTACCGCGAACTGCAGGCCGAATCGAACCGCCTCGCGAGCGCGCTGCTGAAGCTCGGCCTCGAACCCGGCGACCGCGTGGGCATCTGGTCGCACAACAACGTCGCCTGGGTGCTGATGCAGATCGCGACCGCGAAGGCGGGCCTGATCCTGGTCAACATCAACCCCGCCTACCGCACCGCGGAGCTCGAGTACGCGCTCAACAAGGTCGGCTGCAAGGCGCTGGTGACGATGGCGCGCTTCAAGACCAGCGACTACCTCGGCATGCTGCAGGAACTCGGCCCGAAGCGGCTGCCGCAGCTGCTCCACACCTTCTGGATCGACAAGGCCGGCGAAGGCGCCGAGGTGCCCGGCATGCGCCGCTTCAGCGAACTGCTGGCCGGCGGCGATGCGGCCGACCCGAAGGTGCCGGCGGTGCAGAAGACCCTGAAGGCCACCGACCCGATCAACATCCAGTTCACCAGCGGCACCACGGGCTTTCCCCAAGGGCGCGACGCTCACGCACCGGAACATCCTCAACAACGGCTTCTTCATCGGCGAATGCATGAAGCTCACGCCGGCCGACCGGCTGTGCATCCCGGTGCCGCTCTACCACTGCTTCGGCATGGTGCTCGGCAACCTGGCCTGCCTCACGCACGGCGCGGCGATCGTGTATCCGAACGACGGCTTCGATCCGCTCACGGTGCTCGAGACCGTGCAGGCCGAGAAGTGCACCGGGCTGCACGGCGTGCCGACCATGTTCATCGCCGAGCTCGACCATCCGCGCTTCAAGGAGTTCGACCTTTCCACGCTGCGCACCGGCATCATGGCCGGCTCGCCGTGCCCGATCGAGGTGATGAAGCGCGTCGTGAACGAGATGCACCTCAGCGAGATCACCATCGCCTACGGCATGACCGAGACCAGCCCCGTGAGCTGCCAGAGCAGCACCGACACGCCGCTCGACCGCCGCGTCTCGACCGTGGGCACGGTGCAGCCGCACGTGGAAGTGAAGATCGTCGATCCCGAGACCGGCGCCATCGTGGCACCCGGGCAGTCGGGCGAGCTCTGCACGCGCGGCTACCTCGTGATGCACGGCTACTGGGACGACGAGGCGCGCACCCGCGAAGCCATCGACGCCGAGCGCTGGATGCACACCGGCGACCTCGCCACCATGGACGCCGAGGGCTACGTCAACATCGTCGGCCGCATCAAGGACATGGTGATCCGCGGCGGCGAGAACATCTATCCGCGCGAGATCGAGGAGTTCCTCTACCGCCATCCCAAGGTGCAGGACGTGCAGGTGGTCGGCCTGCCCGACGCGAAGTACGGCGAGGAGCTCTGCGCCTGGATCATCCCCAAGCCCGGCCAGATGCTCGAGGAGGCCGAGGTGCGCGATTTCTGCAAGGGCCAGATCGCGCACTACAAGGTGCCGAAGTACATCCGCTTCGTCGAGGCTTTCCCGATGACCGTGACCGGCAAGATCCAGAAGTTCAAGATCCGCGAGGAGATGAAGGCGCAGCTCGGGCTGGACGAGGCGCGCACTGCATGAATACGGACATCCGAACGCAGAAGGAAGTCAAAAGTTACGCAGAAGTCGCAGAAGGAAATCCATATTTTTTGAGTTTCTTCTGCGATTTCTGCGAAACCTTCGCGCCCTCTGCGTTCGGTCCCCGTTTCCGAATTTGACCCCCACATGACCCAACTCGAAACCAAACTCAACGCCCGCTCCGCCGACTTCCAGGCCAACGCCGCGGCCATGCGCGCGCTCGTGGACGACCTGCGTGCGCAGTTCGCCAAGGTGGAACAGGGCGGCGGCGAGGCCGCGCGCGCCAAGCACACGGCGCGCGGCAAGCTGCTGCCGCGCGATCGCGTGGCCGAGCTGCTCGACCCGGGCACGCCCTTCCTCGAGATCTCGCCGCTCGCCGCGCACGGCATGTACAAGGGCGATGCGCCCGGCGCCGGCCTCATCGCGGGCATCGGCCGCGTCAATGGCGTGGACTGCATGATCGTCTGCAACGACGCCACGGTGAAGGGCGGCACCTACTACCCGATGACGGTCAAGAAGCACCTGCGCGCGCAGGAGATCGCCGAGCAGAACCGGCTGCCGTGCATCTACCTCGTCGACTCGGGCGGCGCCAACCTGCCGAACCAGGACGAGGTCTTTCCCGACCGCGACCACTTCGGCCGCATCTTCTACAACCAGGCCAACATGAGCGCCCAGGGCATTCCGCAGATCGCGGTGGTCATGGGCTCGTGCACCGCGGGCGGCGCCTACGTGCCGGCGATGAGCGACGAATCGATCATCGTGAAGAACCAGGGCACCATCTTCCTCGGCGGCCCGCCGCTCGTGAAGGCCGCGACCGGCGAGGTGGTGACGGCCGAAGACCTCGGCGGCGGCGACGTGCACACGCGCCTGTCGGGCGTGGCCGACCACCTGGCACAGAACGACCTGCATGCGCTCGCCCTCGCGCGCTCGGCGGTCGCCAACCTCAATGCGCAGAAGGCGCCGGCGGCCGCGGCGAAGGCCGAGGTGCGCGCACCGGCGTTCCCGCGCGAGGAGCTCTACGGCGTGATCCCCACCGACACGCGCAAGCCCTTCGACGTGCGCGAGATCATCGCGCGCATCGTCGACGGGAGCGAGTTCCACGAATTCAAGGCCCGCTTCGGCGCCACGCTGGTCTGCGGCTTCGCCGAGATCGAGGGCATGCCGGTGGGCATCGTCGCCAACAACGGCATCCTGTTCAGCGAGTCCGCGCAGAAGGGCGCGCACTTCATCGAGCTGTGCTGCCAGCGCAAGACGCCGCTCGTGTTCCTGCAGAACATCACCGGTTTCATGGTCGGGCGCAAGTACGAGAACGAAGGCATCGCGCGCCACGGCGCGAAGATGGTCACGGCGGTGGCCACCGCCAACGTGCCCAAGTTCACCGTCATCATCGGCGGCAGCTTCGGCGCCGGCAACTACGGCATGTGCGGCCGGGCCTACAGCCCGCGCTTTCTCTGGATGTGGCCCAACGCGCGCATCAGCGTGATGGGCGGCGAGCAGGCCGCGAGCGTGCTCGCCACCGTCAAGCGCGACGGCATCGAGGCCAAGGGCGGCCAGTGGAGCGCGGAAGAGGAAGAGGCCTTCAAGGCGCCGATCCGCCAGCAGTACGAGGACCAGGGCCATCCCTACTACGCCACCGCGCGGCTGTGGGACGACGGCATCATCGACCCGGCCGACACGCGCCGCGTGCTGGCGCTGGGCCTGGCGGCCGCGCGCCACGCACCGATCCCCGAGCCGAAGTTCGGCATCTTCCGCATGTAGCTTCGGGAGCGATCGACCATGCCTTCCATGCAGCAGCACTTCGCCGTCCTGGCGCGCTACAACGCCTGGGCCGTCGACTGCCTGCTGGATGCCGTGGCGGAACTGCCCGAGGCGGACTACCGGCGCGACCTGGGCCTGTTCTTCAAGAGCATCCACGGCACCTTGAACCACCTGCTGGTGGGCGAGCACCTGCTGTGGTTCCGGCGCTTCGACGAAGGCGTCTCGGCGCCGATGGCGCTCGATGCGGAGGCCGAGCCCGACCGCGCGCGCCTGGATGCACGCCTGCGCGAAGGCGCGGCGCGCTGGCTGCCGCTCATCCAAGGCTGGCCGGCCGAGCGCTTCGAGGGCGTGCTGAGTTACACCACCACGCGCGGCGAACCGCTTGCGCTGCCTTTCGCCGCCACGCTGACCCACGTGTTCAACCACGGCACCCATCACCGCGGCCAGGTGACCGCCGCGCTGACCGCGCTGGGGCGGCCCTGCCCCGTGCTCGACCTCGCCCGCCTGCTGCAAGAACAGGCAAGAACATCATGACCGACTTCACCAAGCTCCAGCTCTCGTACGACGGCGCTATCGCGCGCATCTGGCTCGACCAGCCCGAGGCGCGCAACGCCTTCGACGACGGCGTCATCGCCGAGCTCACGCAGGCCTTCACCGAGGCCGGCGCCGCGCCGCAGGTCAAGGCCATCGTGCTCGGCGCCAACGGCCCGGCCTTCTGCGCCGGCGCCAACCTCCACTGGATGCGCCGCATGGCCGACTACACGCGCGACGAGAACATCGCCGACGCGGGCAAGCTCGCCGCGATGCTGCGCACCATCGCCGAATGCCCCAAGCCGACGATCGCGCGCGTGCAGGGCGACGTGTACGCGGGCGGCATGGGGCTCGTCGCCGCCTGCGACATGGCCGTGAGCGTGGACACCGCGTGGTACTGCCTCAGCGAGGTCAAGATCGGCCTCGTGCCCGCAACCATCAGCCCCTACGTGCTGCGCGCCATGGGCACGCGCGCCTCGCAGCGCTACTTCCTCACGGCCGAGCGCTTCAGCGCCGCCGAGGCGCACCGCATCGGCTTCGTGCACGAAGTGGTCGCGGCCGATGCACTCGATGCCAAGGTCGACGAACTGCTGAAGGCGCTCACCGGCGCCAGCCCCGCCGCCGTGCGCGCCTGCAAGCAACTGGTCGCCGAGGTCGCCGGCCGCGAGATCGACGATGCGCTGATCGCAAAGACGGTCGAGGGCATCGCCGACATCCGCGCCAGCGACGAGGGCCGCGAAGGCGTGCAGGCCTTCCTGCAGAAGCGCAAGCCTTCCTGGTTGGGCTGATGAATGCGAACAGCCGAACGCAGAAGGAAGACAAAAGCGACGCAGAAGTCGCAGAAAAGACCATGAAGAATCTTCCTTGGATTTTCTTTTGCGACTTCTGCGAAACCTTCGCGACTTCTGCGTTCGGCTGCCCGATCCCGCATTCACCCGGATGACACCATGACTTCCCTCGACATGCCCCAGCTGCTCGCCCTGGCCGCCGCCGTCGGCTGGGCCAGCGGCGTGCGTCTCTACCTCGTGGTGCTGCTGACCGGCCTGGCCGGCTACCTCGGCTGGGTGCCGCTGCCGGGCGGTCTGCAGCTGCTCGCGCATCCGGTGGTCCTCGCGGCCAGCGGCTTCATGGTGTTCATCGAGTTCTTCGCCGACAAGATCCCGGGCCTCGATTCGCTCTGGGACGTGGTGCACACGGCCATCCGCATCCCGGCGGGCGCGGCGCTCGCGGCCAGCGTGTTCGGCGCCGACCATGGCGTGATGGCGGTCGTCGCGGCGCTCGTCGGCGGCGGCTTCGCGGCCACCGCACATGCGGCCAAGGCCACCACGCGCGCGGCCATCAACACCTCGCCCGAGCCGTTCTCGAACGTCGGCGCCTCGCTGATCGAGGACACGATGGTGCCCACGGGCCTGTGGCTCGCGGTGGCGCATCCCTTCGTCTTTCTCGTGCTGTTCGTGCTCGTGCTGGTCGCGAGCGTGTGGCTCATCCGAAAGAGCTGGCGCTTCCTCAAGGCGCTGTTCGTCCGCGTGGCCCGCATCTTCAGCGGCCGCACCGATCCGGGCGTGGTGCCCGCCTTTCAACTGAAAAAGAATCCTCCGGGAGACTCGTCCAATGTTTAAGAAAATCCTGATCGCCAATCGTGGGGAGATCGCCTGCCGGGTCGCCGCCACCGCGCGCCGCATGGCGATCCGCACCGTGGCCGTGTATTCCGATGCCGACGCGCATGCCAACCACGTCCATGCCTGCGACGAGTCGGTGCACCTGGGCGGCAGCGCGCCGAAGGACAGCTACCTGCGCTGGGAAAAGATCCTCGAGGCCGCCAAGGCCACGGGCGCGGAGGCGGTGCACCCCGGCTACGGCTTCCTGAGCGAGAACGAGGAGTTCGCGCAGGCCTGTGCCGATGCGGGCCTGGTCTTCATCGGCCCGCCGCCTTCGGCGATCAAGGCCATGGGCCTCAAGGCCGAGTCGAAGCAGTTGATGGAAAAGGCCGGCGTGCCGCTGGTGCCGGGTTATCACGGCGCCGACCAGGACCCGGCGCTGCTGCAGCGCGAGGCCGACCGCATCGGCTACCCGGTGCTCATCAAGGCCAGCGCGGGCGGCGGCGGCAAGGGCATGCGCGCGGTCGAGAAGGCGGCCGACTTCGAGGCCGCGCTCGCATCCTGCAAGCGCGAGGCGATCAACAGCTTCGGCGACGACGCGGTGCTGATCGAGAAGTACGTGCAGCGCCCGCGCCACATCGAGATCCAGGTCTTCGGCGACACGCATGGCAACTACGTCTACCTGTTCGAGCGCGACTGCTCGGTGCAGCGGCGGCACCAGAAGGTGCTCGAGGAAGCGCCCGCGCCGGGCATGACGGAAGCCATGCGCCGGCAGATGGGCGAGGCCGCCGTGGCCGCGGCGCGCGCCGTGAACTACGTGGGCGCAGGGACGGTGGAGTTCATCGTCGAGCAGCGCTCGGGCGGGCAAATGAATTTCTTCTTCATGGAGATGAACACCCGCTTGCAGGTGGAGCACCCGGTGACCGAGGCCATCACCGGCCTCGACCTCGTCGAATGGCAATTGCGCGTGGCCTCGGGCGAGCCGCTGCCCGCCAAGCAGGCCGAGCTGCAGATCCACGGCCATGCGATCGAGGCGCGCATCTGCGCCGAGAACCCCGACAACAACTTCCTGCCCGCGACCGGCACCCTGCGCGTCTACCGCAAGCCGCAGGCGACGGCCTTCCAGCGCAGCCGCGTGCGCATCGACGACGGCGTGCGCGAGGGCGGCGAGATCTCGCCCTACTACGACTCGATGATCGCCAAGCTGATCGTGCACGGCGCCACGCGCGAGGAGGCGCTCGCGCGGCTCGACGCGGCGCTCGCGCAGACGCACATCGTGGGCGTGGCGACCAACGTGCAGTTCCTGCGCGGCGTGCTCGCGACCGCGTCGTTCTCCAAGGCCGACCTCGACACCGCGCTGATCGAGCGCGAACGTGCGGTGCTGTTCGACCGCGAGCCCCTGGGCCTGCCGCTCGCGGCCGCCGCCGCGATCACGCGCACGCTGGTGGTCGAAGGCGCGGCGAGCGGCGCGGCCGATCCCTTCGCGCGCCGCGACGGCTGGCGCGCGATGGGCGAATACACGCGCCGCTTCGACTTCGAGTTCCGCGGCGAGCCGCAGACCGCGCGGCTCACCTTCCGGCATGACGGCAGCCTCTGGCTCGAGGCCGGCGGCGTCGGCGGCCCGCTCACCGTCGCCCGTTTTCCTTCGGGCGCGTTCGAGCTGGCGTTCGCCGGCGACCGGCAGACCGTCGACGTCTACCTCGACGACGCCACGGCCCATGTGTTCGCATCCAAGGGCGCGACCAGGATCACCGCCGTCGACCGCCTGGCCCACGCCGGCGACACCCAGGCCGAAGGCGGCCGGCTCACCGCGCCGATGCCGGGCAAGGTCGTGTCCTTCGCGGTGAAGGCCGGCGACAAGGTCAGCCGCGGCCAGCCGCTCGCGGTGATGGAGGCGATGAAGATGGAGCACACCATCGCCGCGCCGGCCGACGGCACGGTCGAGGAACTGCTGTTCGCGCCGGGCGAGCAGGTGGGCGAGGGCGACGAGTTGCTGCGGATGGCGACGGCCTGAAAATAATCGACCCCATCTCGGGCGCCGGGCCGTATCAACCACGGTCTTCATCACGCCAAGGAACAGCCATGACGCCCCGCTCCGCCGCACGCCCGCGTGCACGCCTCTTCCTGCTGCTGCTCGCGCTGACCGCCGCGCTGTCGCTCGCCGGCTGCGGCCGCGAGCGCACCGACCGCAGCGCGGTGCCCGCCGAGCCGGCGCCCGCGGCCGCGCCTGCGCCCGCGTCCGTGCAGCGGTCGGCACCGGGGCTCGCAGGCGGCATGGCGATGAAGGAATCCGTCGCCTCGCAGGACGCGATGCGCCAGGATGCGCCGCTGCAGCAGCGCTTTCTCGCCGTGCGGCAGGAGCTGGCCGTCGAGGTGCCGCCCGAGCAGCTCGCCGATGCCTGGGGCCGCATGCGCGAACTCTGCGCCACGCTGAAGTGCGAGCTGCTCTCGGCCTCGCTGCTGCGCGAGACGCCGCAGCAGCCCGGCAGCGCGATGCTCGAAGTCCGCGTGGAGCCGGCCGACGTCGACAAGCTGCTCGGCGGCCTCGCGGGCATCGCCAGCGTGGTCTCGCACACCACGACCAGCGAGGACAAGACCGCCGAAGTGATCGACGTCGAGGCCCGCATCAGGAACCGCACCGAGTTCCGCGACAGCCTGCGCGCGACGCTGGGCGACACCGTCACCAAGCGCACCATGGCCGACCTGCTAGCGATCCAGCGCACGCTGTCGGACACGCAGGCCGAGCTCGATGCGATCGCCACGCAGCGCAAGCAGCTCGCGCAGCAGACGAGCAAGCAGCACATCCAGATCCATTTCACGCCGAAGCGCGCGCTGGTCTCGGGCCGCGGCGACGGCTACAGCCCGATGCGCCATGCGCTGCGCAATGCGGGCGCGGTGCTGGCCGAGAGCGTCGGCGCGCTGATCACCTTCGTGGCGGCGGTGCTGCCGTGGCTGGTGCTCGTGCTGCTGCCGCTGGCGTGGCTCGCGCGGCGGCTGTGGCGCCGCCGGCGCGCTGCTTGAGCAAGGCCCTCAGCCCACCACCACTTCGCTGATCTGCATCACCGGCGCGATGTCGGTGTAGTTCCGGACGTCGCCGAGGATCTCCTTCGCGTGCGGGCCGAAGGCGGCCTGGAAGGCCTCGGCCGAGTCGCAGAACACGTGGCACATGCCGACGTAGGTGGGCGGCTGGCCCGGCGCGCCGCCGGCGAGGCCGCGGTCGATGGTGTACGACCTGCACGCATCGCCCATGCGCGCCTTGAGCAGGGGCATGTGCTTGTCGCGGTAGTAGTCGTGGTCGAACCGCGCGCCTTCGGTGTAGGGGTACATCACGCTGACCTTGATCATGGCTTCGTCTCCGGGGGTTGTGGTGTCGCGCGAGCATAGGAGAAGGCCGGTGGCGCAACAAGCCGGCCCCTAAGATGGCGGCCATGAAAATCATCGTCTCCCTCACCGACAACCGTCCCGAACCCTGGATCGAAGGCCTGCGCGCCGAACTGCCCGGTGCGCAGATCGAAAGCTGGCAGCCCGGTGCGCTGCAGGCCGACCATGCGGTGGTCTGGGCGCCGCCGCAGCAGCTGCTCGACGAGCAGCCGCAATTGCGCGGGCTGTTCAACATCGGCGCCGGCGTCGATGCGCTGCTCAAGCTCAAGGTGCCCGCGCACACGCGCATCGTGCGGCTCGACGATGCGGGCATGTCGGTGCAGATGGCCGAGTACGTGTGCCACACGCTGATCCGCCACTTCCGCGAGTTCGATGCGTACGAGGCCGATGCGCGCGAAGGCCGCTGGAGCTACCGCAAGCCCAAGCTGCGGCGCGACTTTCCCGTCGGCATCATGGGCCTGGGCGTGCTCGGCGAGCGTGTGGCGCGGGCGGTCGCGCAGTTCGAGTTTCCGGTGCTAGGCTGGAGCCGCTCGCCGAAGCAGATCGATGGCGTGAAGGTGTTCAGCGGCGAATCCCAGTTCGACGCGTTCCTCGCGGAGACGCGCGTGCTGGTCAACCTGCTGCCGCTGACCGACGCGACGCGCGGCATCCTCAACCGCCGCAACCTCGGCAAGCTGCGGCCCGAGGGCTACCTGATCAGCATCGCGCGCGGCGCCCACCTGGTGGAAGAGGACCTGATCCCGATGCTCGATGCCGGCCAGCTCGCCGGCGCGACGCTCGACGTGTTCCAGGTCGAGCCGCTGCCTGCCGACCATCCCTTCTGGCGCCATCCGAAGATCACCGTGACGCCGCACGGCTCGGCGCGCACGCTGCGCGAGGAGTCGATCGCGCAGATCGCCGGAAAGATCCGTGCGATGGAAGAGGGCCGGCCGATCAGCGGCGTGGTCGACCCCGTGCGCGGGTACTGAGCCCCGCCGCCAAGGGCGGCAGCGATCCCGCCCCGGGGAGGGCAAACCCCAGGGCGTAAAACTCTTCATAGCCATGAAAATATTTTCATGACTGTGAAAATGGCATTCCGCGTGATCGAGATCGTGGAACTCTTCGCCCGCGAGAAGCAGCCGCTGGCGCTGTCCGAAATGGCGCGCCTGCTCGAGATGCCGGTCTCGAGCTGCCTGGGCCTGATCCGCACGCTCGAGGCCCAGGGCTACATGTACGAAACCGGGCGACGCCAGGGCTACTACCCGACCGGCCGGCTGCTGGCGATGGCGCAGGTGATCGCGGCCCACGACCCGGTGCTCGACCGCGTGCGCGCCACGCTCGAGGAACTGCGCGACGCCGCGCGCGAGACCGTGGTCTTCGGCAAGTTCCGCGAGCCCGGCACGGTGGTCTACCTCGACGTGCTGAGCGCGCCGCAGCGCATCCGCTACACGGCCGAGTCGGGCGAGACGCGGCCGGCCTATGCCAACTCCATCGGCCGGGCGCTGCTGTCCACGCTCGCGCCCGAGGCGCGCCGCAAGCTGCTCGACGGCATGGCGCTCGTGCCGCTGACCGACGCCACCCTGACCAGCGCCGAGGCGATCGAGGCGGAGCTCCAGCGCGGTGCCGCGCGCGGCTGGCACGGCAACCTCGGCGAAAGCATCCCCGACCTGATCGGCCTCGCATGGCCGCTCGCCATCGGCGGCGAGGCCTATGCGATCTCGGTCGCGGGCCCGCGCTACCGCGTGGAGCCGCGCATCGAGGAGATCGCCGCGATGCTGCGCTCGGCCTGCCTGGCGATCGAACCGAAAACGGAAACCCCCCGATGACCACTCCCACCACCGCCCCGCGCTATTTCATCCGCGAAGCCGAGATCGCCGGCTACCACCCCGCCAACCACACCGGCACGCTCAACAAGCGCCTGATCGGCCCCGAGACCGTGGGCGCGAAGCAGCTCGAAGTGCTGGTCGGCCACATTCAGAAGGGCAAGGGCGCGCTGCCGCATGCGCACCCGGGCATCGAGCAGGTCTGCTACCTGCTCGAAGGCCGCGCGGTGGCCGAGGTCGGCGGCCAGCGGCAGGAACTGCACCCGGGCGACTGCTGCTTCTTCCCGGCCAATGCGATGCACACCTTCACGGTGGTGAGCGACGAGCCGGTGCGCGTGCTGGTGATCTACAGCCCGCCCTACGAGGAATTGCCGGAACGCGTGATCCGGCCCTGAACACAACCAACCGGAGACAAGACATGCAGACGAACAACGCGACAACCACGGTCGCGGTGGCGAACCGCCGCCGCTTCATCGCCCTGGGCACCGCCGCCGGGCTCGCGGGCGCAGCGCCCTGGGCCTTCGCGCAGGACGGCTATCCGAAGCAGCCGATCAAGCTGATCGTGCCCTTCGCCGCCGGCAGCGGCACCGACGCGGTGGCGCGCATCACCGCGCAGATGCTCGGCGAGGCGCTCAAGGGCTCGGTCATCGTCGACAACAGGGCCGGCGCCAACGGCGTGATCGCGGCCGAGTTCGTCGCCAAGGCGCCGCCCGACGGCTACACGCTGTTCATGACCACCAACACCACGCACTCGGCCAACCCGAGCCTGATGAAGTCGCTGCCCTACGACCCGGTGAAGGACTTCGCGCCCGTGAGCCGCATCGGCAATCTGCCGTTCATGCTGGTGGTCAACAACGACCTGCCCGTGAAGAGCGTGGCCGAGCTGCTGGCCTGGGGCCGCGCCAACCCGGGCAAGCTCACCTACGCGAGTGGCAACAGCACCGGCATCGTGAGCGGTGCCACGCTCGCGCGCATGAGCGGCGTGCCGATGCTGCACGTGCCCTACAAGAGCACGCCGCCCGCGATCGCGGACCTGATCGGCGGGCAGGTGTCGATGATGGTGGTGGACCTCGCCGCGGGCCTCGCCACCGTCAAGGCCGGCAAGATGCGCGCGATCGCCGTCACCACGCAGGAGCGCACCAAGCTCTTCCCCGAGCTGCCGCCGCTGGCCGACACGCCCGAGCTCAAGGGCTTCGACATCACGTCGTGGAACGGCGTTTTCGCGCCGGCCGGCACGCCGAGGGACATCGTCCTGAAGCTCAACAAGGCGCTGTCGGAGATGGCGAACGGCGCCGTGTTCCGGGAGCGGGTCAGCAAGCTCGGCTTCGATGCCTTCGGCAGCACGCCCGAGGAGCTCGGCGCGTTCACCGTGGCGGAACTGGGCAAGTGGAAGAAGCTGATCGAGGCCGCGGGGATCAAGCCCGAATGAGCTCGCCCTCGTGTTTCTCCCTCCCCCGCCGGGGGAGGGCAGGGGTGGGGGCACGCAGCGCCTCCATCGGGCGCTCTGCCTGCCCCCATCCCAGCCTTCCCCCAGCGGGGGAAGGAGCGAAGACATGAGCACCGGCAACGGACCGCTCCAGGGCATCCGCATCCTCGACCTCACGGCCGTGGTGATGGGCCCCTATGCCACGCAGACCCTCGGCGACCTCGGCGCCGACGTGATCAAGGTCGAGCCGCCTTCGGGCGACAACCTGCGCGCCGTCGGGCCGATGCGCCATGCGGGCATGGGCGCGCTCGCGCTGCACCTCAACCGCAACAAGCGCTCGATCGTGCTCGACCTCAAGCAGCCCGAGGGGCGCGAGGCCTGCCTGCGGCTGGCGGCCGGCTGCGATGCGCTGATCTACAACACGCGGCCGCAGGCGATGGCGCGGCTCGGCCTGGGCTACGACGCGGTGGCCGCGGCCAATCCGAAGATCGTCTACCTCGGCGCCTTCGGCTACGGCGAGGACGGGCCCTATGCCGGCAAGCCCGCCTACGACGACCTGATCCAGGGCGCGGCGGGCGTGGCCTCGCTGTTCGCGCAGCAGAGCGGCGGCGATCCGCGCTATGCGCCCGTCACGCTGGCCGACCGCGCCGTGGGGCTGCAGGCGGCGATCGCGCTGCTCGCGGCCGTGCTGCATGCGCAGCGCACCGGCCGCGGCCAGGCGGTGGAGGTGCCGATGTTCGAGGCGCTCTCGCAGTTCGTCATGGGCGACCATCTCGGCGGCCACAGCTTCGAGCCGCCGCTCGGTCCCACCGGCTACGCACGCCTGCTCGCGTCGCACCGCAAGCCCTACGCCACGGCCGACGGCCACCTGAGCGTGCTGATCTACAACGACAAGCACTGGCAGGCCTTCTTCGACCTGATCGGCCGGCCCGAGCTGCGCGATTCGCCGATGTTTGGCACCCACACCGCGCGCGCGGCCCACATCGCCGAGGTCTATGCCTTCGTCGCCGAGGTGATGGCCACGCGCGGCAGCGACGAATGGTTCGCGCTGCTCGACGGCGCCGACATCCCGGTCGCGCGGCTGCACAGCACCGACAGCCTGCTCGACGACCCGCACCTGCGCGCGGTCGGCTTCTTCCCCGAATTCGAGCATCCGAGCGAGGGCCGCATCCGCACCGTCGCGCCCGTGGGCCGCTACGGCGCCACGCCGGCCGCGATCCGCCGCCATGCGCCGCGCATCGGCGAGCACAGCGTCGAGCTGCTGCGCGAGGCCGGCTACGACGATGCGGCGATCGCGGCGCTGCGCGCGCGCGGCGTCACGCTGCAACCCGATCCATCCAACGACGACGACAGCCCATGAACTTCTCCCTCGACGAAGACCAGCGCACGCTGGTCGCGGCCATCGAACGGCTGTGCGCGGACTTCCCCGCCGAGTACTGGCGCGACCTCGACGACCGCGCCGAGTTTCCGCATGCCTTCCACCGCGCCGTGGCCGAGAGCGGCTGGCTCGGCATCGCGATGCCCGAGGCGCAGGGCGGCGCGGGGCTCGGCATCACCGAGGCCGCGCTGATGATGCGCGCCATCAGCGCCTCGGGCGCGGGCATGTCGGGCGCGTCGTCGGTGCACATGAACATCTTCGGCCTCAATCCGGTGGTGGTGTTCGGCAGCGAGGCGCAGCGCCAGCGCTTCCTGCCGCCGCTGATCGCGGGGACCGAGAAGGCCTGCTTCGCCGTCACCGAACCCGACGCGGGGCTCGACACCACGCACCTCAAGACCCAGGCGGTGCGCCGGCCCGGTGGCGGCTACGTGCTGCACGGCCGGAAGATCTGGATCTCGACCGCGCAGGTGGCCGACCGCATGCTGATCCTCACGCGCACCACGCCGCTCGACCAGGTGAAGAAGCCCACGCAGGGGCTCACGCTGTTCTACACGCCGCTCGACCGCAGCAAGGTCGAGGTGCGCGAGATCCACAAGCTCGGCCGCGCGGCGGTGGACTCCAACATGCTCTTCATCGACGGTCTCGAAGTGCCCGAGGAAGACCGCATCGGCGAGGAGGGCCGCGGCTTCGAGTACATCCTGCACGGGCTCAACCCCGAGCGCATCCTGATCGCGGCCGAAGCCATCGGCATCGGACGCGCCGCGTTGCGCATCGCCGCGCAGTACGCGCAGGAGCGCGTGGTGTTCGGCCGGCCCATCGGCCAGAACCAGGGCGTGGCGCATCCGCTCGCGCGCGCCTGGGCCAACCTGGAGGCGGCCGACCTGATGATGCTCAAGGCCGCCACGCTCTACGACGCCGGCGAGCCCTGCGGCACCGAGGCCAACGCCGCCAAGTACCTCGCGGCCGAGGCCGCGCACGACGCCTGCCAGAACGCGGTGCTCACGCTCGGCGGCATGGGCTATGCGAAGGAGTACCACGTCGAGCGGTTGCTGCGCGAGAGCTACATCCCGCGCATCGCACCGGTGAGCCCGCAGATGATCCTGAACTTCATCGCCGAGAAGGCGCTCGGGCTGCCCAAGTCGTACTGAGGCGGCGGCCTGCGCCGGCTGGCGCGATTTGCAACGCCGCTGGCGTGCATTGCTACCTTCCGCGCACTCTGTACCAGGCACGTCGGGCGCAGGTGGCGGACAATGGGTGCCGGCTTTTTCCCCTTCTTCCTTCGCGACCCCAGAGACATTCCCATGAAACTCCCCACCCGCGTCAGGATCGTCGACGTCGGCCCGCGCGACGGCCTGCAGAACGAGAAGCAACCGGTCTCCGCCGAAGTCAAGATCGGCCTCGTGCACCGGCTGCAGGACGCCGGCCTCGCCGAGATCGAGGTCACGAGCTTCGTGAGCCCCAAGTGGGTGCCGCAGATGGCCGACGCCGCCGAGGTGATGCACGGCATCCGCCGCAAGCCCGGCGTGCGCTACTCGGTGCTCACGCCGAACATGAAGGGCTTCGAGGCGGCCGTGGCCGCACCGCGCGCCGAATGGCCCGACGAGATCGTGGTCTTCGGCGCCGCGAGCGAGGCCTTCAGCCAGAAGAACATCAACTGCTCGATCGCAGAGAGCATCGAGCGCTTCGCCCCCGTGGTGGCCGCGGCGCGCGAGAAGGGCATCGCGGTGCGCGGCGCGATGTCGTGCACCGTCGGCTGCCCCTACGAGGGCGAGATCGCGCCCGAACGCGTGGGCATGCTGGCCGGGCTGATGAAGGGCATCGGCGTGGAGCGCGTGGACGTGGCCGACACCATCGGCGTGGGCACGCCGCGCAAGGTGCAGGCCGCGATCGAGGCCACGCTGGCGCACTTCGGCGTCGACCATGTCTCGGGCCATTTCCACGACACCTACGGCCAGGCGCTGGTCAACACGCTCGCCTCGCTGGAGCTCGGCGTGTGGAACTTCCAGTCCTCCTCGGCAGGCCTCGGCGGCTGCCCCTATGCCAAGGGCGCGACCGGCAACGTCGCGACCGAGGACGTGGTCTACATGCTGCACGGCATGGGCATCGAGACCGGCATCGACCTCGACCGCCTGATCGACGCGGGCGTCTACATCAGCGAGGCGCTGGGGCGCGAGCCGAACTCGCGCGCGTCGAAGGCGATCCGGACCAAGCGAGCGGGCTGAGCAGGCCCGCGCCGGCGCTCAGCCGCCGGTGGGCACGGTGACGAGGCGCGCGAACTCGCGCCGCAGCGCACCGCGCGCCGAGCGCGCGAAGGTCTGCACCAGTCGGTGCTGCTCGACCTGCGTGGGATAGAGCAGCGCCACCGACATCGAAGTCTCGGGCAGGAAGGGGCGGACCTGCAGCTTCGCCTGGCGCAGTTCGTCCTGCGCGGCCAGCGGGTTGATCAGCCCGATGCCGACGCCCGCGGCCACCAGCGCGCAGACGGTGGCGCCGAGGTTCGCTTCGGCCGTGATGGTGCAGGTCGCGCCGGCCTCGGCCAGCAGCCGGTCGCAGCGCTGGCGCAGGCTGCTGCCCTGCACCGCGGCGACCAGCGCATGGCCATCGAGGTCGCGTGCATGCACCACGCGCAGGCGCGCCAGCGGATGGTCGGGCGGCAGCACCACCACGAAGTTCGCGCGGTGCAGCACCTCGACCTGCAGGTCCTTTGCATCGGCCTGCTCGTCGTAGAGCATCGCGAGCCCGGCATCGCAGAAGCCCGACTGGACCCAGCGGTGCACCGTCTGCGCATCGCCCGAGTGGACCGCCACCAGCACGCGCGGATGGGCGAGCTTGAAGCTCGCGACCACGCGCGCCATCGGCCCGCCTGCCAGCCGCGGCATCGCGGCCACGCTGAGGCGCTGCGTGCCGAAGGCGCGGATGTTGGCGGCCGCCGCTTCGAGGCTCGCGAGGCCCTCGAAGGTCTTGCGCACCTCGTTGTGGAAGCGCAGGCCCTCCAGCGTGGGCTTGAGGCGGCTGCCATTGCGCTCGAACAGCTTGAACTGGACGATGGCCTCGAGCTGGCCGATCAGCCTGCTGACCTGCGGCTGCGAGGTGTGCAGCGCCACCGCCGCGCCCGTCATGGTGCCGAGGCGGATCACGCTGTTGAAGGCCTCGATATGGCGCAGGGCCATGCGGTTCGTCATATCAGATCGGTATGCAAGAGTGGTGAAGCGGCATTGGCCGCCGCGGCGCAGGCATAGCATACTTTCGTTGCAAGCCCGAGCGACGAACGCTTCGCACAGGGCTTCTGCGGCCTCGCGCACGTCGGCGGCAGCCGGCGGCTCGTCATACCAATCTGAACGGGAGAATCGAATGAAGCTCGGTGTATGGATCATCTTCGGCGCCACCCTCCTGGGCGCCGCGCAGGCCCAGGCCGGGCGCCTCGACAAGATTCGCGAGACCGGCGCCCTCACGCTGGGCCATCCCGAGACCTCCGTGCCCTTCGCCTACCTCGACGGCAACCAGAAGCCGATCGGCTACACGGTGGAGATCTGCGAGCACGTGGCGCGTGCGGTGCAGAAGGCGCTCAAGCTCGACGCGCTGCAGGTGCGCTACAACCCGACCACCTCGGCCACCCGGCTGCCGCTGCTCGCCAACGGCACCATCGACCTGGAGTGCGGCAACACCACCAACAAGCCCGAGCGCCACAAGCTGGTCTCGTTCGCGCCGACCACCTTCGTCGCGCAGGTGGTGCTGGTCGCGCGCAAGGACGCGGGCGTGGACGTGAACAACCCGGCCTCGTTCCGCGGCAAGACCATCGCCGCCCAGGCCGGCGGCCAGACCTTCAAGCTGATCTCGCAGATCAACGCGCGCGACAACCTCGGCATCACGATCGCGCCCGCGAAGAACACCGCCGAGGCCTTCCTGATGGTGGAGTCCGGCCGCGCCGCCGGCTCCATCAACGACGACGGCCTGGCCTACGGTGCGGTCGCCTCGGCGCGCAACCCGGACGACTTCGTGGTCGGCACCAAGGGCCTCGAACTGGCGCCCTACGGCATCGTCGAGCCCAAGGACGATCCAGCGTTCAAGAAGGTGGTCGACGACGCGGTGCTGGCGCTGATCAAGGACGGCACCGTCGGCAAGCTCTACGACAAGTATTTCAACGCGCCGATTCCGCCCAAGCAGATCAACCTGCGCTTTCCGATGAGCGACGCGCTCAAGCGCGCGCTCGCCAAGCCCACCGATTCGGGCGACCCGCAGCACTACGAGTAAGCCCCGGACCAGGCAGGACGCGGCACGCGCATGAACTACGACTGGAGCTGGGCGGTGTTCCGCGAGCTGTCGCTCGACGGCCTGAACACCTACTGGGAGATGCTGATGATCGGCGTCGGCTGGACGCTGGCGCTGGCCCTGGTGGCATGGGTGCTGGCGCTGCTCTGCGGCAGCGTGCTGGGCGTGATGCGCACGGTCCGCGGGCGCGGCTGGCGCATCGCGGTGGCAATTTACGTCGAGGCCTTCCGCAGCGTGCCGCTGCTGGTGCAGATGTTCCTCTGGTACTTCGTGCTGCCCGAGCTGCTGCCGCGCGACTGGGGCACCGCGATGAAGCAGCTGCCGCAGCCCTGGGGCCAGTTCCTGCCGGCGCTCGCCTGCCTGAGCTTCTATGGCTCGGCGCGCGTGGCCGAACAGGTGCGCTCGGGCATCCAGTCGCTGCCGCGCGGGCAGTTCAGCGCCGCCACGGCCATGGGCCTGACCGAGTTCCAGCGCTACCGGCACATCATCGTGCCGCAGGCGATGCGCATCGTGATCCCGCCGCTGACCTCGGAGTTCACCGGCATCATCAAGTACTCGTCGGTCGCGCTGACCATCGGCCTGCTCGAGCTGACGGGGCAGGCGCGCTCGATGCAGGAATACACCTTCCACATCTTCGAGGCCTTCAGCGCGGCCACGGCGGGCTACCTGGCGATCAACGGCATCGTGGTGCTCGGCATGCGCCACATGGAGCGCCGGCTGGCCGTGCCGGGCCTGATCGGCGCCGGCGGACGGAGGGGCTGAAGCACCATGGGCTATTCCTTCGACTGGTCGGTCATCGGGCAGGCTGCACCCTACCTCTTTGCGGAGGGCATGCGCTTCTCGCTCACGCTGACCGCGCTTTCCGCCGTGATGGGGCTGGCGCTGGGCACGCTGCTGGCGGTCGCGCGGCTGTCGCCGCGGCGCCTCATCGCATGGCCGGCGGGCATCTACGTCAACACCCTGCGTTCGGTGCCGCTGCTGCTGGTGATCTTCTGGTTCTACTTCCTCGTGCCCTACGTGGGGGCCTGGCTCACCGGCGCCTCGCGGCCGGTGGCGGTGGGCGCCTTCAAGTCGGCGGTGATCACCTTCACGCTGTTCGAGGCCGCGTACTTCTGCGAGATCATGCGCGCCGGCATCCAGTCGATCGCGCGCGGCCAGTCGGCCGCGGCGCAGGCGCTCGGACTCACGCACTGGCAGAGCCTGCGCCACATCGTGCTGCCGCAGGCCGTGCGCAACATGATGCCGGCGCTGGTCACGCGGCTGATCATCCTGTTCCAGGACACCTCGCTGGTCTACGTGCTCTCGCTCACCGACTTCCTGGGCGCAGCCGCCAAGGTCGGGCAGCGCGACGGACGGCTGGTCGAGATGTACCTGTTCGTCGCGTTCGTCTACATGGTGATCTGCAGCGCCGCCTCGCAGGGCGTTCGCCTGCTCGAACAACGCAAGGCCGTCATCCGATGAACCCACACGAACCTTCCCTCCAGGCGCTCGACGCGGTCGACCTGCGCAGCGACACCGTCACCCGTCCCACCGACGCCATGTTCGAACGCGCGCGCAGCACCCCGCTGGGCGACGACGGGCTGGACGGCGATCCCACCGCACGCGAGCTCGAGGCCTTTGCCGCCGCCGAACTGGGCAAGGAGGCGGGCCTGTTCGTGCCCACCTGCACCATGGGCAACCTGCTCGCGGTGCTGGCGCAGGTGCCGCGCAACGGCCAGGTGGTGACCGAGGCCAATGCCCACATGATCACGGCCGAGCGTGGCAGCGCCACGTTCTCGGGCGCGTTCTACGTCGGCATTCCGGGCGCCGACGGCGCGATGGACCCGAACCTGCTGGAAGACACCCTGGCGGCCGGCGGCCACCGGCTGCGCACGGCGCTGGTCGCGATGGAGACCTCGCACAACAACGCGGGCGGCGCGGTGCTGCCGCTCGCGCACATGGCGCAGGTCTACGAGATGGCCAGGCGCCACGGCGCGGCGGTGCACCTCGACGGCGCGCGGCTGTACAACGCCGCGGTGGCGCTGGGCGCGGCGCCGGCGCGCGTGGCGCAGCATGTCGACAGCGTCTCGCTGTGCCTGTCGAAAGGACTGAGCGCGCCGGCCGGCGCGGTGCTGGTGGGCGACCGCGCGATGGTGCAGCGCGCACGCACGCTGCGCCGCATGCTCGGCGGCACGCAGCGGCAGATCGGCGTGCTCGCGGCCTTCGGCCTCGAAGCGCTGCAGACCATGGGCGCGCGGCTGGCCGAAGACCATGCGCGCGCGGCGCGGCTCGGCGAAGGACTCCGCGCCCTGGGCGCCACGCTGCAGGTGGTGCGGCCGATGACCAACATCGTGCTCGTGGACGTCTCGGCGACCGGCCGCAGCAGCGCCGACTGGGTGGCCGCGCTCGAGGCGGCCGGCCTGCGCGTGCGGCCCTGGGGGCCGCGCGCGCTGCGCTGCGTGACCCACCGCCACATCGACGACGCCGCGATCACGCGCGCGGTGCAGGCCTTCGTGCGCGTGCTGGCGGGCTGAGCGCGCGCCCTGCGCACCGGCGTTGGCAGGCCGGGCGGGTTCCGCCGACAATCGACGCCCCCTCCTTCATCCCTGCTGATCCCATGTGCGGTGCCGAACTCCACACCCTTCCCGAATCCGTCCAGCGCGTTGCGCGCGTGCTGCAGGACGCCGGCCATGCGCATGCGCCGCGCATGCTCGACGACGCCTGCCGCACCGCCCAGCAGGCCGCCGATGCGCTCGGCATCTCGGTCGGCCAGATCGCCAAGAGCATCATCTTCCGGCGCAAGAGCGACGACGCGGCGGTGCTGGTCGTCACTTCGGGCGACAAGCGCGTGGACGAGAAGAAGGTCGATGCGCTGGTCGGCAAGACCGGCCGGGCCGATGCCGAGTTCGTGAAGGCGCGCACCGGCTTCACCATCGGCGGCGTGTCGCCGGTGGCGCATGCCACGCCGCCCGTGGTGCTGATCGACCGCGAGCTGTTCCGCTTCGAGGAGATCTGGGCCGCGGCGGGCCATCCGCATGCGGTGTTCCAGCTGCGGCCGCACGACCTCGAGAAGCTCACCGGCGGCGCGCCCGTGGCGGACGTGGTGTGAACGCCGATGCGCTGCAGGCGCTGGCCGCGCGTGCCGCGGCCGTGCAGCACGCGGCCGGCGACGTGCCTTCGCCCTGCACCTCGGTCTGCCGCATGGACCGGCCGGGCGGCTTGTGCGAAGGGTGCCTGCGCACCATCGACGAGATCGCGGGCTGGAGCCGCATGGCGGACGCGGCGCGGCGCGGCGTGTGGCGCGCGATAGAGTGGCGGGCGCAGGCCGCGCTCGGGCATGCGCCCGAACATCCCGCAGCACAAGGAGACAGCAGCGCATGAAGCACATCGACTTCTACCTCGACTTCATCTCGCCGTACGCGCACCTCGCCTTCGAGCATCTGCCGAACGCGCTCGAAGGGCTGAGCTTCAGCATCGCCTACAAGCCGGTGCTGCTCGGCGCGATCCTCAAGCACCACGGCCAGCTCGGGCCGGCCGAGATCCCGGCCAAGCGCAGCTGGACCTACCGCCACGTGCTGTGGCTCGGCCATGCGCACGGCATCCCGATCGAGATGCCGGCCTCGCACCCGTACAACCCGCTCGCCCACCTGCGGCTCGCGCTCTCGACCTCGGAGGACGGCAGCATCAGCCGCTTCGTCGCCGAGACGCTGTTCCGCCAGGTGTGGCGCGGCGGCGAGGAAGCGGCCGACCCCGCGCGCCTGGCCGCACTGGCGGCGCACTTGGACAAGCCGCTGCGCGATGCGAACGGCGACGAGAACAAGGCGCTGCTGAAGCGCAACACCGAAGAGGCCATCCAGGCCGGCGTGTTCGGCACGCCGTCTTGCGTGGTCGACGGCCGCCTGTTCTGGGGCTTCGACGGGCTCGCGATGCTGCGCGCGTACCTCGAAGGCGACGCATGGTTCGACGGTCCGCAATGGGCCGCCGCCGACCAGCGGCCGTCCCTGCTGCGCAGCAGCAAAGCCTGAGCAGACCGCCATTTCTTACAAGCTGAAACGAGCGGCGCGGGTTTCACCTTAATTCGTAAGCGTCGATTCAGTTTCGCGAAAGCCTCGGGTCAGTCGCGCCTCCAAGAATGCCCCACGGTCCCGAATGCCGGGACCGACGCATTACACAGGAGACGACGCAAATGGCAGCAACGCTGGATTCGAGGGGGGTGCCGCATCCGGCCCCCAGGCCCATGTCCGCGGAGGAGAAGAAGGTCATCTTCGCCTCCTCCCTGGGCACGGTGTTCGAGTGGTACGACTTCTATCTCTACGGTTCGCTCGCGGCGATCATCGCGAAGCAGTTCTTCAGCGGCCTCGATGCCGGCGCGGCCTTCATCTTCGCGCTGCTGGCCTTCGCCGCGGGCTTCCTGGTGCGGCCGTTCGGCGCCATCGTGTTCGGCCGCCTCGGCGACATGATCGGGCGCAAGTACACCTTCCTGGTCACGATCCTGATCATGGGCCTGTCGACCTTCATCGTCGGCCTGCTGCCGAGCTACGCCACCATCGGCGTGGCCGCGCCGGTGATCCTGATCGCGCTGCGCATGCTGCAGGGCCTCGCGCTCGGCGGCGAGTACGGCGGTGCCGCCACCTACGTGGCCGAGCATTCGCCGCACGGCAAGCGCGGCGCCTACACCTCGTGGATCCAGACCACCGCCACGCTCGGCCTGTTCCTGAGCCTGCTGGTGATCCTGGGCGTGCGGACCTGGCTCGGCGAACAGGTGTTCGGCGAATGGGGCTGGCGCATTCCGTTCCTGGTGTCGATCGTGCTGCTCGGCATCTCGGTGTGGATCCGCCTCTCGCTGTCGGAGTCGCCGGCCTTCCAGAAGATGAAGGCCGAGGGCAAGACCTCGAAGGCGCCGCTGTCCGAGTCGTTCGGCCAGTGGAAGAACCTCAAGATCGTGATCCTGGCGCTGATCGGCCTCACCGCCGGCCAGGCCGTGGTCTGGTACACGGGCCAGTTCTACGCGCTGTTCTTCCTCACGCAGCAGCTCAAGGTCGACGGCACCACCGCCAACCTGATGATCGCGGCCTCGCTGCTGCTGGGCACGCCCTTCTTCGTGGTGTTCGGCATTCTCTCGGACAAGGTCGGCCGCAAGCCGATCATCATGGCGGGCTGCCTGCTGGCCGTGCTGACCTACTTCCCGGTCTTCAAGATGCTGACCGAAGCCGCCAACCCCGACCTGGCGCGCGCCCAGGCGACGGCGGGCGTCACGGTGACGGCCGATCCCGCGACCTGCTCCTTCCAGGGCAACCCGGTGGCGCGCGAGATCGACTTCCGCAGCTCCTGCGACATCGCCAAGCGCTATCTGGTGCAGAACTCGGTGAGCTACGAGAACGTGGCCGGCGCGCCGGGCTCGAAGGCCATCGTGAAGATCGGCGACAAGACCGTCGAAGCGCCCGTGGGCAACGTCGTGAACCTGAAGTTCGACGAGAGCTCCGCCAAGGAGATCGCGGCCTTCAAGAAGGGCGTGGCCGAGGACCTGAAGGTCGCGGGCTATCCCGCCAAGGCCGATCCCGCCAAGATCAACAAGCCGCTGACCATCGGGCTGCTGTTCTGGCTGGTGCTGCTGGTGACCATGGTCTACGGCCCGATCGCCGCCATGCTGGTCGAACTGTTCCCCACGCGCATCCGCTACACCTCGATGAGCCTGCCGTACCACATCGGCAACGGCTGGTTCGGCGGCCTGCTGCCGACCACGGCGTTCGCGATCGTGGCCTCGACCGGCAACATGTACAACGGCCTCTGGTACCCGATCATCATCGCGGGCATCACCCTGGTCGTCGGCACGCTGTTCATCCGCGAGACCAAGGACGTCGACATCTACGCGAATGACTGACTGACCCGCACCGACAGGAGGGCCGCGGCCCTCCGTTCAACAAAGGGGCTTCGTGCCGTCCGGCACGAGGCCTTTTTCTTGAACCCTCAACATCATCCGGAGACAGCACCCATGTGGAAACTCGCGATCGGCTTCGTCATCTTCGCCGCCATTGCCCTGTACGTGATCTCGCAGGCCGGCGACAAGGTCGACATGTCCGGCGAAAAGCACGGCACCGAGGCCACGCACGTGCCCGAGCCGGCGCCGGCGCCGAAGTGAACCCGGGGGCGGGCTCTACCTCTTGAATCGCCCGTCGCTGACGATCGAGAGGTCGACGAAGTCGATCCCCGTGTGGTCCTGCGGCGAGTAGCTCACGTCGAGCCCGCTGCCCAGGTCGTACTGCAGGCTGTTCAAGGTGGCGAGCAGCTTGGCGCGCGTGGGCTTCGGCCCGGTGCGGCGCAGGGCCTCCACGAGCACCTTCGTGGCGACGAAGCCCTCGAGCAGCGCCGGCGAGAGCTCGTTCTGCCCCTTGGCCTTGGCGAGGCCCAGCGCTTCCTTGATCAGCGGATGCGCGACCGAGCGCTCGTAGGGCAGCACCTGGGTGATGATCACGCCCGCGCTCGCGGAGCCGAGCTCCTTGATGAAGCCCGAGGCGGCGTTGTTCGACAGCGTGATGATCTGCGCCGCCGAACCCGCGGCGCGCAGCGCCTTCACGCCTTCGGTCACCGCCGTGCCCGAGCCGATCCAGAGCACCGCCTGGGCATTGGCCTTGGTCAGCTGCGGCACGATGGCCGAATAGTCGGGCTTGGAACGGTCGGCCAGAGCGAGCACGGCCGGCGTGAGGCCCGCCTTCTCGAAGCCCTTGCTCGCGCCCTCCATCGCGTCCTTGCCGAAGGAGTCGTCGGCCTGCACCACCGCGATGCGCTGGATGCCCGTGGTGTGCAGGTGCTGCACCGCCTTCTCGGCCTCGCGCTGGTAGGTCGAGCGCACGTTGAAGACGTGCTTCTGGACCGGCCGGTGCAGCGACATCGCGCCGGTCGACGGCCCGATCAGCGGCACGCCGTGCTTGTCGAGCAGCGGGATCACGGCCAGCGTGTTGGGCGTGCCGCGGTTGAGCAGCATCGCGAGCACCTTGCGGTCTTCGATCAGGATGCGCGTGTTCTCGAGCGAGCGCTTCGGATCGAGGCCGTCGTCGAGGCGGATCACCTCGATCTGCTCGCCATGGATGCCGCCCTGGGCGTTGACCTGGTCGATCAGCAGCTGCGAGCCGAGGATCGTCTCCTTCACGCTCGCGGCCACCGGGCCCGAAAGATCGGCCGACTGGCCGATCAGGATCTGCGCGGATACGGCGGAAGCGCTCCACATGGCAAGGACGAGCGCGGCAACACGGAAGCTGGACATCTTCATCGGACGAGCCTTTGCGAGAAGCGGATGCTTCTGTCAGAAGATGTGTAATGTGTTGCCACGAGTGACATTCCATCGCTCGTGGAAACCCTGTCAAACGATGGTTTCCAGCGCCCTCCGCGCCGGCGCCGGTCAGCGCTTGAAGCGGCCGTCGCTGATGATCGACAGGTCGGCGAAATCGATGCCCGAATGGTCCTGCGGCGAGTAGCTCACTTCGAGCCCGCCGAGGTCGAAGGCGCGTAGCCCGTCGAGCGCCGCCAGCAGCCTGGCGCGCGTCGGCTTGGGCCCGGCGCGGCGCAGCGCCTCGACCAGCACCTTGGCCGCCGCGAAGCCTTCGAGCGCGGCGGGCGACAGCTCCGCCTGCCCCTTGGCCTTTGCCAGCGCGAGCGCCTCCTTCACCATCGGGTAGCTGATCGAGCGCTCGTTCGGGAACACCTGGGTCACGATCACGCCCTTGCTCGCATCGCCCAGCTGCTTGATGAAGCCCGAGGACGCGTTGTTCGAGAGCGTCACCACCTGCGCCGCCGATCCGGCCGCGCGCAGCGCCTTGACGCCTTCGACCACCGCCGTGCCGGAGCCGATCCACAGCACCGCCTGGGCGTTGGCTTCCTTGATGGCGGGGATCAGGGCCTTGTAGTCGGGCTTGTCGCGGTCGGCGGGCAGCGTGACGGCGGGCTTGGCCTGGCCCTTGGCGAAGCCGGCCGTCGCGCCTTCCAGCGCATCGAGGCCGAAGGAATCGGTGACATGGACCACCGCGATGCGCGAGATGCCGGTGGTGAGCAGGTGCTGCACGGCCTTCTCGGCCTCGCGCTGGTAGGTGGACCGGACGTTGAACACATGCCGGAGCACCGGCTTGTGCAGCACCATCGCACCGGTGGAGGGGCCGATCAGCGCCACGTCGTTCTTGTCGAGCCAGGGCACGATCGCCTGCGAATGCGGCGTGCCGCGGCTCATGAAGAGCGCCAGCACCTTCTTTTCCTCGATCAGCACGCGGGCGTTCTCGCCGGCGCGCTTCACGTCGAAGGCGTCGTCCATGCGGACCACCTCGATCTTCTCGCCGTGGATGCCGCCCTGGGCATTGGCCGCGTCGATCACCAGCTGGGCGCCGCCGATCGTCTCGTTCACGCTCGCGGCCACCGAGCCGGTCATGCCGGCGGTCTGGCCGATCAGGATCTGGGCCGGCGCCGCACTCGCGGCCAGGGTCAGCAGCGCGGCGCAGAGGAGATGCAGCTTCTTCATGGAGACACTTTCGGGTAGCTTCGCTACGAACGTAAACAAAGGTGCTATTTGTTTCATAAAGTGTCGCCTGCTCAATCCGTACAAACCCCTGCGCGCCCGTGGAGCTTGTGACGCATTGCGCAAAAACGTCATCCCGCACTCCCTAGAATGTTTGCCCCACCCCCCAAGGCACTCATGACACAGGGCTCCATCCGGATTCGCGGCGCGCGCCAGCACAACCTCCAGAACCTCGACCTCGACATCCGCACCGGCGAGATGACCGTGGTCACCGGGCCCAGCGGCTCGGGCAAGTCGAGCCTCGTTTTCGACACCCTCTATGCCGAAGGCCAGCGGCGCTACGTGGAGACCTTCTCGGCCTACGCGCGCCAGTTCCTGGACCGCATGGACAAGCCGGCCGTCGACAAGGTGGAGGGCGTGCCGCCCGCCATCGCGATCGACCAGACCAACCCGGTGCGCTCCTCGCGCTCCACGGTCGGCACGATGACCGAACTCAACGACCACCTGAAGCTGCTCTACGCGCGCGCGGCCGACCTGTTCGACCGCGAGACCGCGTTGCCGGTGCGGCACGACACGCCCGACAGCATCTACGCGCAGATCGCCGAGCGCGCGGCGGCGGCGGGCGATCCGCGGCTCGTCGTCACCTTCCCGGTGGAGCTGCCGGCCAGCACCACGGCCGAAGAGGTCACGCAGTGGCTTTCGGCCAGCGGCTTCACGCGCGTGCAGAGCGAGCGCGAGGTGGCCACACTCACCGGCCCGCGCAAGGTGCTCGACGTGGTGGCCGACCGCTTCCGCGCCTCCAGCGCCGAGCGTGCGCGCGTGGTCGAGGCGATCGAGGTCGCGCTCAAGCGCGGCAGCGGGCGGGTCACGGTGCATGCCACCGGCTCCGAAGAGAACGCCCCGACGGATGTCTGGAAGTTCTCGACCGGGCTGCACTGCCCCGAGAGCGACATCCGCTACACCGACCCGATCCCGTCGATGTTCTCGTTCAACTCGGCCGTGGGCGCCTGCGACACCTGCCGCGGCTTCGGCCGCGTGATCGGCGTGGACCTGGGCCTCGTGATCCCCAACGACAAGCTCACCTTGCGCGCCGGCGCGATCAAGACCATCCAGACCCCCGCGTGGAAAGAGGCGCAGGACGACCTCATGCGCCACGCCGAGGCGGCCGGCATTCCGCGCGACACGCCCTGGAACAAGCTCACCGAGGAGCAGAAGCACTGGGTGATCGAGGGCACGCCCAACTACAAGGAGGGCAACTGGAACAAGCAGTGGTATGGCGTGCGCCGCTTCTTCGGCTACCTGGAGAGCAAGGCGTACAAGATGCACATCCGCGTGCTGCTGTCGAAGTACCGCAGCTACACGCCGTGCCCCACCTGCATGGGCGCGCGCCTCAAGCTCGAGAGCCTGCTCTGGCGCATCGGCAGCAAGGAAGACGCCGACGCGGTGCTGCCGCCCGAGAAGCGCTTCATGCCGAACGGCGTGAAGTGGACGCGCGCGCAGCTCGAGACGCTGCCGGGCCTGTGCCTGCACGATCTGATGCTGCTGCCGATCGAGCGGCTGCGGCAGTTCTTCGACCGCGTCGAGCACCGCGGCAACGGCACGCCCGCGAGCGAAGGCGAGGCGCAGGCGCTGAAGCTGCTGTTCGAGGAGATCACCACCCGCCTGCGCTATCTGCACGACGTGGGCATCGGCTACCTCACGCTCGACCGCCAGAGCCGCACGCTCTCGGGCGGCGAGGTGCAGCGCATCAACCTCACGACCGCGCTCGGCACCTCGCTGGTCAACACGCTGTTCGTGCTCGACGAGCCCAGCATCGGCCTGCATCCGCGCGACATGAACCGCATCACCGAGGCCATGCTGCGCCTGCGCGATGCCGGCAACACGCTGGTGGTGGTCGAGCACGACCCGGCCGTGATGCTCGCGGCCGACCGCGTGATCGACATGGGCCCCGGGCCCGGCGTGCGCGGCGGGCAGATCGTGTTCGACGGCAGCACCGACGCACTTCGCGATGCCGACACGCTCACGGGCCAGTACCTCGGCGGGCGCAAGAAGATCGGCATGGGCTTCAAGCGGCTGGTGAGCGAGAACACGCACCGGCTCATCCTCGAGGGCGTGCGCGAGCACAACCTGAAGAACATCACGGTCGACTTCCCGCTCGCGCGCCTCGTGTGCGTGACCGGCGTCAGCGGTTCGGGCAAGTCGACACTGGTGCAGGACGTGCTCGCCCCCGCGCTGATGCGCCACTTCGGCAAGGCCACCGAGGCGCCGGGCGCGCACGACCGCCTGCTCGGCGCCGATCACCTCGGCGACGTGGTCTTCGTCGACCAGTCGCCGATCGGCAAGACCGCGCGCTCCAATCCGGCGAGCTATGTCGGCGCCTGGGACGCGATCCGCGAGATCTTCGCCACCGCGGCGCTCTCGCGCCAGCGCGGCTACACCGCGAGCAAGTTCAGCTTCAACTCGGGCGACGGGCGCTGCCCGACCTGCGGCGGCTCGGGCTTCGAGCACGTGGAGATGCAGTTCCTCTCCGACGTCTACCTGCGCTGCCCCGACTGCGACGGCCAGCGCTACCGGCCCGAGATCCTCGAGGTGAAGGTCGAGCGCAAGGGCCGCAGCTACAACGTGGCCGACGTGCTCGAGCTCACGGTGGCCGAGGCCGCCACGGTGTTCGAGGCCGACCGCGAGGTGCTGCGCGTGCTGCAGCCGATCTCCGACGTGGGGCTCGACTACGTCAAGCTCGGCCAGCCGGTGCCCACGCTCTCGGGCGGCGAGGCGCAGCGCCTCAAGCTCGCGGGCTTCCTGGCCGAGGCGGCGAAGAACGCGACCGCGAGCCGGCAGTCGGTGGCGCGCAAGGGCACGCTGTTCCTGTTCGACGAGCCGACCACCGGCCTGCACTTCGACGACATCGCGCGCCTGATGCGCGCGCTGCGCAAGCTGCTCGACGCGGGCCATTCGCTGATCGTGATCGAGCACAACCTCGACGTGATCCGCGCCAGCGACTGGTGCATCGACCTCGGCCCCGAAGGCGGCGAGGGGGGCGGCCTGGTGGTGGCCGAGGGCACGCCCGAGCAATTGCGCGAGAACCGCGCCTCGCTGACCGGCGCGGCGCTCGCCGACTACGAACTCGCCATCGGCCCCGGCGCCTACAAGGTGGCCGAGCGCGCGGCGCGGCGCTACGTCGCCAACGCCAAGGCGGCGCCCGGCGGCAAGGCGATCGAGATCGTCAATGCGCGCGAGCACAACCTCAAGAACCTCAGCGTCGAGATCCCGCGCGGCAAGTTCAGCGTGGTGACCGGCGTCAGCGGCTCGGGCAAGTCGACGCTGGCCTTCGACATCCTGTTCAACGAAGGGCAGCGCCGCTACCTCGAATCGCTCAACGCCTATGCGCGCAGCATCGTGCAGCCCGCGGGCCGGCCCGAGGTCGATGCGGTCTACGGCATTCCGCCGACCGTGGCGATCGAGCAGCGGCTCTCGCGCGGCGGCCGCAAGAGCACGGTGGGCACCACCACCGAGGTGTGGCACTTCCTGCGCCTGCTGTACGTGAAGCTCGGCATCCAGCACTGCACGCGCGACGGCGCGGCGGTGCAACCGCAGACGCCCGACAGCATCGCCGCGCAGCTGATGCGCAACTTCAAGGGCCAGCACATCGGCCTGCTCGCGCCGCTGGTGAGCAACCGCAAGGGCGTCTACACCGAACTGGCCGACTGGGCGCGCCCGCGCGGCTTCACCCACCTGCGCGTGGACGGCGACTTCCTGCCGACCACGGGCTTTCCGCGCATCGACCGCTTCAAGGAGCACAGCATCGAGCTGCCGGTGGCCAGCCTCGACGTGCTGCCCTCGAAGGAGAACGAACTGCGCGAGGCGCTCGCCAAGGCGCTGGAGCACGGCAAGGGCGTGGTGCACGTGCTGAGCGAGCTCGACGGGCTCGAGGATGCGATCCGCAACGGTGCCTCGGCCTCGGGCATCGGCCGCGTGCATGTGTTTTCCACGCTGCGCGCCTGCCCGGTCTGCAGCACCAGCTATGCGGAACTCGATCCGCGCCTCTTCAGCTACAACAGCAAGCACGGCTGGTGCCCCGACTGCGTGGGCACCGGCGTCAAGCTCAGCAAGGACCAGCGCAAGGTCTTCGACGACTCCGTGCTCGCCGACGACAGCAAGGGCCGCGAGCAGACCTTCGCCGAGCCCGAGGTCGAGGACCTCGCCGACGTGGCCTGCCCGACCTGCGAGGGCACGCGGCTCAACGCCACGGCGCGCGCCGTGAGCTTCGGCGTGACGCGCGCCGACGGCGTGAGCGGCATCGGCATCACCGAGCTTGCGCGCATGAGCGTGACCGAGGTGCGGCAGTGGTTCGACGGCCTCTCGCTGTCGGGCCGCGAGGCCGAGATCGCGCGCGACCTCGTGCCCGAGATCCGCAGCCGGCTCGAGTTCCTGGAAGAAGTGGGCCTGGGCTACCTCACGCTCGACCGCGGCGCGCCCACGCTCTCGGGCGGCGAGGCGCAGCGCATCCGGCTCGCGGCGCAGCTCGGCAGCAACCTGCAGGGCGTGTGCTACGTGCTCGACGAGCCGACCATCGGCCTGCATGCGCGCGACAACCAGATCCTGCTCGACGCGCTGCACAAGCTCGGCGACAAGGGCAACACGCTGGTGGTGGTGGAGCACGACGAGGACACCATCCGCCGCGCCGACCACATCATCGACATCGGCCCGAGCGCCGGCAAGCGCGGCGGCCGCCTCGTGGCGCAGGGCTCGGTGTCCGAGGTGGAGGCCGCGGCCGATTCGCAGACCGGCCGCTACCTGCGCGATGCGATCCGCCATCCGCTGCATGCGCGGCGCCTGATTCCCTCGCCCGACCCGAAGGCCGAGGACAGCGGCGAATGGCTCACGGTGCATGGCGCCGACCTGCACAACCTGCAGGACGTGACCGCCACGCTGCCGCTCGGCCGCCTCGTGGTGGTCACCGGCGTGAGCGGCTCGGGCAAGTCGACGCTCGCGCGCGACGTGCTGCTCGCCAACGTGCAGGCCATCGTCGCGCAGCGCACCACCAAGGCGGGCCGCGAGGCCGATGCCGCGGGCAAGCGGCCGGCGTGGTCGGGCTGCAAGCGCGTCGAGGGCTACGAGACCATCGACCGCGTGCTCGAGGTCGACCAGACGCCGATCGGCAAGACGCCGCGCAGCTGCCCGGCCACCTACATCGGCTTCTGGGACACCATCCGCAAGCTCTTCGCCGACACGCTCGAAGCCAAGGCGCGCGGCTACGGACCGGCGCGCTTCAGCTTCAACACCGGCGAGGGCCGTTGCCCCGGCTGCGACGGCGCGGGCGTGCGCACCATCGAGATGAGCTTCCTGCCCGACGTGAAGGTGCCCTGCGAGGTCTGCCACGGCGCGCGCTTCAACCCCGAGACGCTGGCCGTGAGCTGGCGTGGCAAGAGCATCGGCGAGGTGCTGCAGATGGAGGTGGACGAGGCGGTGGAGTTCTTCGCCGCGATGCCCAACATCGCGCATCCGCTGCAACTGCTGAAGGACGTGGGCCTGGGCTACCTGACGCTGGGACAGCCCTCGCCCACGCTCTCGGGCGGCGAGGCGCAGCGCATCAAGCTGGTGACCGAGCTCAGCAAGGTGCGCGACGACGTGACCCGCCGCGGCCAGAAGGCGCCGCACACGCTCTACGTGCTCGACGAGCCGACCGTGGGCCTGCACATGGCGGACGTCGAACGGCTGATCCACGTGCTGCACCGGCTGGTGAACGGCGGCCACAGCGTGGTGGTCATCGAGCACGACCTCGACCTGATCGCCGAGGCCGACTGGATCCTCGACCTCGGCCCCGAGGGCGGCAACGCGGGCGGCCGGGTGGTCGCGGCGGCGCCGCCCGAGGACGTGGTGCGGCTGGGTACCCACACCGGCGTAGCGCTGAAGCCCGTGCTGGCGCGTTGATGAAAGCAGGCGCAGAATGGGCTCAGACCCTGGCGCAGGCGCATCCTGGATCAGCCATGGTGGAATGAACGTGTGACGGGATGAAGCGCCGCGGCGGGGCTACGCAAGGAGCCATGCCATGACCCGCTTCATCGATGTGCACAGCCTGGTTCGCCTGGTGGATGAAACCGGCGTTCCGGAATTCCTCGCCGCCCTGGCCGACGCGCTGCGCGACGATTTCCTGCGCTGGCGCGAGTTCGACAAGAAAGCGCGCGTGGCGAGCCATTCGCACCTCGGCGTGATCGAGCTGATGCCCGTGGCGGACGACGGCGCCTATGCCTTCAAGTACGTCAACGGCCATCCGCACAACACGCAGGTCGGGCTGCCGACGGTGATGGCCTTCGGCGTGCTCGCCGAGGTGGACACCGGCTATCCGGTGCTGCTGTCGGAACTCACGCTCACGACCGCGCTGCGCACGGCCGCGACCTCGGCCATGGCCGCCAAGGCGCTCGCGCGGCCCGACTCGCGCAGCATGGCGCTGATCGGCAACGGCTCGCAGAGCGAGTTCCAGGCGCTGGCCTTCCATGCGCTGCTCGGCATCGAGGAGGTGCGCGTGTTCGACGTCGATCCGCGCGCCACCGAGAAGCTGATGCGGCACCTCGCGGCCTGCACGCCGATGGCCGTCTTGCCCGTGCATTCCGTCGCCGAGGCGGTGCGCGGCGCCGACATCGTGACCACCATCACCGCGTTCCAGGGGCAGGCGACCGTCCTCACGCCCGAGATGATCGAGCCCGGCATGCACATCAACGCGGTCGGCGGCGATTCGCCCGGCAAGACCGAGCTGCATCCCGACGTGCTGCGGCGCGCGCGGGTGTTCGTCGAATACGAGCCGCAGACCCGCATCGAGGGCGAGATCCAGCAGCTGCCGCCCGACTTCCCGGTGCAGGAGCTGTGGCGCGTGCTGCTCGGCGAGGTGCCCGGCCGCGAGAGCGCCGAGCAGGTCACGATGTTCGATTCGGTCGGCTTCGCGCTCGAGGACTACACCGCGCTGCGCTACATCCGCCAGCTGGCGCTGGAGCGCGGCGTGGGGCGGCAGATCGCGCTGGTGCCGCAGCTCGACGACCCGAAGGACCTGTTCGGTCTCACCGCCTCGGGCCGGCGCCGGGCCGTGCTGCGGCGTGCGGCATGATGGCCGCATGCTCACCATCTACAACGACCGGCACGCGCTGCACCAGGGCCAAGTCGAGATGTTCCGGGGCGAGCTGGTGCCCTGCTTCGAGGTGCCGGCGCGCGTCGACCATGTCAAGGCCGAGATCGAACGCCGCGGCCTCGGCCCACTGGCCGCGCCCGATGCCTTCGACGAGGCGCTGCTCGCGAAGGTGCATGCGCCGCGCTATCTCGATTTCATCGCGAATGCCTGGGACGAATGGGTCGCGCTCGATCCGGCGAATGCCGCGCGCGATGCGCTGCCCTCCTACTGGCCGACGCGCGGCATGCGCACCGACGTGCTGCCGAAGAGCTTCCCGGCGCGCCTGGGCCTGTTCGCCTTCGACGCGGGCACGCCGCTGACGGCCGGCAGCTGGGCCGCGTCGCGCCACGGCGCCGCCTGCGCATGGACCGCCGCGCAGCGCGTCGCGGGCGGCGCACGCGCGGCCTTCGCGCTCACGCGGCCGCCCGGGCACCATGCGGGCGCCGACTTCTTCGGCGGCTACTGCTTTCTCAACAACGCCGCGGTCGCGGCGCAGGCGCTGCGCGATGCGGGCGTGGCGCGCGTGGCCGTGCTCGACGTGGACTACCACCATGGCAACGGGACGCAGGCCATCTTCTACGAACGCGCCGACGTGCATTTCGCGAGCCTGCATGCCGACCCGCTGACCGACTACCCGTACTACCTCGGCCATGCCGACGAGCGCGGCAGCGGCGCGGGCGAGGGCTACAACCACAACCTGCCGCTGCCGCGCGGCACCGATTTCGCAACCTGGCGCGCGGCACTGAAGAGCGCGCTCGACCGCATCGCCGCCGTGAGGGCCGGCGCACTCGTGGTGTCGCTCGGCGTCGACACCTTCGAGGGCGATCCGATCTCGGGCTTCAGGCTCCGCAGCGACGACTACCTGCGCATGGGCGAAGACCTCGCGCGCGCCGGGCTGCCGACCGTCTTCGTGTTCGAGGGCGGCTATGCGGTGGCGGAGGTGGGCGTCAACGCGGTGAACGTGCTGCAGGGGTTCGAGCAAGCCGCGAACTGAACGGCCTGGCGCATCCGCGACAGCAGTCGGGTGAGCACCGATTGCCGCCGCCGGGGGGGCGAGGCCCAATGCGCGCTTTCGTCTTCGTTTTCAGGAAAAACCGCCATGTTCCGCCGATCCCTCCTCTGTGCCGCCGCGCTTGCCGCATGCGGCGTGTTCGCCCCGCTGTCGGCCTCCGCGCAGGCCTTTCCGTCCAAGCCGATCAAGCTGGTCATCGCGTTCCCGGCCGGCGGCCCGACCGACATCACCATGCGCCAGCTCGCCGACAACGCGAGCAAGATCCTCGGCCAGCCGGTCATCATCGACAACAAGCCCGGCGCCGGCGGCACGCTGCCCGCGCAGGCGCTGCAGACCGCGCAGCCCGACGGCTACACCGTGGCGCAGATTCCGCTCGGCGTGTTCCGCCTCGGCTACACCACCAAGCTGACCTGGGATCCGCTCAAGGACATCAGCTACGTGCTCAACGTCACCGGCTATGCCTTCGGCATCGTGGTGCCGACCGACAGCCCGTTCAAGACCTGGGCCGACTTCGTCGCCTACGCCAAGGCCAATCCGGGCAAGCTCACCTACGGCTCCACCGGCAATCTCACGAGCCCGCACCTCACGACCGAGATCATTGCGCAGCAGGCCGGCATCCAGCTGCAGCACGTGCCCTACAAGGGCAGCGCCGACCTGATGCTCGCCGTGCTCAGCGGCCAGCTCATGGCCGCCGCCGACAGCACCGGCTTCGCGCCGCAGGTCGAGGCGGGCAAGCTGCGCGTGCTCAACACCTGGGGCGAGAAGCGCCTCGCCAAGTTCCCCAATGCACCCACGCTGAAGGAACTGGGCTACGACATCGTGCAGAACTCGCCGTTCGGCATCGGCGCGCCCAAGGGCACGCCACCCGAGGTGGTGAAGAAGCTCCACGACGCCTTCAAGCAGGCGATGGAGGAGCCGAGCTACGTGGCCGCGCTCGAGCGCTACGACATGCTGCCCAACTACATGAGCTCGGCCACGTACACCAAGTTCGCGCAGGACACCGTGGTGCGCGAGAAGGCCGTGATCGACAAGCTGGGGCTCGCGAAGTAGAAGCAGGGAGACGCGCAGGAGGGCCTTGAGCCTTCTTGCCCGGGTCTCGACGGGTGCATGCGCGACAGCGTGCAAGGGCCCGCCCCGATTGCCGACGCGGCGGCATGCGAGCCCAATGGCCTTCCAAACATATCAGGGGGAAGCCATGTCTCGTCGAATGTCTCTTTGCTGTGCCGCAATGCTCATGCTTTGCGGAATTGCCTCACCTTTGTCAGCGTTGGCGCAGAACTTTCCTGCCAAGCCGATCAAGCTGATCATCGCCTTCTCGGCCGGCGGGCCGACCGACGTCACCATGCGCCAGCTCGCCGACAACGCGAGCAAGATCCTCGGCCAGCCCGTCCTCATCGAGAACAAGCCCGGCGCCAGCGGCACCCTGCCGGCGCAGAGCCTGCAGATCGCCCAACCGGACGGCTACACGCTGGCGCAGATCCCGCTCGGCGTATTCCGCATCGGCTACACCACCAAGATCCACTGGGATCCGCTCGAGGACGTCACGTACGTCATCAACGTCACCGGCTATGCCTTCGGCATCGTGGTGCCGACCGACAGCCCGCTCAAGACCTGGGCCGACTTCGTCGCCTACGCCAAGGCCAATCCGGGCCGGCTCACCTACGGCTCGACCGGCAATCTCACGACGCCGAACCTCACGACCGAGATCCTCGCGCAGCAGGCCGGCATCGAGCTGCAGCACGTGCCCTACAAGGGCAATGCCGAAGCGATGTTCGCGATCCTCAGCGGCCAGGTCATGGCCGTCGCCGACAGCACGGGCTTCGCACCGCACGTGGAATCCGGCAAGCTGCGCGTGCTCAACACCTGGGGCGAGAAGCGCCTCGCCAAGTTCCCCGACGCTCCCACGCTGAAGGAACTGGGCTACGACATCGTGCAGACCTCGCCCTTCGGCATCGGCGCCCCCAAGGGCACGCCGCCCGAGGTGGTGAAGAAGCTGCACGATGCGTTCAAGCAGGCGATGGAAGATCCGAGCTACGTGGCCGCGCTCGCCCGCTACGACATGCTGCCCGACTACAAGAGCTCGGCCGAGTACACCCAGTTCGCGCGGGAAACGGTGAAGCGCGAGAAGGCGGTGATCGAGAAGCTGGGGCTCGCCAAGGGCAAGTGAGCGGCGCGGCCCGCGGCGGGCCTCCGGGTTGGCCGGCTCAGCGGGCCGCCAGCACCGCCCGCACCGCTTCGGCGAACCCCGCCCCGCGCTCGCCCTGCGTCACGTAGCGCGGCAGGTGCTCCAGCTGCGGCACGAAGCGCGCCACGTTCGCCACGCCGATGCTGTGCGCGAAGCTGCGGAACATCAGCTGGTCGTTGGTGGAGTCGCCCACGTAGGCCCAGCGGTCGATTTCCTCGTCGAGCGTGCGGCCCCAGAGTTCGCGCGTGATCCAGCGCGCGCCTTCGAGCTTGTCGTTGTCGCCGTACCAGCCGTTGATGTGGATGCTGCTCACGGTGGCATGCATGCCTTCGCTGCGCATCAGGGCCACCACCCGGGCGATGGTGTCTTCGTCAAGTTCGGTGAACTCGCTGTGGTCGATCGCGATGTCGGTCTCGCGCCCGGCCGAGTCGGTGGCGCGGCGCGCGCCGGGGATCTCGCGCTCGATGCGCGCGAGCACCGCCTGCATGCGCGCGAAGTTGGCGGCGCGCGTGGCGGCATCCTGCTGGTAGCGCTTCTGCAGCCTGCCGCCGGGCAGCGGCAGCAGCGCGACCGCGCCGTTCTCGGCCACGATCGAATCCACCGGCCAGGCCGAGACGAAGGGCTCGCTCCAGCCCACGGGCCGGCCGGTGATCGCCACCACGTGCAGCCCGGCGGCCTTGAGTGCCGCGAGCGCCTGCAGCGCATCGGGCGTGATCGCGCCCTCGGTGGTGAGCGTGTCGTCGATGTCGGTGAACACGCCGACCAGGTTGGCGCGCGCGGCGGCGCTCCATTGGCGAAGCGGCAGCAGGTGATGGGGCGAGGGCGGCAGGGGCGGTGGCGGTTGCATGGCGAGGGGATCGTGCGGGAGCCGTGATCCTACCGGCGCTTTCGTGTAGCATCCCGCCCCCGCCGCACCACGGGCGCCGGCGCCACGCGCCCTTCCGCCATGCCTCACCACATCGCCGTCGACCAGCTCCGCAAGACCTACCGCATCTCCGAGCGCGATCCCGGCGTGATCGGTGCGCTGCGCGGCCTCGTGCAGCGCCGGCACCGCACGGTGGAGGCGCTCTCGGGCGTCTCGTTCGCGCTCGAGCGCGGCGAGCTGCTGGGCTTCATCGGGCCGAACGGCGCGGGCAAGTCGACCACCATCAAGATCCTCGCGGGCATCCTGCGGCCGGACGGCGGGCGCGTCGTCGTCGACGGACGCGACCCCTTCGCCGACCGCGAGCGCCACGTGGCGCGCATCGGCGTGGTCTTCGGCCAGCGCACCCAGCTGTGGTGGGACCTGCCCGTGGGCGACGGCTTCGACCTGCTGCGCGACATCTACCGCGTCGACCCCGCGCGCTACCGCCGCACGCGCGACGAGCTGGTGGCGCTGCTGCAGCTCGAGCGCGTGCTCGACCAGCCGGTGCGCCAGCTGTCGCTGGGCCAGCGCATGCGCGCCGAGATCGCGGCCGCACTGCTGCACGAGCCCGACATCCTGTTCCTCGACGAGCCCACCATCGGCCTCGACGCGCCCTCGAAGCTTGCGGTGCGCGACTTCGTGCGCCGCGCCAACCTCGAGCGCGGCACCACGGTGCTGCTGACCACGCACGACATGCACGACATCGAGGCGCTGGCCCGCCGCGTGATCGTCATCGGCCACGGCCGGGTGCTGGCCGACAGCCCGGTCGAGGCGCTGCGCGCGCAGGTCATGGCCGAGCGGCGGCTGGTGGTCGACTTCGCGCAGCAGGCCGAGCTGCCGCTGCAGGTCGATGGCGCACGGGTGCATTCGCGCGACGGCCAGACCCTGGTGCTCGACTTCGATCCGGCCCACACCTCGGCACCCGCGCTGATCGCCCGCATCGCGGCCGAGCATGCGGTGGAGGACATCCGGCTCGAGGGCCTCGCGATCGAGGCGGTCATCGCGCGCTTCTACGCGATGCATGGCGCGGCCGAGGCATGAGGCGCATGGGCCTGGGCGAGCGGCTGCGCCCCTACACCGCCGCCTTCGCATCGCGTTTCCTGCAGATGCTGCAGTACCGCACCGCCGCGCTCGCGGGCTTCGCCACGCAGTGCTGGTGGGGCGGCATCAAGGTGATGGTGCTCGCGGCCTTCTATGGCGCGGGCACCGCGGCGACGGGCGGCGCGCCGATGTCGCTGGCCGAGGCCGTCACCTACACCTGGCTCGCGCAGGGGCTGCTCGCGCTGCTGCCGTGGCTCGGCGATCCCGAGGTCGCGCAGGCGGTGCGCACGGGTGCGGTGGCCTACGACCGGCTGCGTCCGGTCGACGCCTATGCGCTCTGGTTCGCGCGCAGCGCGGGCTGGATCGCGGCGCGCGTGCTGCCGCGCGTGGCGCTCATGGCCGGCTTCGCGGCCGTCGCGCTGCCGCTCGCCGGCCTCGGCGACTGGGCCTGGCGGCCGCCTGCGAACGCGGCCGCCGCGCTCGCCTTCGCCGCCTCCTGCGTGCTTGCGCTGCTGCTCTCGGCCGCGATGGTGATGCTGCTCAACATCGCGGCTGCGGCGGCGCTCAACGAGCGCGGCATCAATGCGCTGGCCGCGCCGATCGTCATCGTGTTCTCGGGCAACCTGCTGCCGCTCGCGCTGCTGCCCGATGCATGGCAGACGGCGCTGCTGCTGCAGCCCTTCGCGGGCGTGGTCGACATTCCCGCGCGGCTGTACTTCGGGCTGCTGGGCGGTGCGCAGGCATGGGCGGCGCTGGGGCTGCAGTGCGTCTGGATCGCGCTGCTGGTCGCGCTCGGCCATGTGTTCATGGGCCGCACGATGCGCCGGCTCGAAGTGCAGGGCGGCTGAGATGGGCTCGCTCGCGCTCTTCCTGCGCCTCGTGAAGGCCGCGCTCGGCGGCCAGATGCGCTATCCGGCCTCGGCGCTGATGCTCACGCTGGGCCAGTTCATCGGCACCGGCATCGAGGTGATCGCGGTGTGGGCGCTGTTCCACCGCTTCGGCGAAGTGGGCGGCTGGACGCTCGGCGAAGTGGCGATCTTCTACGGCCTCGTGAACTGCATGTTCGCGATCGCCGACGCGCTCGGCCGCGGCTTCGACGTGCTGGGCACCGAGTTCCTGCGCACCGGCACCTTCGACCGGCTGCTGCTGCGCCCGCGTCCGCTCGCGCTGCAGCTCATGGGGCACGACTTCCGCATCAGTCGCCTCGGGCGCCTGCTGCAGGGCCTGCTGGTGCTGGGCTTCGGCACCGTGCAGAGCGGCCTGGCGTGGGGACCGGAGCCTGTCGCCGTCGCGCTGTTCGCGCTCGCGGGCGGCGTGGCGCTGTTCCTCGGCATCCTCGTGCTGCAGGGCACGTTGTCGTTCTGGACCGTCGAGAGCCTCGAGATCGCGAACGTGCTGACCTACGGCGGCGTGCAGGCGGCGCAGTACCCGCTCGCGCTCTACGCGCGCTGGTTCCGCCGCGTGCTGACCTTCATCGTGCCGCTGGCCTGCGTGGCCTACTACCCCGTGCTCGCGATCCTCGGCAAGCCCGATCCGCTCGGTGCGCCGGCATGGGCGGGATGGGTGTCGCCCCTCGCCGGCTTCGTCTTCCTTGCGCTCGCGTTCCGTGCCTGGGCGCTGGGCCTGCGGCACTACGCCTCAACCGGCAATTGAATTCGGACATCCGGACGCGAAGCACGCGAAGGTTCCGCGAAAGGCGCGAAAGAAAACCTTTTTTTGATTTCTCTTTTTCGCGTCCTTCGCGAAACCTCCGCGTCCTCTGCGTCCGGCCGTCCGCTCCCGCTTCCTATCCCGCGCTCTGCAACGCCAACCCCGCATGCTCGCGCAGCGGATGGAAGTGGATCTTCGGGAAACGCTCCTGCGCCAACCGCACGTCGTACGGCGAGGTGCAGAGGAAGGCCAGCGTATCCGCCGCGTCCTTCGCCATGCGCTGCGGATACGCATTGACGAACTCGCGCAGCTCGGCCGGCGTGTCGGCTGTGATCCAGCGCGCGCCGGTGTACTGGCAGCCTTCGAGCCGCACGTCGGCGTCGTACTCGGCCTTGAGGCGGTGCTGCACCACTTCGAACTGCAGCTGGCCCACGGCGCCCAGCAGCATCGGTCCGCCGATCTCGGGCCGGAACACCTGGATCGCGCCTTCCTCGCCGAGCTGGGCCAGGCCCTGCTGCAGCTGCTTGGTGCGCAGCGGGTTCTTGAGGATCACGGTCATGAACAGCTCGGGCGCGAAGAAGGGCAGGCCGGTGAACTGCAGGCTCGCGCCGTCGGTGATGGTGTCGCCGAGCTGCACCCCGCCATGGGTGGTGAAGCCCACGATGTCGCCCGCATAGGCCTCTTCCACCGCCTCGCGGCGCTGGCTCATGAAGGTGACGACGCTGGTCGGGCGCAGCTCCTTGGCGGTGCGCTGCACCTTGAGCTTCATGCCCGGCGTGTACTTGCCCGAGGCCATGCGCACGAAGGCGATGCGGTCGCGGTGGTTGGCGTCCATGTTGGCCTGCACCTTGAAGACCACGCCCGCGAAGTCCTTGTCCTCGGGCTGGATCTCCTTCACCACCGGCTGGCGGTTGACCAGCGTGGTGCTGGTGCGCGGCCGCGGCGAGGGCGCGAGGTCGACGAGCGCGTCCAGCACTTCCATCACGCCGAAGTTGTTCACGCCCGAGCCGAAGAACACCGGCGTCTGCTTGCCGGCGAGGAAGGCCTCGTGGTCCCATTCGGGCGAGGCGCCGGTGGCGAGCTCCATGCTCTCGATCGCATGCTCGAAGTCGGCGCCGAAGCGGCGCGCGAGCGTGTCGCGGTCGGCGAGCGGAATGGTCTCGAAGTCCTGCGGCAGACGCTCGCTGCCCGACTCGAACACCGTCATCGCCTGCGTGCGCAGGTTCATGATGCCGCGGAAGCTCTTGCCCTGGCCCACGGGCCAGGTCATCGGCACGCAGGGCATGCCGAGCTCGCGCTCCACCTCGTCGAGGATGTCGAGCGGCTCGCGCACCTCGCGGTCCATCTTGTTGACGAAGGTGATGATCGGCGTGTCGCGCTGCCGGCAGACCTCGATCAGCCGCCGCGTCTGCGCTTCCACGCCGTTGGCCGCGTCGATCACCATCAGCGCCGAGTCGACGGCGGTGAGCACGCGGTAGGTGTCTTCCGAGAAGTCCTTGTGGCCCGGCGTGTCGAGCAGGTTGATCACGTGGTCGCGGTACAGCATCTGCATGACCGACGAGGCCACCGAGATGCCGCGCTGCTTCTCGATCTCCATCCAGTCGGAAGTGGCATGGCGCGAGGCCTTGCGCGCCTTCACCGAGCCGGCGATCTGGATCGCGCCCGAGAACAGCAGCAGCTTCTCGGTCAGCGTGGTCTTGCCGGCGTCGGGGTGGGAAATGATCGCGAAGGTGCGACGGCGGCGGGTTTCGGCGAGAAAGGACAAGATGGGCAATCGGCGGGGACAATGCGCGATTTTAAAAGAGCGCCCCCCGCAGCGCCGCAGCCCGGGTCAATGCGTGAGGATCTTCGACAGGAACTGCTGCGCCCGCTCCGGGCGCCCGCCCGGGTTGCCGAAGAACTCCTCCTTCGCGCAGTCCTCCACGATGCGGCCGCGGTCCATGAAGATGACGCGGTGCGCGACCTGGCGCGCGAAGCCCATCTCGTGCGTCACGCACATCATCGTCATGCCTTCGCGGGCCAGCTCGACCATGACGTCGAGCACCTCGTTGACCATCTCGGGGTCGAGCGCCGAGGTGGGCTCGTCGAACAGCATCGCGACCGGGTTCATCGCGAGCGCGCGGGCGATCGCCACGCGCTGCTGCTGGCCGCCCGAAAGCTGGCTCGGGTACTTGTGCGCATGGCTGCGCATGCCGACACGCTGCAGCAGCGCCATCGAGGTGGCGCGCGCCTCGTCGGCGCCGCGGCCGAGCACCTTGCGCTGCGCGATCGAGAGGTTCTCCTCGATCGAGAGATGCGGAAACAGCTCGAAATGCTGGAACACCATGCCGACGCGGGCGCGCAGCCGGTTGAGGTCGGTCTTGGGATCGCCGACCGAGACGCCGTCGACGGTGATGCGCCCGCGCTGGAACGGCTCCAGCGCATTGACGCACTTGATGAGCGTGGACTTACCCGAGCCCGAGGGGCCGCAGACCACGACCACCTCGCCCTTGCGGACCTCGGTGCTGCAGTCGGTCAGCACCTGGAAGGCGCCGTAGTGCTTGTCGACGTGGCTGATCTCGATCATGGGCGGGCCTCCTGGGCGGTGTCGCGCGTCAGCAGCTGGTGCAGGACGTTGGCCACCACCCAGGTGGCGCGGCGCAGTTCGTCGAGCGGCACGCGCTCGTCGGCGCGGTGGCCGTTGGCCTCGAGCAGCGACTCGGGCCCGGCGCCGTACATCACGGTCGGGATGCCGGCCTCGCTGTAGAGCCGCGCATCGGTGTAGAGCGGCACGCCGATCGGCGTCACGGGCTTGCCCATGACCTCGCTCGCCTCCCGGCAGACCAGCGCGGCGAATGCGTCGGCGCCGGGGGCGGGCGCGAAGGGGCGGGCGAGCAGGATGCGGCGCGTCTCGACCGAGATGCCCGGCAGGGCGCGGCAGGCGGATGCGATGACCTCGCGCAGCTCGGCCTCGACCGCCTCGGGCGATTCCTCGGGCACGATGCGGCGGTCGATGCGCAGGCTCAGCTTGTCGGCGACCACGTTGGTGTTGATGCCGCCTTCGATCAGCCCGACCACCATCGTGGGATGGGTGATGCCGGGCGTGCGCGAGGGCCGGTCCGCAAGGCCGTCGCGGTAGCGGTAGAGCGCGGGCAGCAGCGTGGCCGCGGCCTCGATCGCGTCGTGGCCGGTGTCGGGCCGGGCGGCGTGCGCGGAGGTGCCGCGCACGGTCACTTCCAAGTGCAGGCAGCCGTTGTGCGCCACCACCACGTGGTGCGAGAACGCGGCCGAGAGCACGAAGTCGGGCCGGCTCAGGCCCTGCGAAAGAATCCAGCCCGGACCGGCCATGCCGCCCGTCTCCTCGTCATAGGTCAGGTGCAGCTCGACCGCACCCGCGAGCGGCGTGCCCGAGGCGGCCAGGTGCCGCAGGGCGCGCAGCGCGAAGGCGTAGGTCGTGAAGTCGGACTTCGACACCGCGGCGCCGCGGCCGTAGAGCCAGCCGTCGCGCACTTCGCCGCCGTAGGGATCGACGCTCCAGCCGGCGCCGGGCGGCACCACGTCGCCATGCGCATTGAGCGCCACCACGGGGCCGCCGTCGCCGAAGCGCACGCGCACGATCAGGTTGGTGACGCTGCGCATGCCGTGCGCGGCGGCGAATTCGGCCGGCACCGCATGGCGCTCGACCTCGAAGCCCATTGCTTCGAGCAGGCGCGCCGAGAGTTCGGCATGCGGCGCGCAGTCGCCGGGCGGGTTGTCGGAGGGGCAGCGCACCAGTTCGGCGAGGGTGCGCACCTGCTCGTCGAAGTGGGTGTCGATGAAGTCGCGCAGCGTGCCGCGCGCGAGGGCTGTGTCGGTCATGGCGGTGATGAAGGTCAGAGGAATCGGTCGATGCGGAAGGGCGTGATGTCGATGCCCGTGCGGCCGTGCACCACGAGATCGGCGACGGTCCGCGCGGCGATGGGCGCGAGCGTGTAGCCGTTGGAGGTGACGGCGTTGAAGAAGCCGGGGCGGCCCGGCACTTCGCCGAGGATGGGCGCGCCGTCGATGTTCACGTTCATGCCGGCCCAGCAGCGCACCACGTGCAGGCCGCCGACGGCGGGCAGCACATGGCGCGCGACCCAGAGGTTGCCCTCGATGCTCTCGCGCACGGCGCGGTTCAGGCGCATGTCCTCGGAAAAGGCGGCGGTCCAGCCGCCGCCGATGATGAGCCCGCCGCTCGCGGCCTGCTTGAGGCTCAGGTGCCGGTCGGCATGCGCGACGAGGTGGTTCACCAGCGGTGGCGCCGGCTCGGTCACGATCATCTGCAGCGGCGCGCCCTTCACGGGGATGGCCACGCCGAGCATGCGGCCGATGGTGCTCGACCAGGCGCCGCTCGCATTGACGATGCAGCCCGCACCGATGGTGCCGCGCGAGGTGCGCACGAGGTAGCCGGCGCCGTCGCCCGGCAGCGCCTCGATCGCCTGCACGTCGCAGCCGCGCAGCATGCGCGCGCCCTGGGCCTGCGCGCGGCGCGCGACGGCGTAGGTGGCGCGCAGCGGGTTGATCTTGCCCTCCATCGGGCAGAGCTCGGCGCCCAGCAGCTTGTCCGAGAGCGCGGGCGAGAGCCGCCGCAGCTCGGTGCCGTCGATCACCTGCGCCTCGATGCCGTGGCTGCGTTCGAGCGCGGCCTTGCTCTCGAGAAAGCGCATGCCGGCTTCGCTGTCGGCGACCATCAGGCCGCCGGTGATCTTGATTTCCAGGTCCTCGCCGCAGTCGGCCTCGATCTCCTGCCACAGGCGCACCGACATCGGCCCGAGCGGCAGCGTGGCCGCGGCCGGCCCGCCGCCTTCCTGTGCCTTGGCGCCGAAGTCGAACGAGAGCAGTTGCACATGCAGGCTGCCGGCGTTGGCACCGGAGGCCTGCAGGTTGACGTCGTCGCGGTCGACCACCGTCACGTCCTGGCCGGCCTTCGAAAGGTAGTAGCCGAGGCAGGCGCCGAGCACGCCGGCGCCGATCACCAGCACGTCGGTCTGCAGCGTCTCGAACGGCGCCTGCCCCACGGGCCGCGCGAGGTTGGGCGTGATGGCCGGCTTGTGGCCGCCCCATTCGGGCTTCTCGAAGCCGAGCGCGCCCGCGGGCACCGGCTTGGCCGGCGGGCGCGGCGCGAAGTACTGCTCGGCCGCGGGTGGCCGGCCCGTGAGCTCGGCCACCAGCCGGCCCGCGGTCGCGGCGCAGTAGCGCGCCTGGCAGCGGCCCATGCCGAGCCGCGTGTTGCGCTTGAGCGCGGCCAGCGTGTCGGCACCGGCGCGGATCTGTTCGCGCACCGAGCCGAAGCTGATCTCCTCGCAGCGGCACAGCAGCGTGTCGTCGGACACCGCGGCCAGCGTGACGGGCGGCGGCGCGTAGAGCGACCACAGCGCCTGCTGAAAGCATTCGGCGCGGTGAAGTTGCCGGCGTGTCTCGGCGGGCTCGGCCGCCTGCAGCCCGAGTTGGCGTGCCGCGGCGGTGCCGGCCAGCGTGCCGCGCGCCAGCGCCACGCGCGAGCCGCCCAGGTCGGCGCCGTCGCCCACCACGTAGACGCCGGGCACGCTGGTGGCGCCGTCTTCCTGCGTCACGGTGGCGAGATAGCCCAGATGGCGCGGCGCCACCCGGTGCGCGCAACCGAGCATGCGCGCGAGTTCGGTCGAAGGGATGAAGCCGTAGCCCAGGCACAGCGTGTCGGCTTCGAGGCGGCGCTGGCTTCCGGGCACCGCCTGGCCCTGCGCGTCGATGCGCGCCACCTGCACCGCGCGCAGGCCGCCGGCGGCATCGGCTTCGCCCTCGGCGGCGATGACGGCGTGTTCCCACAGCAGGGGGACGCCGTGCGCGCGCAATTGCCGCAGGTAGCGCCAGCCGTCGCGCAGCAGGTCGGGGGCGGTGCGCGCGGCGGCGAGCAGTTCGCGCCAGTGGCGGGGCGAAGGGCGCGCGGCCGATTCGAGCACGGCCACCACCTCGGCGCCGCCCGCGAGCAGTTCTGCGGCGAGCTGAAGGTTCAGTGGCCCGTTGCCCGCGACCACGATCTGCCGGCCGGGCGCGACCCGGTAGGCACGTGCCAGCGTCTGGCCGGCGCCGGTGGTCATCACGCCGGGCAGCGTCCAGCCCGGGAAAGGCACGGGGCGTTCGTAGGCGCCGGGTGCGATCACCAGTTGCCGGCAGCCGATGACGGCGGCGCGGCCTTCGACGATCGCCGCCACCTCGCGCGGCGAGAAGGCGGCCCAGACCTGCGCGCCCTGCGCGATCTCGACGCCCGCGTCGCGCACCGCGCGTTCGAGCGCGAGCCCGTCGGCGAACTGGCGGTCGGCCGGCGTGGCGGCCCGTTGCGAGGGCGCGAGCGGCTTGTAGAACTGGCCGCCGGACTGCAGCCGTTCGTCCAGCACCAGCACCCCCGCGCCGGCGCGCCGCGCGGCCAGCGCCGCCGAGAGCCCGGCCGGGCCCGCACCCACCACCAGCAGGTCGACGTCGCGGCGCAGGGGCTCGGCCGCGGGCTCGGGCGCGAGCGGATGCAGTGGATCGCCGGCGGCGCCGGCCGGCATCGCGGAGCGCACCTGCTGGCCGTCGGCGACTTTCGTCAGGCAGGCGCGCTGGCTCGCGCGGCCGTCCACGGTCACGAGGCAGTCGAAGCAGGCACCCATGCCGCAATAAAGACCCCGGCGTTCGCCGCCACGCGTGTGGCGCAGCGCTTTGACGCCGCTCGCGGCGAGCGCCGCGGCAATGGTTTCCCCCTCCAGGCCCTCGATGGGTTGGCCGTCGTACCAGAAGCGCACGGGGCGCCCGGCCGGGGCGATGGCGGGGTGGTTCAGTCTGGCGCGCATGAAAAGGGGCAAAAACGAAAACCGGATTGACGGCGTTCATTGTATACGTATACTGCACGTATACATATACCGCTTCGTCCCGTTTTTCGAGGATTTGCCCCATGACAGCCTTTCGAGGCACCTACACGGTGCTCATCACCCCCATGACCGCCGACGGCCGGCAGGTCGATGTGCCGGCCCTGAAGAAGCTGGTCGACTGGCAGATCGAGCAGGGCATCCACGGTCTGATCCCGCTGGGGAGCACCGGTGAATTCCTGTCGCTGACGCCCGAGGAGCGGCAGTTGGTGATCGAAACCTGCGTGAGCACTGCAGCAAAACGCGTGCCGGTGCTGATCGGCACGGGCGCGGAGTGGACGGACGAATGCGTGCGACTGAGCCGCGAAGCCGAGACCATGGGCGCCGACGGCGTGATGATCATCCCGCCCTTCTACAGCACGCCCACCGACGACGAACTGTTCGCGCACTACCGCAAGGTGGGCGAGGCGATCGGCATTCCGATCATGGTCTACAACAACCCCGCCACCGCCAACGTCGACCTGAAGCCCGAACTCGTGGCGCGGCTCTCGCGCATCGACAACTGCCGCTACATCAAGGAGTCCACGCTCGAGGTCACGCGCGTGCGCGACATCATCGAACTGTGCGGCGACCGCATGACGGTGTTCGCCGGCATCCTGGGCTACGAGTCGTTCTGGCTCGGCGCGCAGGGCTGGGTGGCCGTGTGCTCGAACCTGATTCCGAAGATGTCGGCGCGGCTGTTCGAACTGGTGGCCGACGAGCGCGACATGCCCGCGGCGCTCGCGCTCTACAAGGAAATGCTGCCGATCGTGCGTTGGGTCGGCGGTCACCGCTACGTGGCGGCCTCGAAGCAGGGGCTCACGATGATGGGGCTGCCCGTGGGCCAGCCGCGCGCCCCGCGCCTGCCGCTGCCGGACGCCGATGCGGCCGAGCTGCGGCGCGAGCTCGCGCGGCTCGAACTGCTCGACTCGATCCGCGCCTGAGCCGCGGCGCCTTCGCTCCCTTTCTTTCGTTTTCCCACTTTGCTGTCCCGTTCACACCCGAAGGACCTCACCATGAAACTGCTTCCCGCTCTCGCATCGGCCACGGCACTCTTCGTCTTCGGCGCGGGCATCGCCCATGCGCAGGCCTGCAAGTCGCCGGTGCCCGATTCGGCCCTCGTCAAGAAGGGCGCGCTGATCATGTCGGTCAACCCGACGCTGCCGCCGATGCAGTTCGTCGACCAGTCCGGCACGCTCAAGGGCATGCGCGTCCAGCTCGGCGAGGAGATCGCCAAGCGCCTGTGCCTGACGCCCGAGTACGTGCGCATCGAGTTCTCGGCCATGATCCCGGGCCTGCAGGCCGGGCGTTGGGACGTGATCAACACCGGCATCTTCTACACCGACGAGCGCGCGAAGCTGATGCAGATGCTGATCTACGAAGACCAGGCGATCAGCATCAGCACCGCCAAGGGCAACCCGCTGAAGATCGCCAAGGTGGACGACCTCTCAGGCAAGAGCATCGGCGTCGAGCTCGGCGGCTTCGAGGAGCGCAAGGCGCGCGAACTCGACAAGCAGCTGACCGACAAGGGCATGAAGGGCATGAACATCCGCACCTTCGAGAACTTCGCGATGGCCTTCCAGGCGCTGCGCGCGGGGCAGGTCGAGGTGGCGCTGTCGATCGATTCGACCGGTGCCGAATACCAGAAGCGCGGCGACTTCGAGCGCGTGCTGCACGGCCTGTTTCCGACGCCGGTGGCGCTGGCCACGCGCAACAAGGACCTCGCCGCCGCCATGGCCAAGGTCATGAACGACATGAAGGCCGACGGCAGCTTCCAGAAGCTGTTCGACCAGTACGGCGTCAAGGCCGTCGAGGGCGCCGTGGCCGTCAAGGGCCCCGCGGGCTGAGCACCGGCCCGGGCCGTCACGCAACGAAGGAACGCTCATGGGACAAGGCTGGAGCTGGTCGGGATTCGTCGACTACCTGTTCAATCCGTACCTGCTCAGCGGCGCGGTGACCACGCTGTGGCTCACGCTCGCGGCCATCGCGGGCGGGCTCGTGGTCGGCTTCGCGCTGGCGCTCGCGCGCCTGTCGAGCCGCCGATGGCTGGCGGCGCCGGCGCACTTCTACATCTGGGTGTTCCGCGGCACGCCGCTCCTGGTGCAGCTGATCATCATCTACACGGGCCTGCCGCAACTCGGGCTCAAGCTGTCGGTGATCGAGTCGGCGCTGCTGGGCCTGGTCCTCAACGAGGCCGCCTACCTCGCGGAGATCGTGCGCGGCGGCATCCAGTCGGTCCCGGCGGGGCAGACGAACGCCGCGCGCGCGGTCGGCTTCAGCAGCGCGCAGACCATGCGCTACATCGTCATGCCGCAGGCGATGCGGCTGATCGTGCCCACGCTCGGCAACAGCATCAACGGACTGCTCAAGACCACGTCGATCACCTCCGTGATCTCGATGGAAGAGCTGCTGCGGCGCACGCAGGTGCTGATCCAGGAGAAGTTCATGGTGCTGGAGCTGTTCATCGTCGCGGCCATCTACTATCTGCTGATGACCACGGCGTGGGACTTCATCCAGCGCCGCATCGAGCGCCACTACGGCCGCGCCCACGGCGACGCTGCCGCGGCCCCCGTGACTGCCGAACCCGCGCTCGAACAGCGCTGAGGACCGCCGAGATGAGCACCACCTACGACCTGATCCTGCGCAACGCCGACATCGCCACCGTGGGCGACCGCTACATCGCCGACATCGGCGTGCGCGGCGGACGCATCCATGCCATTGCCCAGGGGCTCGATGCGAGCGCCGCGCGCGAGATCGACGCCGCCGGACGGCTGGTGACGCCCGGCGGCGTCGACGGCCACTGCCACTTCGACCAGCCCACGAGCGACGGCTCGCGCTTCGCCGACGACTTTCTCTCCGGCACGCGCTCCGCGGCCTGCGGCGGCACCACCACCGTGCTGCCCTTCGCGGCACAGCAGAAGGGACACAGCATCCAGGAGGCGGTCGACGACTACCACCGCCGCGCCGAGGGCAAGGCGGTGATCGACTACGCCTTCCACCTGATCGTCTCCGACGCCACGCGCGACGTGACCCGGCGCGAGCTGCCGCTGCTGATCGAGAAGGGCTACACCTCCTTCAAGGTCTACATGACCTACGACGACCTCAAGCTCGAGGACCGGCAGATCCTCGAAGTGCTCGCCACCGCGCGGCGCCATGGCGCGATGACCATGATCCATGCCGAGAACAGCGACTGCATCGCCTGGCTCACCGAGCAGCTGCTCGATGCCGGCCTGACCGCGCCGCGCTACCACGCGAGCTCGCGGCCGATGGCGGTCGAGCGCGAGGCCACGCACCGCGCCATCGCGCTGGCGGAGCTGGTCGACACGCCCATCCTGATCGTCCACGTCTCGGGCCGCGAGGCGGTCGAGCAGATCCACTGGGCGCGCGGACGCGGCCTGCCGATCCATGCCGAGACCTGTCCGCAGTACCTGTTCCTGAGCGCCGAGGACCTCGGCATTGACCCCGACGACCCGATGCACGGCGCGCGCTGCATCTGCAGCCCGCCGCCGCGCGACAAGGCGAACCAGCAGTTCATCTGGAACGGGCTGTCGAGCGGGCTGTTCACCATCCTCTCGTCCGACCATGCGCCCTTCAACATGAACGGCAGCGACGGCAAGCGCGTGGCCGGCGACGATGCCTCGTTCGACCGCATCCCCAACGGCATCCCGGGCGTCGAGACGCGTCTGCCGCTCCTGATGAGCGAGGGCGTGCTCAAGGGCCGCATCGACATCCACCGCTTCGTCGAGCTCACGGCCACCAACCCCGCGCGGCTCTACGGTCTTTACCCGCGCAAGGGCACCATCGCCGTGGGCAGCGACGCCGACTTCGTGGTCTGGGACGTGTTCGCCGAGGGCCGCGAAAAGCTGCTCTCCAACGAGATGCTGCACCACGACGCCGACTACACCCCCTACGAAGGCATGAAGCTGCGCGCCTGGCCAGGCCTCACGGTGTCGCGCGGCCGCGTGGTGTGGCAGGACGGCGTGTTCCAGGCCGAGCCGGGCTCGGGCGAGTTCCTGCCCTGCCTGCGGCCGCGCGCGCCCAACGCCGGCAATCCGCTCGACAAATGGCTGTGAACCGGCCGCCGGTGTACTTCGCAAGGCCCTGATAAGCTCGCTCGCCCTCGTGGCTCACGCTTTTCTTCGCATGCCCAGCCTTCCCAGTCCCACGCAGCCCGCCACCATCACGATCGCACCGCTGGAGGTGCGCTCCGCCAGCCTGGCCGAGCAGGCCTACGAACGGCTGCGCACCCTGATCCTCGACCGCCAGATCTCCGCCGGCAGCCCGCTGCAGGAGGCACGGCTCGCCGAGGACCTGGGCATCTCGCGCACCCCGATGCGCGAAGCATTGGTGCGCCTGGCCGGCGAAGGGCTGCTGGTGCGGCGCGATGCGCGCTCCTACGCGGTGCGCGCCCTCGGCACCAAGGAGTATTTCGACTGCATGCGCGCGCGCGAGGTGATCGAGTGCGAGGCCATCGCCCTGGCCGTCGCGAAGATCACCGACGCCGAGATCGAGGCGCTCGAAGCCGATGCACGCGCCCTCGGCGCCGGCGAGCACAGCGAGACCGAGCACTGGCATTTCGACGACCGCTTCCACCTGCTGATCGCCACCGCCAGCGGCAACGTGGTGTTCCCGCGGCTGGTGGAGGAACTGCGCGTCAACGCGCGCCTGTTCCGCCTGCACAGCCCCCTGCACCGCCAGCGCGAGAACCACGACGAGCACGGCGAGATCATCGGCGCCCTGCGTGCGCGCGACGCCGAACGCGCCCGCGCCGCGATGCGCGAGCATCTGCGAAGTCTGCAGGAAGACGTGCGGCGCGCGCTGATCGATTGATTTGCGGCGTGTGGGCAGTCGCCGTCAGTGCGGGCCCACCTTGATGCCAGTCGTGCTGAACGCGCTGCCCAGCCGTGCCGCATCCGCCGCGTCAGTTCATGGACCGCCCCAGGCGAAATAACGCGCGCCTTCGTAGGCGTACTCGGGAAGATTCTGGCGGATGCTGTCGCGCTCGCTCGCGTTCATTGTGTAGAAGTGAGTTTGATTGCGTGCATGGTAGAAGCGGAACATCGGCTGGGCACCGTTGACTTCCCCTGTGCTGGCAAACCATGTGACGTGGTCGTAGTGATACCACGGCAGCGTGGCGACGATGTTCGCGCGCTCCCGCTCATCAATGGTGTAGAAGTGCGTGCCGTTGCGCGTGTTGTAGAACCTGTGAACCGGCGTCGTACCGGGCGCCTGAGCACCGAACGCGAAGAAGGCGGGGCCTTCGTAGTTGTACTCCGGCAGCTTGGAAATCACCAAGTCCCGCTCCGGTACGTTGGCGGTATAGAAATGCGCGCCGGTCCGGGTGTTGTAGAAGCGGTAGACGGTCGTGCGTACCGTGGTCGACGGGGCATCGAGCCACTGCTGCAGCGCGGCGTGGAATGGTAGATCGAAACGCCCGTAGAAGTCGTACCCGAAAGGCTGGCTGCAGGATGCAGCACCTCCCTGCAACTGCCCGACAAGATAGTCCTTGCCATTGAGCTTGCGGAAAAGACCTGAGCCGCTGCTCCCGCCTTCGGTCACTCCCCGGTACCACCTCACTGCCAGGTGGGTGGCGGCAGTGCTCGAGGAGAATCGGCAGCTGTCGAGATCGCAGGTCGCGGTTCCGATATAGGTCCCCTCGCTGTACTTCTGCAGGTCGCCCTTGGGATGGTGGACCCCGTAGACGGAATTCGAAAGGCCGTTGAACAGGTCGGGTCCAAAGGGACTCGATCCGGCAAACAGCGCGCCGGCTGGAGGCTGCGAGTTCAGCCGCATGAAGGAAGTGTCGGTGCTGGCCTGGTTGTACAGGAGCGTGGCGCCGGAGGTCCGGGCCGCCAGGGCCGGACTGACCTGCGTGCTGTTGCAGCTCGCGGATTTGAAGAACCACAAGGTGTAGAGCGTCGAGGCGACCGTCTGGCTGGAGATGCAGTGGTTCGCGCTCAGGAAGTACGGCGTGCCGGTCGACATGCGGTCGTTGAGCAACGTGCCGGTGCAGACATAGTTGCTTCCATCCTTGACGAAATCCATCAACGCGACGGACTTGCTGAGCGCATCGTATTGAGAGTCGCAACTCACGTCCAAAGTGCAACTGCCAGCTTCGCCGATCTTGTCGAACGATGCGCGATCCGTGATGTCGATATTCACGTGCGACAACATGGGAAGCGCGATCTTGACCGATTCCGTCGCAGCATTCGGCGGGATCTCGACTTCGACCGTGAGGGCTTCGCCGCCCATGTTGGGCGACCAGTAGATCCGCGCGCTGTCGCTCGAATCGCCTGCGTCGATGTTGCGCTGAATGACCGTGGCAATCTCGTGGGCGGACACTTCGTACATCTTGTCGCCTGCATCGCCATAGAAACGGACCTGCGAGCCCAGTGGGAGATGCTCGACACGCAAGCCCAGACGAACGCCCTTGGCCTTCGGCGAGACGATGCGCCACGCGGCCGAATTCCCGCCGCGTTCGGACGGCGTCCAGTTCGTCATGGTTGCCACGGCTTCGGTCGTGGCGCTTTGGGGAATCTCGCGCGCAACACCGATCTTGGCCGGCACTCCGAAGACCGAGGGCGCCGCCTTCAGCGGGAAGGTGCTTTCCGCAGGCAAGGCAGGCAGAACGACTTGCTGAGGAGCCGGACCGCGATGAAGCACGCGGTCCTTGAATGGACTGACGTCGACGGCCGCTTTGTCCGACGTCTGGACCCGGGACTCGATCAGGACCGGGGCCGTGCTCGCGGCCGGGGCGGGGGCGGGGGCCTCGGTCCTGGGGCCGGTTTCGGCACTGCCTGACTTGGTCGGAACTTGAAGGGCGGCAGTGCCGCTGCTACCGGATCCACCGCACCCGGCCAGCAAGACCGACAACAATACCGTGCCCCACCCCAATGGAAGATTCGCGCGCATTCCTCACTACCTCGATATCTATCGTTACGACTCGACACGGGATTGTGAGTGGACGGCCGCAGGACCGGAGAAAAATGTTGCGGTCTTTGTGCTCTAAGTAGCAAATCCGCGCTGAAACCGACGGACCGGGTGGGGTTCATACAACAGCCGTTCGGCCCCCGAAGCGCGCACGACATGACGGGGGCAGGCGCTTCGCGCCACAGCGCTGAACAGATCGCCTGCGTGGCCTACTTGCGCTTCAGCATCTGCGTCACTTCATCCACGTTGGCCTGGATGCGCTGACGTACCACCTCGAAGGCGTCGGCCTGCGACTTCGCAGCCAGGCTCGCGAGCTCCTTGATGTCGTCCACGGCGCGCTGGAACGACTGGCGGCCGAGCTCGTCGAGCTTGGCGAGGTTCTCCTTGGCATCCTTGCCCGGCATGCCCTTGGCCGCCGACTGCCATTCGCCGATCGCCTGCTTGATCATCTCGGTCTGGCGCTGCACCAGGGTCTGCAGCCCCTGGAAGGACTTCTCGTTCGCCTCCATGAGCGCCTGGAGGTCCTTGCGGCTGTTCTCCAGCACCTTGCCCGCGCCGCCGGCGACGTCGAGGTCCTGCAGCCGGTCGGCCATGGCCTTGAGCGGGTTGAACATCTCCGACGCGTCGGGCGCCGCCTTCCTGGTGCCGCTGCTTCCGCTGCTGCTGGCGGCGGTGCTCTTCCTGGCGGCGGTTTTCTTGGCAGTGGCCATGGTGCGGTGTCTCCTGGGTCGTGTGGGCGATGGGATCCACCGCGACGATACGCCGAGCGACCATTGCAGGGCTTGCGGCAGCTGCAAAAAAGTCTGCGGGATTTCCCTGGGTGCCGGTCCACGCCGCCGCTCCGGACGCCGAAAAAAAGCCGCGCGCTGCGCAATGCGGCGTGCGGCCCCGGACACGGAAAACCGTGGGTCAGTCGATCAGGCTGATCTCGATGGCGCCGGCCGTGGCCGGGTTGCGCGCCCCGACCATGGCGAAAAGCTTGCTGCTCTGGCTCGCGAAGTGGAGTGTTGAACCGCCGAACGATGCGACGCGCATGTTGAGCGGCCCGCCGAGGCCGACGGCGCCCAGGCTCGCGGCGAGCGTACCCGTGCTGCCGTCGGGCAGCAGCTGCGTGCGCGCGTAGCTCGAGGCATCGACGGCGCTGCCGCCCCAGCTGCCGTTGCTCGCGCCGCCGCGCGCGGACGTCGTGGGCCAGATGGCGCGTTCCGGCAGGCCGATGCGGAAGATCGAGGTGGTCGGCGCTGCCGCCACGGCGCCGGCCGAGAGATAGATGTTCTCGCCGCCCATGCGCGCCACCGCGAAATTCCCGCTGTCGGCCGGGTTTGCCACGTTCGCGATGTGCCAGGTGTCGACGGTCGGTCCGGCCGAGACTGCATAGGTCCGCAGCGAAGCCGCCGGGCAGTTGTCGATGCGGTAGATGCCGGCGTCGTTGCAGGCATAGAGCGTGGCGCCGCCGCTGGCGATCTGGATCTGCGTGATCGACGAATCGGCGGTACCGGCCGCGAGGTTGATGCCCAAGCGGTTGTAGGTGCCCGCGAGATCGGCCTGCGTCTTCACCAGTGCGCGCGACGCGACGAACGGACGCACGCTGTAGCTCACCGGCGTGGCGTACGCGACCGCGAACGGAAACGAACCGATCACCGTGTCCGTGGCGAGGCGGAAGCGAGCCGTGTTGGCGGGGCTGGTGATGCGGGCGCTGTCGAAGATGAAGCTGCCGGCCTCGCTTGTGTCCTCGGCGAACGTGCCGGCGGCGATCGCGCCGGCTTCGTCGGTCATTTCATAGCGCTTGCTGTCCATGTTGAGCGCCAGCGTCTGTCGCGAGCCGTTGGTCGCATAGACCTTGTAGCGGCCGTTGCGCGCGTCCGGGGCGGTGCCGGTGTCGATCAGGTTGAGCTGGATGTAACCCTGGGTGCCCGGGTTGCGCGCGCCCACCAGGACCGAGAGCGCTCCGCCCTGCATGGCGAAGTACTTGCTCGTGCCGCCGCTGTTGACGCTGCGGATTCCTTCCGGCTGCAGCGCCAGGATGCCGCCCACGGGCATCGTCAGCGTTCCGTAGGTGCCGTCGGTACCGGTGCTCGTGCGGACCGAGCTGGTGGCATCGATCAGGTTGGCGCCCCAGCTGCCGGTGGTCGCGCCGCCGACGCCGCGCGTGGCGGGCCAGTTCGACGATTCGGGCAGGCCGATGCGCATGAACTGCTGCATCGTCGGCGAGGTGCTGGCGCCGCCCGCGAGGTACACGTTCTGGCCCCCGATGCGCGCCATGCGGAAGCTGGCGACGTCGCCGGCGTTGGCCACGTTCGTCGCGATCCAGCTGCCGTCGGCACCGGCGGCGACCGCATAGGTGCGCTTCGATGCGACGGGGCACAGGTCGATCCTGTAGATCACGGCGTCGGTGCAGATTTCGAGCACCGTGCCCGCGCCGGAGAGGCGCAGCGAGAGAATCGACGAGTCCTGCGCGCCGCCCGGGCTGCGCGTCACGCTGAAGCGGTTGTAGGTGCCGTCCAGCTCGGCCGCGGTGCCGACGAAGTCGCGCGCGGCGACGAAGGGCTGTGCGGCATAGGTCGCGGGACTCGTGTAGGCCGTGGCGAAGGGGAAGGCGCCGACGATGGCGTCCGTCGTCACGCGGAAGCGCGCGGTGTTGGCGGCCGTGGTGATGCGGCCGCTGGCGAAGACGTAGGTGCCCGGTTCGGTGAAGTCCTCGCTGAAGGTGCCGGATTCCGTGCCGCCGAGGTTGTCCGTCATCGTGTAGCTGCCGGTGTCGAAGTCCACCGACAGTTGCTGCTGCGTCCCGTTGGCGGCGTAGACGCGGTAGCTGCCGCTGCGAGCGTCCGCGACGTCCAGGGTCTTGGCCGCCGCGACTTCCGGCTTCGCACTGCCGCCCGACAGCGAAAGTCCGCCGCCGGAGCCGCTTGCTCCTCCTCCTCCGCCCCCGCAGGCCGCGAGCAGGGCGGCCATGCCCCAGCCCGCGAAAAGTGTCGTAACCCTCATGTTCGTGCCCTCTTTTTTCAGATGGGACTCGGCAGCGAGCCGGCTGGCTCTTGAACCGAACCGTCGAAAATCGTAACAAAAGGTCAATAAAACTTAGGGCTGACACGCTTCAGCCAAAGCCGGGCCTTTGGCGCGGCTTTGGCCGCCGTCTACAATGCCCGCTTCCGAGGAGCGTTGCAGCGCCATCAGGCGTGAGGCTCGGACCACATCGCAACCACGCTCACCCGCTGTTCTCGCGGTGAGTCCTTTTCCCCCGAACGCAGTGGCATCTTTCAAACCAGCTTTGTTGGAGTTCTCATGAGCGCTGTTCTCAAGCCCACCCCCGTCTCCTCGGCCGACCAGGCGATCGCCGACCTCTCGCTTGCCGCCTGGGGCCGCAAGGAAATCAAGATCGCCGAGACCGAAATGCCCGGCCTCATGGCGATCCGCGAGGAATTCGCGAAGTCGCAGCCGCTCAAGGGCGCGCGCATCACCGGCTCGCTGCACATGACAATCCAGACCGCGGTGCTGATCGAGACGCTGCAGGCGCTCGGCGCGCAGGTGCGCTGGGCCTCGTGCAACATCTTCTCGACGCAGGACCATGCCGCCGCCGCCATCGCCGCCGCAGGCACGCCGGTGTTCGCGATCAAGGGCGAGTCGCTGAAGGACTACTGGGACTACACCCATGCGATCTTCGACTTCGGTCCCAAGGGCTCGAAGGGCGAAGGCCCGAACATGATCCTCGACGACGGCGGCGATGCCACGCTGCTGATGCACCTGGGCCAGCGCGCCGAGAAGGACCAGGGCGTGCTCGCCAACCCGAGCAGCGAAGAGGAGCGCATCCTCTACGCCGCCATCAAGGCCAAGCTCGCGGTCGACCCGACCTGGTACACGCGCAAGTCGGCCGAGATCATCGGCGTGACCGAGGAAACCACCACCGGCGTGCACCGCCTCAACGAGATGTCGGCCAAGGGCACGCTGCTGTTCCGCGCCATCAACGTGAACGACTCGGTCACCAAGAGCAAGTTCGACAACCTCTACGGCTGCCGCGAATCGCTGGTGGACGGCATCAAGCGCGCCACCGACGTGATGATCGCCGGCAAGGTCGCGTGCGTGGCCGGCTACGGTGACGTGGGCAAGGGCTCGGCCCAGGCGCTGCGCGCGCTGTCGGCGCAGGTGTGGGTGACCGAGATCGACCCGATCAACGCGCTGCAGGCCGCGATGGAAGGCTACAAGGTCGTCACGATGGAATACGCGGCCGACAAGGCCGACATCTTCGTGACCACCACCGGCAACCGCGACGTGATCCGCCACGAGCACATGGCCGCCATGAAGGACCAGGCGATCGTCTGCAACATCGGCCACTTCGACAACGAGATCGACGTCGCCTCGATCGAGAAGTACGAGTGGGAAGAGATCAAGCCGCAGGTCGACCACATCACCTTCCCCGACGGCAAGAAGATCATCCTGCTGGCCAAGGGCCGCCTCGTGAACCTGGGCTGCGGCACGGGCCACCCGAGCTTCGTGATGTCGTCGTCGTTCGCCAACCAGACCATCGCGCAGATCGAACTCTTCACCAAGCCCGACGCCTACCAGGCCGGCAAGGTCTACGTGCTGCCGAAGCACCTCGACGAGAAGGTCGCGCGCCTGCACCTGAAGAAGGTCGGCGCGATGCTGACCGAGCTGACGGATGCGCAGGCCGCCTACATCGGCGTGAGCAAGAACGGCCCGTACAAGCCCGACACCTACCGCTACTGAATGCGCGCCGACCAGTTGCTGGTGGAGCGCGGCCTGGCCGCGTCGCGCTCGCAGGCGGTGCGGCTGATCGCCGGCGGCATGCGCTGGCGCGATGCGGGCATGGGCGGCGAATGGCGCTCGGTGGCGAAGAACCGCGACGAGGTGCCCGAGTCCGCCGAGCTCGAACTCGCCGACGCGGCCGAGGCGCGCTACGTCTCGCGCGGCGGGCTCAAGCTCGAAGGTGCGCTCGCCGCCAGCGGCGTGGATCCGGCGGGCCGGCTGTGCCTCGACGTGGGCCAGTCGACCGGTGGCTTCACCGACTGCCTGCTGCAGCGCGGCGCCGCGAAGGTGGTGGGCGTGGACGTGGGCCACGGCCAGCTGCATGCGCGGCTGCGCGAGGACGAACGCGTGGTCGCCATCGAAGGCGTCAATGCGCGTGCGCTGTCGGCGGACGACCTCGGCGACGAGGGCGGGTCGCGCTTCGACCTCGTCGTCGGCGACCTGTCGTTCATCTCGCTCACCCTGGTGCTGCCGGCGCTCGTGCCTTTCCTAGCTCAGGACGGCCGCCTGCTGATGCTCGTCAAGCCGCAGTTCGAACTGCAGCCGGGGCAGGTCGGCAAGGGCGGCATCGTGCGCGACGCCGCGATGTATGCGGTGGTCGAGAAGCGCCTGCACGACGCCTGCGAGGCGCTCGGGCTGCGCGTGCTGCAGTGGTTCGACAGCCCAATCGCCGGCGGCGACGGCAACCGCGAGTTTTTCATTCATGCCGTCCACGCGGACGGCGCTTGAGGGGACGCCAGTGCGCCTTCCGCTGAGTTTCGAGTTCTTTCCGACCAAGACGCCCGAGGGCGCGGTCAAGCTGCGCGCGGTGCGGCAGCAGCTGTATGCGCGCAAGCCCGAGTTCTGCTCCGTCACCTATGGTGCCGGCGGCTCCACGCACCAGGGCACTTTCGGCGCGGTGCAGGAGATTCTTTCGGAGGGCGTCGATGCCGCCAGCCATTTCTCGTGCATCGGCGCTACGCGCGCCACTGTGCGCGAGCAGTTGGCCGAGCTGAAGGCCATGGGCGTCAAGCGCCTCGTGGCGCTGCGCGGCGACCTGCCGAGCGGCTACGGCATCGGCGGCGAGTTCGTCTACGCGAGCGACCTCGTGGCCTTCATCCGCGAAGAGACCGGCCGCGACTTCCACATCGAGGTGGCCTGCTACCCCGAGGTGCATCCGCAGGCCCGCTCGCCCGAAGCCGATCTGCAGGCCTTCGCGGCCAAGGTGAAGGCGGGCGCCGATTCGGCGATCACGCAGTACTTCTTCAGCCCCGAGGCCTACTTCCGCTTCGTCGACGACGTGCGCCGGCTCGGCCTCGACACGCCGATCGTGCCCGGCATCATGCCGATCACGAGCTCGACCCAGCTGATGCGCTTCTCCGATGCCTGCGGCGCCGAGATCCCGCGCTGGATCCGCCTGCGGCTGCAAGGCTTCGGCGACGACACCGCATCGATCAAGGCCTTCGGCCTCGACGTGGTGACCGACCTCTGCACGCGGCTGCGCGAGGGCGGCGCACCGGCGCTGCACTTCTACACGATGAACCAGTCGGCGGCGACGCTGGCGGTGCTGGAGCGTCTCGACTGATGGGGTGGCGGCGCCTGCGAGCACGACACCCGCTGCGCGTCGCGCTGATCGCGGCGGCCTGCGCGCTGGCCGGCTGCACGATGCCGCCCGCCACCGAGGGCGGCGCAGCCGGCGACAACAACGACGCGAAGCTGCTGCCGCTGCCGCGCAAGCTGTCGGTCCCGCCGGGTGCGGCAGCGCGTTCGAACGTGCCCTCGGTGCGCTACGACCTCGCGGTGTCGGACACCGACACGCCCGATGACGGCGTACCGGGCGACGGCGCGCCGCGCGAGATCTTCGAGCGCGGCGGGGCCTCGTGGTACGGCATCCAGTTCCACCGCCGCAAGACCGCCAGCGGCGAGCTCTTCGACATGGGCGCCATGACGGCCGCGCACAAGACGCTGCCGTTCAACACCCGCGTCTGCGTGCGCAGCCTCGTCAACGGCAGCGAGGTGCTGGTGCGCATCACCGACCGCGGGCCCTATGCGCAGGGCCGCATCATCGACCTGAGCCGCGCGGCGGCCGAGCGCATCGGCCTGATCGGCCTCGGCATCAAGCAGGTGGCGTTGACCGTCATCGACCACGAGGGCATGCGCTGCGGCGGCGAAGCGGCGGAGCCGGGGGAGGGCCTGCTGGCACAGGCGCCGGGGGCCTCGGCCAAGCCCGCGCCCGCGAATCGCAAGGCGGGCAACAGCGGGCCGAAGCGCCGCCGCCGGTAGGCGCCCTGCCTAGCCGCCGCTGTCGAGCGAGAAGGCCGCGTTCCGGTCCTGGCCCAGCCGTTCCGCCAGTTGCGGCAGGGCTTCGGCGAGCAGCGGCTTCAGCGTGTAGGGCGGGTTGATCAGGAACATGCCGCTGGCCGGCAGTCCGGGGCGCCGGGTTTCGCCCGTGGGCGTGGTGCTCAGCTTGCTCGACTTGACCGTGAGCGTGGCGTGCAGCCACGGCTTGCCGGCCTTGGTGGCCAGGGTCTTGAGCCGGCGCGGCAGGTCGTGCGCCTCGGGGCGCGGAATGATCGGATACCAGATCGCGTAGGTGCCCGTGGCGAAGCGCTTGAGCGCCTCGGCCGTGAAGTCGAGCACGCGGCCGTAGTCGGTCTTCAGCTCGTAGCTCGGGTCCATCAGCACCAGCGCGCGGCGTGAGGGCGGCGGCAGGAACTTGGTGGCGCTGCCGAAGCCGTCTTCGCGCAGCACTGCGATCTGCCGGCCCGCTTCGAGCTGCGCGATGTTCGCGTCGAGCGTGCGGGCGTCGGTCGGATGCAGCTCGAACAGCTTGAGCCGGTCGTGGTCGCGCAGCAGATGCTGCACGATGAACGGCGAGCCCGGATAGATGCGCGGCGCGCCGCCCTTGGGATTGAAGTCGTGGATCACGCTCAGGTAGCGCGCGATCGCGTCGGCTATCGGCGCCTCGGCTTCCGCTGCTCCTTTTTTGGGCGCGGGTTTCGCGGCCGGCGCGGGCTCCGTCTTCCCGGACAGCAGGCGCAGGATGCCTTCGGCCGCCTCGCCGCTGGTGCCGGCGTAGTCGCCGTCGAGCCGGTACAGGCCGGCGCCGGCGTGGGTGTCGACCACGGTCAGCGCCGTGTCTTTCTCGAGCATGTGGTCGAGCGTGGCAATCAGCACCGTGTGCTTGAGCACGTCGGCGTGGTTGCCGGCATGGAAGGCGTGGCGGTAGCTGAACATGGGTCGATGGTAACGGCTTGGGCGTCCGGCGTGCCGAAATTTGCCCCTCGGCGCCGATTCTTCGTATAATCGCGGGCTTCGCAGCGTTTTTGTGGCCCCGCGGCGGAGCGAATTCCACCACCTAAGAGATTCCCACCAGAGGAAAACCGACCGTGGAAAAGGGCCCGCCAAACCCTCTTAGAAAAGAGAAATCTCATGACCACGTTCAGCGCAAAGCCCGCTGACGTGAAGCACGAGTGGTTTGTGATTGACGCGACCGACAAGGTCCTCGGACGGGTAGCCAGCGAAGTTGCCCTCCGTCTGCGCGGCAAGCACAAGGCCATTTATACGCCTCACGTCGATACCGGCGACTTCATTGTCGTCATCAACGCAGCACAACTGCGCGTCACCGGCGCCAAGTCGCTCGACAAGGTGTACTACCGTCACTCGGGCTACCCGGGCGGCATCACCGCGACGAACTTCCGCGACATGCAGTCCAAGCACCCCGGCCGCGCGCTGGAGAAGGCCGTCAAGGGCATGCTGCCCAAGGGCCCGCTCGGCTACGCGATGATCAAGAAACTCAAGGTGTACGGCGGCGCAGAGCACCCGCATACCGCCCAGCAGCCCAAGGCGCTGGAAATCTAAGGAGCCTTGAGAATGATTGGTGAATGGAACAATGGCACCGGCCGTCGCAAATCCAGCGTCGCCCGCGTGTTTCTGAAGAAGGGCTCCGGCAAGATCACGGTCAACGGCAAGGACATCCAGGAGTTCTTCGGCCGTGAGACCTCGATCATGATCGCGAAGCAGCCGCTGGTGCTGACCAACAACGTCGAAACCTTCGACGTGATGGTCAACGTGCACGGCGGCGGCGAGTCGGGCCAGGCCGGCGCCACGCGCCACGGCATCACCCGCGCGCTGATCGACTACGACGCGAGCCTCAAGCCGGTGCTGAGCCAGGCCGGCTACGTCACGCGCGATGCACGTGAAGTCGAGCGTAAGAAGGTCGGCCTGCACTCCGCACGCCGCCGCAAGCAGTTCAGCAAGCGCTGATCCTGTTCGCTGCCGAGAAGCCGCCTCCGGGCGGCTTTTTTCTTTTGCCGTCGCGCCTTGGCCGGCCGGTGTTCGACCCCACTTGCATTGGGTGCTCGGTGCCGCCGTCCTGCCAGGAATGCGGCATTGCAGTAGCATTGGTTCCATGGGCCGCATGTCCGGCCTCCCTAGGAGTGATTCCCACATGAGCGCTGTTGCCGAAAACATTCAGACCCAGATGCCCGAGCCGATCGTCTTCACCGACAGCGCGGCCGCCAAGGTCGCCGACCTGATCGCCGAAGAAGGCAATCCCGACCTCAAGCTGCGCGTGTTCGTGCAGGGCGGCGGCTGCTCGGGCTTCCAGTACGGTTTCACCTTCGATGAAATCACCAACGAGGACGACACCACCATGACCAAGAACGGTGTGTCGCTCCTGATCGACGCCATGAGCTACCAGTACCTGGTCGGCGCCGAGATCGACTACAAGGAAGACCTGCAGGGCGCGCAGTTCGTGATCAAGAATCCGAACGCCACCAGCACCTGCGGCTGCGGCTCGAGCTTCTCGGCCTGATCGTCCAGCCGGTGGTGGTGGCCTCCCGCACCAGGCCCGTCACCCCACCCGCTCTCCCTCCAAGCCGCCTCCGGGCGGCTTTTTGCTTCTTCCGGCCGCCATGCGGCCTGCAGACACGCCATGCCCCCGCCCGACACCACCGCCATCGCCGCTGACCCCGGCGCCGCGGCCCCCGTCCGCAAGAGCCTGCTGTGGCTCGTGGCGGTCGGCTTCTTCATGCAGACGCTGGACGCCACCATCATCAACACGGCACTGCCGGCGATGGCCGCGAGCCTGGGCGAGAGCCCGCTGCGCATGCAGTCGGTGGTGGTGGCCTATGCGCTCACGATGGCGATGCTGATCCCGGCCTCCGGCTGGATCGCCGACCGCTTCGGCACGCGGCGGGTGTTCTTCTCGGCGATCGTGCTGTTTGCGGTCGGCTCGGTGCTCTGCGCGGTGTCGCAGGGGCTCGGGCAGCTCGTGGCGGCGCGGGTGGTGCAGGGGCTGGGCGGGGCGCTGCTGCTGCCCGTGGGCCGGCTGGCGCTCCTGCGCACCGTGCCGCGCGGCGAGTTCCTGCAGGCGATGAGCTTCGTCGCGATCCCGGGCCTGATCGGCCCGCTGCTGGGGCCCACGCTGGGCGGCTGGCTGGTGCAGTACGCCTCGTGGCACTGGATCTTCCTGATCAACGTGCCGGTGGGCCTGGCGGGCTGCCTGGCCACGCTGCGCTTCATGCCCGATCTGCGCGGCGCCGCGCCGCGGCGCTTCGATGGCGTGGGCTATGCGCTGCTGGCCTTCGGCATGGTGGCGATCTCGCTCTCGCTCGACGGCGTGGCCGAGCTCGGCCTGCGCCAGGGCGGGGTGATGGTGGTGCTGGTCTTCGGCTTCGCGAGCGTCGTCGCCTACTGGCTGCATGCGGCGCGCACGGCCGAGCCGCTCTTCGCGCCCACGCTCTTCAAGGTGCCGACGCTCTCGATCGGGCTGCTCGGCAACCTGTTCTCGCGGCTGGGCAGCAGCTGCATGCCCTTTCTCGTGCCCTTGCTGCTGCAGGTGGCGATGGGCTATTCGCCGGTGCGCGCGGGGCTGATGATGCTGCCGGTGGCGCTCGCCGGCATGGCGATGAAGCGCTTTGCCACCCCGCTGATCACGCGCCACGGCTATAGGCGGGTGCTGGTGGCGAACACGGTGCTCGTCGGGCTGGCCATGGGCAGCTTCGCGCTCACGGCGCCGGGCCAGCCTTTCGTGGTGCACGTGGTGCAGCTCGCGCTCTTCGGCGCGGTCAATTCGCTGCAGTTCACGGCCATGAACACCATCACGCTCAAGGACCTCGACGGCGGCATGGCCAGCAGCGGCAACAGCCTGCTGTCGATGGTGCAGATGCTCGCGATGAGCATGGGCGTGGCCGCGGCAGGCGCGGTGCTGGCGGGCTACAACGGCGTGTTCGGCACCGACACGCCGGCGCACACGCTCGACGCCTTCCAGTCGACCTTCGCGAGCATGGGGCTGATCACGATCGCATCCGCGTTCATCTTCTGGCATCTGCCGTCGGAAGCGCGTGCGCCGCGCCCGGCGCAGCCCGAGGTCTCGGGCCAGGGCTGAGCGCGCCGGCTCAGCCGGCCGGATAGAGCGCGCCGAGCACGCGCGGGCCGGCCGCGCCCGTCACGCTCGCGAGATTGCCGGCTTCGCGCGCCACCATGCGGCGCGCGAGCCACGCAAAGGCGGCAGCCTCGACCTGCAGCGGCGGCAGGCCGTGCCTGGTGGAAGTACTTACCGCTACGCCCGGGAGCAGCGCGCGCAGCCGCGCGAGCAGATGGTCGTTCAGGGCGCCGCCGCCGCACACGATCAGCAACTTGCTATCGTTTCCGTAGCGCAGAAAATCCGCGGCGCAGACGCTGGCGGTGAATTCGGCGAGGGTGGCCTGCACGTCGGCCGGTGCGGCTGCCGTGGCCGTGCCCAGGCAGGCGGCCAGCCAGGGCGGATTGAACAGGTCGCGGCCGGTGCTTTTGGGCGGCGCCTTGGCGAAATAGGGGTCGGCACGCAGCCGCTCGAGCAGGTCGGGCAGCACGCGTCCGCTCGCCGCCCATTGCCCCGCGTGGTCGTAGGGCGCGCCGGTGTGGTGCTGGCACCAGTGGTCCATCAGCGCGTTGCCGGGCCCGCAATCGAAGCCGAGCACGTCCGGCCGGCCCGCCGCGCCGTCGGCGGGCGGCAGCAGGCTCAGGTTGGAGATGCCGCCGATGTTGAGCACCGCGACCGCTTCGTCGGCGCGGCCGAACAGCGCGCGGTGGAATGCGGGCACCAGCGGCGCGCCCTGGCCGCCGGCCGCCACGTCGCGGCTGCGGAAGTCCGCCACCACGTCGATGCCGGTCAGTTCGGCCAGCAGCGAAGGATTGTTGATCTGCAGTGTGTAGCCGACGCCGTCGAACTCGCCCGGGCGGTGGCGCACCGTCTGGCCGTGCGCACCGATGGCGGCCACGCCGCCGGCCGGCGTGCCGCTGTCCGCCAGCAGCCGGCCGACCACGTCGGCGTAGATCCGCGCCAGGCCGTTGCCGGCGAGCGCGGCGCGGTGGAGTTCGTTGTCGCCCGGCGTGTTGAGCGCCATCAGCTCGGCGCGCAGATCGGCGGGGAAGGGGGCGGTGGCATGGGCCTGCACGGCCATGCGGTCGCCGGCGAAATCGGCCAGCACGCCATCGACGCCGTCGAGCGAGGTGCCCGACATCAGGCCGATGAAGCGCGTGGCGGCCATGGCGGGAGTGCCCGGGCGGGCCGTGCTGCGGAGCCTCAGTCGGCGCTGGCCTGGACCACCGAGAACGCGGCGGCCAGCTCGGTGCGGGCGCCGACGGCGATGCGCTCGAAGGCCGGACGCATCGCCGCGGTGATCGGCGCGCCGCCTTCCTGGGCGATCGAGGTCGGGTCGCGGTATTCGCCGTTCACGCGGAACTCGAAATGCAGGTGCGGGCCCGTGGCCCAGCCCGTGGAACCCACGGCGCCGATCTTCTCGCCCTGGCTGACGCTCTCGCCGGCCTTGACGTCGATGCGGCTCAGGTGCGCGTAGGCCGTCTGCTGGTTGTTGCGGTGCTTGATGATGACGATGTTGCCGTAGCCGCTCTGCGTGCCCGCGAAATCGACCGTGCCGTCGCCGACGGCGCGCACCGCGGTGCCCGTGGGCGCCGCGAAGTCGATGCCGTTGTGTTGGCGCCAGCTGTTGAGGATCGGGTGCATGCGCATCGCGAAGCCGCTCGACACGCGCGTGAACTCGACCGGCGAGCTCAGGTAGGCCTTGCGCAGGCTGTCGCCGTTCGGGCGGTAGTAGCTGCCCTTCTGGCCCGGCGGCTGGAACCACACGGCCTGGTGGATCTTGCCGTTGTTCTCGAACTCGGCCGACAGCACGCGGCCGGTGCGCAGCGCCTGGCCGTCGGCTTCGAAGGTCTCGTACACCACGGCGAAGCGGTCGCCCTTGCGCAGCGAACGCACGTCGACGTCGCCGGCGAAGATGTCGGCCAGCTGGCTGGCCACCGCGTCGGGCACGCGCGCATCGTCGGCGGCCGCGAACAGCGAAGTGCGGATGGTGCCGCTCGCCAGGCGCGAGCCGGGCGTCAGCACATCGTTCTCGGTGAGCGCCACGAAGCCCACTGGCGTGCGCTCGATGACGAAGCGCTTGAAGCCGCCGTCGCCGTCGGGAATCCAGCGGGCGCTGAGCTTCTGGAGTTGGTTCTCCTGCGTGGCCTCGGCCGTGACGGTGCGGCCGGCACGGGCGAAAAGGGCCTTGCGGGCCTCGCCGCTGCCGCGCACGAACGCCGCGGCGGCCGGGTCGGAAATGCCCAGGCGCTTCAGCAGCGCCTCGGCGGTGTCGCTCGAGCGCGTGATGTCGGTGCGAAACAGCGTGAAGCTGAAGTTCTCGAGCGATTCGCTCTGTTCCGCGAAGGACATGGGCGTCGTCGCCTCCAGCACCTGCTGCACCGGGAGGTCGGACGCGTCGGGGCCGAGAGAGGCCACCGCCAGGGTTCCGGCGCTCAGCAAGGCCGCCGCAATCGCTGCGGTGATTTGCTTGGGATAGGTCCGGAATGTATAGGCCACGCGAGAAGCCAGAAGCTCCTCGGCGGCGAGAATGCCGTTGATCAAACTGTGAATTCCAGCTCAGGTTCTGCAAATCCGCGCTGCAAAGCCCAGGACGGTCAGGGCGGCAGGACGGTGCGGAAAGCGGCGCCGCTTAGAATCCGGCGCTCGAAAGTCGGGCTGAGTATAGCTTCGGCAACCGGAAAAACTGCCAAAAAAGCCCTATGAAAGCCGAATCTGTTACATCCGCCAGCCTCTCCGATGGTGTAAGACGAGCGCTCGAAATCTCCCTCCGGGGCGCCGACGAGCTGCTGCCGCAGGACGAGTGGGTGCGCAAGCTGCAGCGCGCCGAGGCCACCGGCACGCCGCTGCGCATCAAGCTCGGCCTGGATCCGACGGCCCCGGACATCCACATCGGTCACACCGTGGTGCTCAACAAGATGCGCCAGCTCCAGGACCTGGGGCACCGGGTGATCTTCCTGATCGGGGACTTCACCACCACCATCGGCGATCCGTCCGGCCGCAACAGCACCCGCCCGCCGCTCACCCGCGAGCAGATCGAGGCCAACGCCCAGACCTACTACAAGCAGGCCAGCCTGGTGCTCGACCCGGAGAAGACCGAGATCCGCTACAACTCCGAATGGAGCGACCCGCTCGGCGCCCGCGGCATGATCCAGCTCGCCGCCAAGTACACGGTCGCCCGCATGATGGAGCGGGACGACTTCAACAAGCGTTTCAAGGCCGGGCAGTCGATCTCGGTGCACGAGTTCCTCTACCCGCTGATGCAGGGCTACGACTCGGTGGCGCTGAAGAGCGACCTCGAGCTCGGCGGCACCGACCAGAAGTTCAACCTGCTCGTCGGCCGGCATTTGCAGCAGGAATACGGCCAGGAGCCGCAGTGCATACTCACTATGCCGCTGCTCGAAGGGCTCGATGGCATCGAGAAGATGTCCAAGAGCAAGAACAACTACATCGGTATCAGCGAAGACGCCAACACCATGTTCGCCAAGGTGCTGTCGATCTCCGACGAACTGATGTGGCGCTGGTACACGCTGCTGAGCTTCCGGTCGATCGAGGAGATCGCGGCGCTCAGGGCCGAGGTCGCGGGCGGCCGCAATCCGAAGGACGCCAAGGTGGCGCTCGCCAAGGAAATCACCGCGCGCTTCCACGACGAGGCGGCGGCCGATGCGGCCGAGCAGGATTTCATCAACCGCAGCAAGGGCGGCGTGCCCGACGAGATTCCCGAGCTGTCGCTGTCGGGCGCGCCGCTGGGCATCGCGCAGTTGCTCAAGCAGGCCGGACTGGCGCCGTCGACGTCCGAGGGCAACCGCCTGATCGACGGGGGCGGCGTGCGCATCGACTCGGTGGTGGTCAGCGACAAGGCGCTCAAGCTGCCCGCCGGCTGCTACGTGGTGCAGGTCGGCAAGCGCAAGTTCGCGCGCGTGACGCTCGGCTGAAGCGGAGGGCGGCGAGGCGCCGCCGGGCTCACCGGACCTCGATCGTGACGCGGCGGTTCAGCGGCTCGTCCACTTCGTCGGCGGTCGAGATCGCGAGTTCGCGTTCGCCGCGGCCCACGGCCTCGATGCGGTTGGCCGGAAACTGCCGTTCGACGAAGAGCTGCGCCACTTCCTGCGCGCGGCGCCGCGAGAGGCCGTCGTTCTGCTCGAGCGCGCCCATCGTGTCGGTGTGTCCGGTCACCACGATGTCGCTCCCGCTGCGGGTCTGCGCCGCCATCAGCGCCTCGGTCATGACGCGCTGCGAATCCGCCGTGAGGGTGGTGGTGCCGGCCTGGAAGTAGACCGTGTAGCGCTGCGGCGGCGGCGGGCGCATGTCGAACAGCGCCTTGTTCTGCGCCTGCACCTTCGCCGGGTCGGCCTGGTCGACCGCCGGTGCGCCGCTGGCGCCCACCGCGGCGGTGGCGCGCTGATAGGGCCTGGAAAGCACCTCTTCGCCGTCCTTCATGCGCACCACCACCGCCGAAGGCGAGCCGTCGGCCTGGGGCAGCAGCACCACGCGGGTGCCGGGCGTGGAACATGCGGCGAGCAGTGCCGTGGCGAGCACGGCCAGCGGCGGGAGGAGGGTGTAGCGGGTCCTGGACTTCATCGTCATTGCTGGGCGTCGGCCTGCACGATGAAATCGGTCCCGCGGATGCCGATGGTGGCGGTCTGGGTCTCCACCCGCACCGCATCGGGGTTCTTCTTCCCGATCAGGCCGGTGATCATGCGCATCGAGCCGCGCAGCAGCGAAACCAGCATGCCGCCTTCCTGCGTGGTGGCATTGAAATGGAATTCCTTCAGGTCGAGCCGTGACGAGGGGCCCACCACCAGCGTGGTGTCGTCGCGCAGCACCACCGAGGCCGACGAATCGGGGCCGGTCACAATGCGGTCGACCGTCGCGAGCGCGTCGCCGGCGCTGGCCGGACGCGCCGTGCCGGCGGCGCTGAGCAACTGCACGTCGCCGCGCACCGACTTCACGAAGCCCGCCTGGGGCTGTTCGGCGGAGGGGGCAGCGGCGGCGGCGGACGACGAGGGCGTCTGCGCGTGGGCCAGGGTCGCTGCGCCCCACAGGGCAACGCTGCCCACGGCAATCAGGAATTTGTTCATTTCACTTTCTACTGTGATTTTTTTCGCGAATTCACAAATATTACGTCTGGCGTGCGGTGCGTGGGACCCCCATTCGATAATTCAGCCGTGATATGAGACCTTTTCCCACATTTTTGCGGTCTTTTCGGGCCTCTGTCTTCGATCGCGCCGAATGAACCTTGCTCCCGCGACGCTTCTGCGCGTGTCCGTCGTGGTGGCGCTGGCCACGATCCTGCTCAAGGGACTGGCGGGCTACCTGACGAACTCGATGGGCCTCATTTCCGATGCCATGGAGTCCTTCGTCAATCTGGCCAGCGCCATGTTCGCGCTGGCGATGGTGACGGTGGCGGCGCGGCCGGCCGACGAGGACCATCCGTACGGCCACCACAAGGCCGAGTATTTCTCGTCGGGCTTCGAAGGCATCCTGATCGTCGGGGCCGCGGCGGCCATTCTCTGGGTCTCGGTGCAGCGGCTGCTTTCGCCGCAGCCCCTGGAGCAGCTCGGCTGGGGGCTCGGGCTCTCGGTGCTCAGTTCGGTCTTCAATGCGGCCCTGGCGTTCGCGTTGTTCCGCGCGGCGCGGACGCACCGCTCGATCGCGCTCGAAGCCGATGCGCGCCACCTGATGACCGACGTGTGGACGTCCGCCGCCGTGCTGGTCGGCATCGTCGCCGTCCATTTCAGCGGCTGGCTCTGGCTCGACCCCTTGCTGGCCATCGGCGTGGCGCTCAACATCGTGCGCGAAGGCGTGCGGCTGGTCTGGCGCTCGTCGCAGGGGCTGATGGACGAGGCCCTCGATCCCGAAACCATCGCCACGCTGCGCGCCACGCTCGACCGCTTCGCGGCGCGGCTGCCCGAGGGCGCGCGCGTCCGCTTCGACGACATGGTGACGCGGCGCGCGGGACAGCGCCGCTTCGCCGACCTGCACATGCACGTGCCCGGCGAATGGACGCTGCAGCATGCCGCGGCCATGCGCGACGAGCTCGAACAGGCGCTGATGGACGCGGTGCCCGGCCTGCGCGTGACGATCCAGCTGCTGCCGCTGGGCATGGAGGCGCGGGCCAATCAACTCGAAGAGAAGAACGGATGAAGGCGGTGGTTCAGCGCGTCGCGCAGGCGCGCGTGGAGATCGGCGGCGAGACCGTGGGCGCGATCGGCGCCGGGCTGCTGGTGCTGCTCTGCGCGGAGCGCGGCGACACCGATGCGCACGCCGACCGCATGCTCGCCAAGCTCCTGAAGCTGCGCATCTTTTCCGACGAAGCCGGCAAGATGAACCGCAGCGTGCAGGACATCGGCGGCGGCCTGCTCGTGGTGAGCCAGTTCACGCTCGCGGCCGACGTGAGCGGCGGCAATCGCCCGAGCTTCACGCAGGCGGCGGCGCCGGACGAGGGGCGGCGGCTCTACGACGCTTTCGTGGCCAGGGCGCGCGCGGCGCATCCGGTGGTGGCCACCGGCGAATTCGGCGCCGACATGCAGGTGCACCTCGTCAACGACGGGCCGGTGACGATTCCGGTCCAGATGAACTGAGCCGCGCGCGGCCCTCAGGCCGGGTCGGGCGTCCGCCGCAGCACGGCCTCCCAGAGCACCTTGGGCATTTCGTAGCGCATGACGGTGCGCTCCTCCAGGCCGATCCATTCCCATCCCGCGGCGAACATCCGCTCGACGGCCGCGCGGTCGAAGAAGCGCTTGTCCCAGCCGTCGACGCGCAGGAAGTCGGGGTCGGCCGGATCGATGCGCGGATGGTCGCCGCCGGCGCCGTGATGCACGTCGCGCACCGAGTTCAGGCGGCACAGCAGCAGTCCGCCCGGCGCGAGCGCATGGCGGATGCGCGCCGCGAGCGTCAGCGTCTCGGGCCAGCTGAAGTAGTGCAGCGACAGGCTCGCGAGCACCGCGCCCACCTCGCCCGGTCCGTGCGCGCCGATCGGGAACGGCGCCCGGAGGTCCTGCTGGTGGAAGACCGCGCCCGCGCGCACCCGTTCGCGCGCCTGTTCGAGCTGGCTCGGCAGCAGCTCGACGGCCACCACCGGCAGGCCGGCCGCCACGAGCGTTTCGGTGTCGCGGCCGGTGCCGCAGCCGAGTTCGAGCACCGGTGCGCCGTTCGCCGCCCGCACGCTCTCGCGCAGGTGCGGCAGCCAGCGCGGCAGCCAGTCGTCGGGATTGCCTTGCAACGACATCGTCAGGCGCCCTGGCGGTAGGGATTGCGGATGCCCAGCCCGGCGAGGATCTCGATCTCGCGCGCTTCCATGGCCTCGGCATCGGCCTCGCCGGTCTCGTGGTCCCAGCCCTGCGCGTGGAGCGTGCCGTGCACGAGCAGGTGCGCGTAGTGGGCGGCGAGCGTCTTGCGTTCCTGCTTCGCCTCGGCGGCGACCACCGGCGCGCACAGCACCAGGTCGGCCATCACCACGGGGCTCTGGGCGTAGTCGAAGGTCAGCACGTTGGTTGCGTAGTCCTTGCCGCGGAACTCGCGGTTCAGGCGCTGGCCCTCGTCGGCATCGACGATGCGCACGGTGATCTCCGCATCGGCGTCGAGCGCGTGGCGGATGCAGCGGGCGACGCCGTGGCGCGGCAGCGCGGCGCGATGGCGGTCGGCGCCCTGGAAGCGGCCGAACTGCAGCGACAGCGAAAGTGCGGGAAGCGCCATCTCAGTGCCCGCCCGCGCGCTTGCGCTGGCTGTCGTAGGCGTCGACGATCTTCGCCACCAGCGGATGCCGCACCACGTCGGCGCTCGTGAAATGGGTGGTCGCGATGCCGTTCACGCGCTTGAGCACCCGCTCGGCATCGATCAATCCGCTGAGCTGCTGCTTGGGCAGGTCGATCTGGCTCACGTCGCCGGTGACCACGGCCTTGGCGCCGAAGCCGATGCGCGTGAGGAACATCTTCATCTGCTCGGGCGTGGTGTTCTGCGCCTCGTCGAGGATCACGAAGGCGTTGTTCAGCGTGCGACCGCGCATGAAGGCCAGCGGCGCGATCTCGAGCGCGTTGCGCTCGAAGGCCTTCTGCACCTTGTCGAAGCCCATCAGGTCGTAGAGCGCGTCGTACAGCGGCCGCAGGTACGGATCGACCTTCTGCGTCAGGTCGCCGGGCAGGAAGCCGAGGCGCTCGCCGGCTTCCACGGCCGGGCGCGTGAGCACGATGCGCTGCACCGCGGCGCGCTCCAGCGCGTCGACCGCGCAGGCCACCGCGAGGTAGGTCTTGCCGGTGCCGGCCGGGCCGATGCCGAAGGTGATGTCGTGCTTCGCGATGTTGTCGAGGTAGCGCGCCTGCGTCGGCGTGCGCGCGCGCAGGTCGGCGCGGCGGGTGACGAGCATCGGCGCGTCCTCCTCGCCCTCGAGCATGGAGCCGTCGCCCGCGAGGGTGAGCTGCACCACGGCCGGGTCGATCGGACGCTGGGCGATCTCGTACAGGGCCTGCAGCACGTCCATCGCGCGCTGCGCGGCGGCCTTGGGGCCGTCGACCTTGAACTGCTCGTGGCGGTGAGCGATCTTCACGCCCAGCGCTTCCTCGATGCGGCGCAGGTGCGCGTCCAGCGCGCCGCACAGGTGGCCCAGACGCGTGTTGTTCAGGGGGGTGAAGGTGTGTCGCAGAATCACGCGGTTTCCATTTCCATCTTTTATTGGCAACCCATGCAAGACCGACCATTCTCGAAGAGACGCGATCCGAACCGGGGAACACCGCGGAACCGGCAAGCAACGGGGGTGGGCCAATGATAGGCAAACTCACGGGCACGCTGGCGGAACGCAATCCGCCGCAGGTGGTGGTCGACTGCAACGGCGTCGGCTACGAGGTCGACGTGCCGATGAGCACCTTCTACAACCTGCCCAACGTCGGCGCGAAGGTCTCGCTGCTCACCCACTTCGTGGTGCGCGAGGATGCGCAGATCCTCTACGGCTTCGGCAGCGCCGAGGAGCGCGCGGCCTTCCGCCAGCTCATCAAGATCACCGGCGTGGGCCCGCGCACCGCGCTGGGCGTGCTCTCGGGCATGAGCGTGGGCGAGCTGTCGCAGGCCATCACCACGCAGGAGCTCGGCCGGCTGGTGAAGATCCCGGGCATCGGCAAGAAGACGGCCGAGCGGCTGCTGCTCGAGCTCAAGGGCAAGCTCGGCGCCGACATCGGCCTGCCGGCGCATGCCGCCAGCGACGCCCAGGCCGACATCCTGCAGGCGCTGGTGGCGCTGGGCTACAGCGACAAGGAGGCCGCCGCGGCGCTCAAGGCGCTGCCGAAGGACGTGACGGTGAGCGACGGCATCAAGCTGGCGCTGAAGGCGCTCGCGAAATAGCGGCGGCGCCCTCAGGGCACCCACCAGTAGCGCAGCGCGTGGAAGTAGATCGGCGCCGCGAAGATCACCGAATCGAGGCGGTCGAGCATGCCGCCGTGGCCCTCGATCATCGAACCCCAGTCCTTCACGCCGCGGTCGCGCTTGATGGCGGACATCACGAGCCCGCCGAAGAAGCCCATCAGGCAGATCGTCAGCGACATCAGCGCGGCCTGCCACGGGTTGAAGGGCGTGGCCCAGTAGAGCGCGGCGCCGAGCGCGGTGGCGCTCGCGATGCCGCCGACCAGGCCCTCCCAGGTCTTGGACGGAGACAGTTCGGGCGCGACCTTGCGCTTGCCGAACAGCTTGCCCCACACGTACTGCAGCACGTCGCTGCCCTGCACCACGATCACGAGGAAGGCGATCAAGAGCAGGTTGCGCCCTTCGAAGCCCGGGATCTGCAGCGTGAGCAGCGCCGGCACGTGGCTGATGCAGAACACGCACACCATCAGCCCCCACTGGATCTTGGAGGTGCGCTCCAGAAAGCGCTGCGTGTCGCCGCCCACGGCCGCGAGGATCGGCAGCACCAGGAAGGCGTAGACCGGAATGAAGATCGAATAGAGCCCGTACCACTCGATCCACACCAGGAAGTACTGCACCGGCAGGCCGATGTAGAAGGCCGCCGCGATCGCGTGGTGGTCGCCGCGGCGGGTGTAGGCGAGGCTGATGAACTCGCGCAGCGCGTAGAACGAGATCAGGTAGAAGAGCACGATCACGCCGCCCTTGCCGAAGGCGAAGGCGAGGCCGATGGCCGCCACCATCACCCACCAGGCGTTGACGCGCGCATTGAGGTTGTCGATCACCGAATGCGGCTGGCCGTGCGCCACGCGCCACTTGAGCGCGGCGCCGATGGCCGAGGCGAGCAGCAGCACCCCGAGCACGCCGCCGAAGAGCTGCAGCGTGGTCTGCGCGAAGGGAGAGAGGCTCGCGGTCATGCGGCGCTCCGCGCGCTTCCGGCGGCGTCTTCGCCGCGGTCGTATTCGGGCCGCAGGTCCAGCATCGCGGCGCGCGCACGCGCCAGGAAACCGGCCTTGTCCTCGCCCTCGGCCAGCACCACGGGCGCGCCGTAGCGCACCGTGCAGGCCAGCGGGATCGGCACCAGCGTGCCCTTGGGCAGCACGCGCTTCAGGTTCTCGATCCACACCGGCACCAGCCGCACGTTGGGGCAGGCGCGCGCTAGGTGATAGAGCCCGCTCTTGAGCGGCAGCAGGATCTCGTCGCCGGTGTTGCGCGTGCCCTCGGGAAACATGATCAGCGAGTCGCCGGACTCGAGCGCGGCCTTCATCTGCTCGACCGGGTTCTCGCCCTGGCCCGTGCCGTCGCGCCGGATCATCAGCGCGTTGAACACGTCCACGCCGATGAACTGCCGCAGCTTCGAGGCCATCCAGTAGTCCAGCCCCGCGACCGGCCGCGTGAGCGCGCGCAGGTCGGGCGGCAGCGTGGCCCAGAGCAGCACGAAGTCGCCGTGGCTCGTGTGGTTGGCGAAGTAGAGCGTCTGCTCGGCCTTCGGGCTGGTGCCGGACCAGATTCCGCGCACGCCGGTCAGCAGCCCGGCCGCGCCGATGATCAGCTTGCCCGCCGCCAGGGCGAGCGCGCGCCGCGCGATGCCGGGCCGGCGGCGGAAGAGGAGGGCGCGGGTGCCCTGGCGGAGAAGTCGTCTGGATTCAAGTGAGGTCCTGTGTCATGAGGGCGAGCAGGAACATCGCGCTCTGGCAGGCCACGACGATCGCGTGGCGCTGCAGCAGCTGGCGGGTGCCGAGCACGCGGTCGGCCAGCGGCCGCGCGGATGCGGTGGATGGCGCGTTGCGCAGCCCGAGGCGGTCGAGCGCCTGGTCGAGCGCATCGAGCGATGCGATGGCGCCGCGCGCGAGGTCGTCGAACAGCGCGCGGTCGAGCCGCAGGCGGAAGGCGAAGTAGCGTTCGAGCGCGCCCAGGATCGCGACCGCGCCGAAGGCCATGCTCGGCGTGGCGGGCAGCGAGCGCAGCGTGAGCGCCAGCACCAGTGCCGAGATCGCGCTCAGCGCGAAGCCCCAGCCCGCGAGCACGCCGGCTGCGCGCAGCAGCCCGGCCAGGGCGCGGCAGGTGGCGCGGTCGGTGTCATTCATGCGGCGTTGCGCCCGAAGCGGCCGCGTCGGGCGGCGCGAGCGACACGCGCCAGGCCGGCCGCAGCACGATCTGGGGCCGTGCACGGCGCACGGTGGCTTCGGCCTGCGCGAGGCCGCCGCCGTCGCCGTAGCGGCCGAGCCAGGCGATCACCGCGGCGGCGCTGCGCGAGAAGCCGAGCGCGCAGCAGACCCACACCGGGCCGCCTGCCGCCGCGCGGCGCTGGCCTTCGATGACCGCCGCCGCGCGCCGCAGCCGCACCGGCGGCGGCACGGCCAGGTCGAGCAGCGGCACGCAGCGCGCGTGCGGCACCACGCGCGGCAACTGCAGTTCGGCGCAAAGGCTCACCAGCCGCGGCCGGCCGGCCGCCTGCCATTCGGCGAGCGTGGGCACGCGGCCGAGCCGGAGCCCCGGCACCACCTCGACCGCAGCGGGCAGCCTGCGCGTCCAGAGCCAGGCGTTGACCGCGGCGCCGAGCCGGTAGGGCGCGAACAGCCAGCGCGCCGCCCAGCCCATGCGGCCGGCGCCGTCCATCTGGAAGCCGCGGGCGCCGAAGCCGGCGTAGTTGAGCGCCACCAGCGCGAGCGCGGCCGCCGGCCAGGCGAGCCACAACGCCATGCCGCCGAGCGCCAGTCCCAGAGAGAGGCACGCCGCCGCACCCGCCGCATAGAAGCCCGCGAGCTTCCAGCGCTGCGGATCGCGCGCGAGCCGCCAGGCGCGCGGCATCGACACCGTGCGCGCCAGCGGCCAGAGCCAGATGCAGAACAGGCCGAGCAGCGCGCCCGTGGGTATGTCGATGAAATGGTGCTGCCAGGTGGTGAGCACCGAGGCGCAGATCGCGAAGGCCCACACATGCAGCACCCAGCGCGCCCAGGCCGCGCGCAGGAACTGGCGGTACCAGTCCCACAGGATGACCGCGAGCGCGATGTGCAGCGAAGGCGCCTGGTTGTAGGGCTGGTCGAAGCCGCGCAGCGCCTCGAACAGGAAGGCCGGCGCGCCTTCGACCGCGGGCTGGCCGAAGCTGAAGTGCAGCGGCCAGATCACGAAGCAGCTGCAGGCGACCAGCGTGGCCGTGAGCAGCCGCGCGCCGTGGCGGTCGAGCGTGTGCCGGTCGCGCGCGAGGAACAGCGACAGCGCGTAGAACACATTGATCGTCCAGTACGGAAAGATCGTCCACGGCCAGAAGGGCACCTGCCGCTCCCACGCGAACACCATCGAGGGCACGTGCGCCCGCGTGGTGGCCCACCAGTTCGCGAGGCCGTAGCTCAGGTAGAAGAGCGGCCCGAGCAGCACCAGCCAGGCGGCGGCCCGCTTCCACGGTCTTGCGGCGAACCAGGCGCGCATCGCTCGTTCAGTGGCCGGTACGAACCGCGAGCGAGACCGTGAAGATGCCCCACTCGTCCACGCGCTGGTCGATCTTGCGGAAGCCCGCCTCCTCGACGAGCTGGTCCATCTCGGCCTGCGTGCGGCGCCGCATCACCCAGGCCTGGCCCTGGCGGTGGCTGGTGAGCGCGCGCGCGATCATCTCGAGCTGCGGATGCCAGGGCTGGCCGGTGTAGACCAGGTAGCCGCCGTCTTCCACCGCGTCGCCCACGCCCGCGAGCGAGCGCTGCACCATCTCGTTGTCGGGGAAGAGCTCGTACAAGCCCGAGACCACCGCGAGCGTGGGCCGCGGCACCACGCTCGCCAGGCTCATGCGGTCGAAGGCGTCGGCCTGCACGAACTGCGCCACGTCCTCCAGTCCCTTCTCGGCGATCAGCGCGCGGCCGTCGCGTACGTTGATCTCGCTGTAGTCGCGCAGCAGGATCGAACTCGCCTTCACGGGGCTCGCGAGCACCGCGTCGAGCACGTAGCGGCCATGGCCCGCGGCGATGTCCATCACGCGCACCTCGCGGTGCATCTCGGCCAGCCGCTCCATCGCGATGCGCAGCAGCTCCTCGACGTGGATCTTGCGCTGCCGGATGCCGCGCCAGCCGATCGCGTCGAGGTAGTTGCGGTCGACCATGCGGCCCAGCGCGCCCTTGCCCTGCGCCTGGTTGCGGTAGACGTAGTCGAGCGTGCTGCCGGAGTCGAAGCCGGTCTCGTGGCCGAGCTTCACGCCGCTCGCGAGCGTGCCGCCGAAGCGCAGCCCCGCGCGCGTGAGCGACCAGTAGAGCCCGCGCGGCGACAGCGCCGGCAGCGGTTCGGCCAGCGCGCGCGATTCGTCGGCGGTCGGGCCGGCGAGATGCGCGGCGCGCAGGTCCACGGGCGCCGGCGGTTCGTCGAACAGCTGCAGCACGAATTCGCGGATCGACTGCACGGCGCTCGCGCGGTCCCGCTCGCCGAGCGTGTCGTGGAAGAAGCCCGGCAGCTCCACCTTGGTCTTGACCGCGCTGCCCAGGCGCTCGAAGAACTGGCGCTGGGGCTTCTGGTGCACCACCCAGTCCGCGCCCGAGATCAGCAGCTGCACCGGCCGCGTGATCGCCTGCGCGTCGGCCACCACGCGCTCGGCCGCCTCGTACAGGCCGAGCAGGATGTTGACCGCGATCGGCCGCGTGATCAGCGGATCGCTTTCGTAGCTGGCGATCCGCGCGGGATCGTGCGTGAGGAACTTGGCCTTCACGTAGCTGTTGACGAAGAACAGGCCGCGCAGCCTGTGCATCAGCGCCAGCCCCGGCCGCGCGAACGGCACGTAGAGCTTGACCTTGAAGGCCGGCGAGGCGAGCGTGAGCCCGCGCACCTTGGGCGCATAGTCGTGCGCCCAGGTCGCGACCAGCACTGCGCCCACGCTCTGCGCGACGACGTGGATGTCGGCCTCGGCCACGCCGTGCGCCCTGACGATGTGCTGCACGAAGGTCTGCACGTCGCGCACCGAGGTCGCGAAGCTCGGGCTGTAGCCGCGCTGGCCCGGCGAGCGGCCGTGGCCGCGGGCGTCCCAGGCGAAGAAATCGAAATCGGGCAGGTCGAGCTCGTCGACCAGGTGCGCCATGCGCGCGCCGTGCTCGTGGCCGCGGTGGAACAGCACGATCGCGCCGCGCCGCGCGCCGCCGGTGGCGGGCCAGTGGCGGTAGAACAGCGACTCGCCGTCGTGGGTGCGGAACTGGAGTTCGGCCAGCGGTCGCCGGGTGATGGCGCCCTGCGGGTCGCCGGTGGTGTTGTCGGTCATGGAGTCCCTGAGGTGGTGGGCCGGGGCGCCTCGGCCCCGGGTTGGCGCTCGGCTTCGGCCAGCGCGCGCCGCACGCGGTTGACCACGGTCCAGGCCACGAGCAGCGCCACGAGCGGCATGAGCCAGGCCGTCCAGCCCGGCAGCGGCCCGCCCAGCGCGACGTAGAGCCCGAGCGCCCCGAACACGAAGGCGCGGTCGCTCTTGCCGAGCGGGCCGTCGTAGCGGCGCGAGGCGCCCACCGTGGGGCCGAGCGCCCCGGCGAATTCGCTGAGCCCCGCCAGCACGATCGTGGCGCCGACCCAGAACGGGTCGAAGGGCGCCACCAGCGCGAACGGCAGGTACAGCGCCGCGTCGGAGAGCACGTCGGTCAGTTCGTTGAGGAAGGCGCCGAGCCTGCTCTGCTGCCCGTGTTCGCGCGCCAGCATGCCGTCGATGGCGTTGAAGGCCATGCGCACGAACATCCAGGCCGGAATCAGCCCGAAGGCGGCGAGCGAGGGTGCCGCGAAGAAGAGCCAGAGGCCGAGCGCGACCGACACCGCGCAGGCGGCGAGCGTGACCTGGTTCGCGGTCACGCCGGCGGCGTGCAGCCGCCCGACCAGGGGGCGCAGCAGCGCCTGGAACCGCGGCTTCAGCTCGTAGATCGACACGTTCTGGCTTCCCCTCGCTTTGTGGCTCGATTGTTGTTTGGCCGAGCATTCTGCCAGTGCCCGGGAGGGGTGCCACGCTCGGACTAAACTTGCCGGTCCGGCCCCTTCCTCCATGACCATCCAGACCGACGATTTCGCCCCCGCACCGCCCCGCGTGGTGTCCGCCGCCCCGGCTTCCCCGCAGGAAGAGGCGATCGAGCGGGCGCTGCGGCCCAAGCTGCTGGACGAGTACGTCGGCCAGGCCAAGGTGCGCGAGCAGTTGGAAATCTTCATCGGCGCCGCGCGCAAGCGCAGGGAAGCGCTGGACCACGTGCTGCTGTTCGGCCCGCCCGGCCTCGGCAAGACCACGCTGTCGCACATCATCGCGGCCGAACTGGGCGTCAACCTGCGCCAGACCTCCGGGCCGGTGCTCGAGAAGCCCAAGGACCTGGCGGCGCTGCTGACCAACCTCGAGCCGAACGACGTGCTCTTCATCGACGAGATCCATCGCCTGAGCCCGATGGTCGAGGAAATCCTCTATCCCGCGCTGGAGGACTACCAGATCGACATCATGATCGGCGAAGGCCCCGCGGCGCGCAGCATCAAGCTCGACCTGCAGCCCTTCACGCTCGTGGGCGCCACCACGCGCGCCGGCATGCTCACCAATCCGCTGCGCGACCGCTTCGGCATCGTCGCGCGGCTGGAGTTCTACACGCCCGAGGAGCTCGCGCGCATCGTGCACCGCAGCGCCGGGCTGCTCAAGGTCGCGACCGACGAGGCCGGCGGCTTCGAGATCGCGCGCCGCTCGCGCGGCACGCCGCGCATCGCCAACCGCCTGCTGCGCCGCGTGCGCGACTATGCCGAGGTCAAGGGCAACGGCCGCATCACCGAGGACATCGCCCACAAGGCGCTGGCCATGCTCGACGTCGATCCGCAGGGCTTCGACCTGATGGACCGCAAGCTGCTCGAGGCCGTGGTGCACCGCTTCGACGGCGGGCCGGTGGGCCTGGACAACGTCGCGGCCAGCATCGGCGAGGAGCGCGACACCATCGAGGACGTGATCGAGCCCTACCTGATCCAGCAGGGCTTCCTGCAGCGCACGCCGCGCGGGCGGATCGCCACGCTCGCGGCCTACCGTCACCTCGGCGTGGCGCCGCCTTCGAGCCGCGCCGACGGCCAGGACCTTTTCGGAATCTGAACCACAGCTATGCACACCCATGACCTGAGCGCCTGGCAGCACGACCACCATTTCGGCGCGGGCAACGAATCGGCCGAGCGCAGCACGCGGCTCGTGATGTGGATCACCGTGGCCGCGATGGTGGTCGAGATCGGCGCCGGCTGGTGGTTCAACTCGATGGCGCTCCTGGCCGACGGCTGGCACATGAGCTCGCATGCGCTCGCGATCGGCCTCAGCGCCTTCGCCTATGCGGCCGCGCGGCGCTACGCGCGCGACCCGCGCTTTGCCTTCGGCACCTGGAAGATCGAGGTGCTCGGCGGCTTCGCGAGCGCGCTGATGCTGCTCGGCGTGGCCGCGCTGATGGTGGTGGGCTCGATCGAGCGCCTGCTCTCGCCCTCGGCCATCCATTACCGCGAAGCGGTGGCGGTGGCGGTGCTCGGGCTGATCGTCAACCTCGTCTGCGCGCGGCTGCTCGGATCGGCGCACCACCACGGGCATGGGCACGGGCATGAGCACCACGGCCACGACCACCACCACCACCACGGGCACGCGCACGGCCACGACCTGAACCTGCGCTCCGCCTACCTGCACGTCGTGGCCGATGCCGCGACGTCGGTGCTCGCCATCGCGGCGCTGCTCGGAGGCTGGTTCTTCGGCTGGGCCTGGCTGGACCCGATGATGGGCATCGTCGGCGCGGTGCTGGTGGCGGTCTGGGCCAAGGGCCTGCTCAAGGAAACCGGCAAGGTGCTGCTCGACCGCGAGATGGACCACCCGGTGGCGGCCGAGATCCGCGAAGGCATCGAGACCGGCCTGGCCGATTCGGAAACCCGCGTGGCCGACCTGCACGTCTGGCGCGTGGGCCGCGAGGCCTACGCCTGCGCCCTCACCGTGGTGACGCACTCGCCCACGCTCTCGGCCGACGAGGTGCGGGCCTGCTTCTCGATGCACGAGGAGATCCGGCACTCGACGGTGGAAATCCAGCGCTGCGGGCACGGCTGAGCCTTCAGGTCACCGGAATGTCATGCGCGCGCCATGATGCGGTCATGGCGCGGTGGGAACCTGCCCGTCCATGCAACGCGACGACGCTTTCCTGCGCGCATGGCGCGACACCGCCACCCGGATCGACGAGCCGGAGGACGACGACGCCGCGCGTCCGGCGCAGCGATTCCGCACCCTCTGGATCTCCGACCTGCACCTGGGCACGCCCGGCTGCCAGGCGCGCGCGCTGCTCGACTTCCTGAAGCACACCGAGTGCGAGACGCTGTTCCTGGTCGGCGACATCATCGACGGCTGGCAGCTCAAGCGGAACTGGCACTGGCCGCAGGCCCACAACGACGTGATCCAGAAGCTGCTGCGCAAGGCGCGCAAGGGCACGCGCGTGATCTTCATCCCGGGCAACCATGACGAGTTCGCCCGCAAGTACCTCAACCACAACTTCGGCGGCATCGACGTGGCCGAGGAATGGATCCACGAGACGGCCGACGGCCGCAAGCTCTGGATCATCCACGGCGACCTGTTCGACGGCGTGATCCAGTGCGCCAAGTGGCTCGCGCACGTGGGCGACTCGCTCTACGAGTTCACGCTCAAGCTCAACCGCCACCTCAACTCGCTGCGCGCGCGCATGGGGCTGCCGTACTGGTCGCTGTCGAAGTACCTCAAGGGCAAGGTCAAGCGCGCCGTGAGCTACGTCGGCGACTTCGAGAACGCGGTCGCGCGCGAGGCCCGCAAGCTGGGCGTGCAGGGCGTGGTCTGCGGCCACATCCACCATGCCGAGATGCGCGACATCGACGGCATCCTCTACTGCAACGACGGCGACTGGGTCGAGAGCCTCACGGCGCTGGCCGAGCACGCCGACGGCACGCTCGAGATCATCGACTGGGCGCAGCACATGCCCGCGCCCGCGAAGGCCGGCGCGCCGCGCCAGCCGGTGGCCGCCTGAGGCCCGGCGGACCGGCCGCTCAGCGGCGCATCGTGTCGAGCTGCGTGACCGGCGCGGCGTCGTTGCCCCACGAGCCCCGGATGTAAGTCAGCACGGCCGCCACGTCCGACGCGTCGAGCTCCTGCCCGAACGGCGGCATGCCGTAGGGCCGCGGGTTGCCCGCGGTCGCAGGCAGGTAGCCGCCATGGGCGATCACCTGGATCAGGTTGGTCGGCCGTGCCATGGTCACGGCGCGGTTGCCCGCGAGCGCAGGAAACGCGCCCGGCTGGCCCTGGCCCTGGTCGCCGTGGCAGTAGGCGCAGCGCTGGTCGTAGATGCGCGCGCCGCGCGCCATGGCGGCGGCGTCGCGGCGCCCTGGCGCCGGCGCGGCGGCCGGGCGCGCCGAGGCGGCGGGGGCGCCGGGCAGGTCCTTGAGGTAGCTGGCCATCGCCGCGAGGTCGGCATCGCTCAGGTACTGCGTGCTGCGGAACACCACCTCGGCCATCGGTCCCATGACCGAGCCGCGCGGCGCCGTGCCGGTCTTGAGCAGCGCGACCACCTCGGCCGTCGGCCAGTCGGCCACGCCGGCCTCGTGCGGATCGGTGAGCGAGGGCGCGTACCAGTTCTCCGCCGCGATCAGCCCGCCCGAGAGCCCGAGCTTGGTCTGCGTGGCGCCGAGCGAATCGCGGCTGCCGTGGCAGGCGATGCAGTGCCCCAGGCCGCCCACCAGGTAGGCGCCGCGGTTCCATTCGGCCGGCTTGCCCGCGTCGGGCCGGAAGGTCTCGGGCTGGAACGAGAGGGCCCGCCACACGGCCAGTGCGGCCTGCGTGTCGTAGGGAAAGCGCAGCCGGTGCGGCTGGTTGGGCACGGCCGCGGCCGGCACGCTGCGCAGGTAGGCGTAGATCGCGTCCGAGTCCTCGCGCGTCACCTGCGTGAAGTTCGGATAGGGGAAGGCGGGGTACAGCAGCCGGCCGTCCTTGCTGCGGCCGTTGTGCATCGCGCGCCAGAAATGCGCGCTGCTCCAGCTGCCGATGCCGGCCTGCGCGTCGGGCGTGAGGTTGCTCGAGTAGACCGTGCCGAAGGGCGTCTCGATCGGCAGCCCGCCGGCGTAGGGCTGGCCGCCGCGCGTCGTGTGGCAGCCGGCGCAGTTGCCGGCGAGCGCCAGATAGCGGCCGCGCTCGACCTGCTGGGGCGTGGACTGGAAGGCTTCGGATGCGGCGGGCAGCGGGTCTTCGCCGCGCAGGTTGAGCGCGACGACGCCGGCGGCCGCGGCCCCGAGCAGCAGCAACAGGGCCAGAACCGTCCAGCCGAGATGGCGCAACTTCATGGCCGCCTCACTTTCCCGGCATCCCGCCGCAGGCCATCGGCAGCGGCGCGGGCAGGGCGGCGACCGGCCTCGGGTCGGCCGGCATCGGCTGCACCGCGAGCCAGCTGGCCACGGCATTCACGTCGGCGGTGCTCATGCGCTGGCCGATCTCGGCCATGCAGTCGGGCGCGAGCGCATGCCGCTCGCGCGTGAGCCAGGCGCCGAGCTGCGACGACACATAGAGCCGCGGCAGCCCCAGCAGTCCCGGAATGGCCGGCTGCACGCCAGTGAGCGCGGCGCCGTGGCACTGCACGCAGGCCGGGATGCGGCGCGCCGCGTCGCCTTCGAGCGCGAGCTGGCGGCCGCGCGCGAGCTGCGCGGGCGTCGCATCGCTGGCCGGCGAGACGGGCGGGTAGGGCAGGTCGAGGCCGGCGAAGTAGGTCGCCATTTCCATCAGGTAGGCATCGGAGAGGTGCTGCACCATGTAGGTCATGTCGGCGTTGAAGCGCCGGCCATCGCGAAAGCTGCGCAGCTGGTTGAACAGGTAGCCCGCGGGCTTGCCGGACAGCCGCGGAAAGTAGCCGGCGTTGCTGGTGGCGCCCACGCGGCCGTGGCAGGCGATGCAGGCGGCGACGCGCTGCGCCATGTCGTTGGCCGCGGGCGCCGCGTCCGTGGCCGCGAGGGCCGTGCCACCGTGGCCGAGCAGCAGCGCCAGCGCCAGCCCCGCGAGCCGGCGAAGCGCGTTGATTCCGTTCCTGCGCCTCATGTGCCGGCCGCGACGTGCGCCAGCGCCAGCAGCCCCGCCACGAGCAGCAGCACGGTGACGAAGGCGACGCCGATGAGCGGCAGCAGCCCGACCCGGGCGGTGCGGCTGTCGGCGTCCGCACGGCGGCCGCCCAGCCCGATGAAGCTCCAGAGAACGGCGCGGATCGCGCGCAAGAGAGAGGACATGCACCGACTGTGCCGCAACCGCGCCGGAAAAAACAGATGCAGATCCGATGCAAATCACCGGAGCAGATAAAGTCGCCCGACCAGACCGCCTGCCCCATGAAGCGCTACGAAGCCCTGGCCGCCGACATCGAGTCATCGATCCGCAGCGGCACCCTCAAAACCGGCGACCGCCTGCCGTCGGTGCGGCACACCGGCGAAAGCCGCGGCGTGAGCGCCTCCACCGTGTTCCAGGCCTACTACCTGCTCGAGGCCCGGGGCCTGGTGCGTGCGCGCGACCGATCGGGCTACTACGTCACGGGTGGCGGTGCGCGCGACGTGCCGCCCGAGGCCAACCTCACCTCGCGCCCGGCCGACGGCCCGAAGTCGCTCGAGGTCAGCGACCGCGTGTTCGAGATCCTCGAAGCCAGCATGTCCCGGCAGGTGGTGCCCTTCGGATCGGCGTTTCCGAGCCCGCTGCTGTTCCCGCTCGCGCGGCTCGGCCAGTTCATGGCCGCGAGCGCGAAGTCGCTCGACCCCTGGCGCACGGTGGACGACCTCACGCCCGGCAGCGCCGCGCTGCGCCGGCAGATCGCGCTGCGCTACCTCGGCGACGGCATGCAGGTGCCGGCCGAGGAGATCGTCGTCACCAACGGCGCGCTCGAGGCGCTGAACCTCTGCCTCGCGGCCGTCACGCGGCCCGGCGACTCGGTGGTGGTGGAGTCGCCCACCTTCTATGCCGCGCTGCAGGCGCTGGAGCGCATGGGCCTGCGCGCGATCGAGGTGCCGACGCATCCGGGCGAGGGCATCGACCTCGGCGCGCTCGAACGCGCGCTCGCCGCGCACAAGCCCAGTGCCTGCTGGCTCATGACCACCTTCCAGAACCCGCTCGGCAGCCTCATGCCCGACGCGAAGAAGAAGGCGCTGGTCGAGCTGCTCGCGCGCCATGCGGTGCCGCTGATCGAGGACGACGTGTATGCCGAGCTCTATTTCGGCGACCGGCGTCCGCCGCCCGCCAAGGCCTTCGACACCCAGGGCATGGTGCTGCACTGCACCTCGTTCTCGAAGTGCCTCGCGCCGGGCTACCGCATCGGATGGGCCTCGGCCGGCCGCTTCGCGCGCGCCGTGGCACGGCTCAAGCTCACGACCACCCTCAGCACCTCCGTGCCCGCGCAACTCGCGCTCGCGGGCTACCTCGAGAAGGGCGGCCTCGACAAGCACCTGCGCAAGCTGCGCCAGGTGCTGGCGGTGCAGCAGGCGAGCTTCGCGCAGGCGCTGGGCCACTACTTTCCGCCCGGCACGCGCGCCACGCGGCCCCTCGGCGGCTACTTTCTCTGGGTCGAACTGCCGGCGCACGTCGATGCACTCGACATCCACCGCCAGGCGCTGGAGCGCGGCATCAGCGTGGCGCCCGGGCCGATCTTCTCGGCCACGCGGGGTTTCTCGCATTGCCTGCGCCTGAACTACGGCCACGCCTGGAACGCGCAGAGCGAACAGGCGATGCAGACGCTGGGCCGGCTCGTCGCCGAGGCAGCGGACCGGCCGGCGCAGCGGCAGGCGGCGCCATGACGCTCGATCTTTTCGACGACGCGCCCGAGGCCGAGCCGCAGCGCGGCAAGGAAGCGATCGGCCCCGGCGCCTTCGTGCTGCGAGGCTTCGCGCTGCCCTCGGTCGGCGAACTGCTGCCGGCGCTGGAGGCGGTCGCCCAGCATGCGCCCTTCCGGCACCTCGTGACCCCCGGCGGCTTCACGATGTCGGTCGCCATGACCAACTGCGGCCGGCTCGGCTGGCTCTCGGACCGCCGCGGCTACCGCTACGCCGAACGCGATCCGCAGACCGGCGCGCCCTGGCCCGCCATGCCTGCGGCCTTCGAGCGGCTCGCCCGCACCGCCGCGGCCGAGGCGGGCTTCGAGGGCTTCGCACCCGACGCCTGCCTCGTCAACCGCTACGAACCCGGCACGCGGCTGTCGCTGCACCAGGACAAGGACGAGCGCGACCACGGCGCGCCGATCGTGTCGGTCTCGCTCGGCATGCCCGCCGTCTTCCTGTGGGGCGGCCTCGCGCGCAGCGACAAGCCGCGGCGCATTCCGCTCGCGCATGGCGACGTCGTCGTCTGGGGCGGACCGGACCGCCTGCGCTACCACGGCGTGCTGCCGCTCGAGGACCGGCCGCATGCCCTCTTCGGCAGCCGGCGCATCAATCTCACCTTCCGCAAGGCCGGCTGAGTGCAAATGTCAAAACAATGACTTGTCCCGCTTTTCTGTGCACAACTCTGTGGGTTGTCTGAGGACCGGGCCCGCCGCAGCCAGCATTGGCGCGGCTTCCCACTGCATTGCCTGCCGAACGGGCACCGGTCCGGGCAGTGGAAAAATCAGGCCGAAAACACGCCCCAAAACCGCACGGCGCAAAACAAAAAAGCCTTGCAAGTCATTGACCTGCAAGGCTTTTTGATGATGTCTGGTGGCTCTTCACGGACTCGAACCGCGGACCTGTGGATTATGATTCCATCGCTCTAACCGACTGAGCTAAAGAGCCGTTCGGGGCAGTGCTGCACCGAGCCCAAGATTATAGCGCAGGCTTTGGGCCCCTGATCAAGTCGCGGATGCGCGGCGGTGTCTTTTTTGGATCGGCCGACCCCGAAGCCTCCCGGCCGCCGTACAAGCCCGGGTGACAATCCGTTCATGTCCGCGCTGCCCCGCGCCCCTTCCGCCAAAGCCGCCTCCGGGCGCGAAGCCATGCCCGACGACCAGTTGATGCTGGCCTACGCGCAGGGCGACGGCGCGGCCTTCGATCTGCTGTACGCGCGCCACGAAGGGGCGCTGTTCCGCTTCGTCAAGCGGCTGCTCGGCACGCGGCTCGCCGCGCAGGCCGACGAGGTGTTCCAGGACACCTGGGTGCGGATCATCACGGCGCGCGAGAGCTTCTCGCCGCAGGGCGCCACCTGGCGCACCTGGGCTTTCACGATCGCGCACAACCTGGCGATGGACCGGCTGCGCGTGAGCGGGCGCGAGGTGGCGCTCGACGCCCATGCCGACGACGCCGACGATGCGGTGCCGCTGCTCGACCGCGGCGTGCGCGGCGCGGCCGCCGACGTGGCGGCGCATCCTTCGGCCGAGGAACTCGCGTTCTGGCGCGCCGCCGGCCGCCGCCTGCTGGCCTGCCTGGACGAACTGCCGCCCGAGCAGCGCGCCGCCTTCCTGCTGCACCACGAGGACGGCCTCACCGTCGAAGCGCTCGCGGCCAGCCTGCAGATCGGCTTCGAGACGGTTCGCAGCCGGCTGCGCTACGGGCTGCAGAAACTTCGCGCCTGCATGTCGCGCTACCTCGCGGTGCTGGAGCAGGGAACATGAGCGGGAACGGCGACAGCGGCAGCGCCGACGACGCGCTGCGCGACGCGGCCCTGCGCCGTGCGCTCGACCATGCGCCCGACCGCGACGCGGTACCCGACCCGCGCACCCGCGACGCGATCCGGAAGATGGCGCACAACCTGACCGCCGTGCCGCCTTCGGCGTCCGCCGCATCCGACGCGGGCGCCGGCTGGTGGCGACGCTGGTTCGGCGGCGGGGCCGCACCCGGCCGGCCGCGCGCCCGCATGCCCTGGAATGCCGCCTTCGCGACCGTGCTCGTGGCGACCTTCGTCACCGTGCTCTGGCACCGCGAGCCGGTTCCCGATGCGCGGCTCGACGGCGAAGCGCATGTCGCGCAGGCACCGGCACCGGCACCGGCACCTGCACCGGCTGCGCCGGTGGCCGAGGCGCCGCCGGCGGCCTCCCCGGCTGCGCCCGAGGTCGCGCGCGAGCGGGCGCAGCAGGGAGGTACGGCGCAGGGCGGGACGGGCGCCGCGCGGGACCTGGCGGCGCCTGCGGCATCGCCGGAACGCCGGGCGAGGGCGCCGGAAACCCCTGCGCCGGTTCTGCGCGCGGAGCCCGCGCCGGCGGCCGAGTCGGCGCCAGCACCTGCGGCAGCACCGGCACCGGCGCCGGCACCGGCACCGGCACCGGCACCGGCACCGGCATCAAGCCTCGCACCGGCGCCAGCCGCACCGCCGCCTCCTCCAGCACCTGCGCCAGCCATCGTCGCCGCGCCGCGCGCCGAGCTTCCACCGCAGGCCGCGCCCGCCGCCCCGCCGTCGGCGCGCGAGGCGGCTGCGGAGAGCGCCGCCGCCCCCGCCGCGCAGCGCAGTCCGGCCGCCGAGGCATCCGGCGCCCTTCTTCGCCAATCACCGGCACCGCGCGCTGCCGCTGCCGCTGCCAAGTCCGCCGCCACGCCGGCGGCCATGCCGGCCTTCTCGGCCCTCGACCGCTGGCGCTTCCTGGAGGCGGCGATCGATAGCCAGCCGCCGCTGCGCCAGGCCCGCGGCGACACCGAAGGACTGGCCGCGCTGGTGAATGCCGTCGCCCGCTCCGCCACCACGCCGGGCGAGGGCACGACCGCCCCGGTCGATCTGCGGCTGGAACTGCATGGCGATGCCGGCCTGCTGGCCGTGCTCGAAGTCGCGGGGGATCAGGTGCGCTGGCTGCCGCAGCCGGGCGGCGCCGGCTTCGTCGGCACGCCGCCCGCATCGGCGCTGGCGGCCCTGCGTGCGGCGCTCGCAGGCCGCCGTTAGCGGCGGCTGCGTTCTCTCACTCTCTCAGGCGTTCTTGAAGTCGGGCTGGCGCTTGGCGAGGAAGGCGTCCATGCCTTCCTTCTGGTCCTGCGTCGCGAACAGCGCATGGAACAGCCGGCGCTCGAACATCACGCCGTCCGACAGGCCGCTCTCGAACGCGCGGTTGACCGATTCCTTGGCGGCCATCACCGCGATCTGCGAGAAGCCGCAGATCACGAGCGCGGCGCCGAGGGCTTCGTCGGCGAGTTTCTCGTAGGGCACCACGCGGCTCACGAGGCCCGCGCGCTCGGCCTCGGCCGCGTCCATCATGCGGGCGGTGAGCGCCATGTCCATGGCCTTGCTCTTGCCCACCGCACGCGGCAGGCGTTGCGTGCCGCCGGCGCCGGGGATCACGCCGATCTTGATCTCGGGCTGGCCGAACTTGGCGTTGTCGGCCGCGATGATGAAGTCGCACATCATCGCCAGCTCGCAGCCGCCGCCGAGCGCGAAGCCGCTGACCGCGGCGATCACCGGCTTGCGGATCGAGCGGATGGTCTCCCAGTTGCGCGTGATGTAGTCGCCCTTGTAGGTGTCGATGAAGCTGTACTTCGCCATCGCCGCGATGTCGGCGCCGGCCGCGAAGGCGCGCTCGCTGCCCGTGACGATGATGCAGCCGATGGCCTCGTCGGCATCGAAGGCCTTGAGCGCCTGGCCCAGCTCGGTCATCAGCGCGTCGTTGAGCGCATTCAGGGCCTTCGGACGGTGGAGGGTGATGATGCCGACCTTGCCTGCTTCGGTCCGCACTTCGATGTTTTCGTAGCTCATGGTGTCTCCGGGGAAGGGGGAAAACGCGCTTCACTATACCGAGCATTCGCGCGCGGGCGATGGCGCAGGGCGGCGGGAGATGACGCCCGCGCCCGGTCAGCGCCGCGCGCCTGCCGTGAGCCAGTCCGCGACCTTCGCCGCGTCGTGCGCGAACAGCCGCCAGGTGGTGGCGCCCGCCGGCAGCGCCAGCGGCAGCCGCAGCAGCTTGCGGTCGCGCGCCACGATGGCGGTGCAGCGCGTGGCGTCGCCGAGGTAGAGCGCGAGGTCGTCGAGCTTGGTGATGCGCCAGGCCTGCACCTGCCCCTTGCGGCCCGCCGCGGGCAGCTCGATGCCGATCCATTCGTCGTTGGCGGAGAAGCCCGCCTTCTCGGCCGCGCCGCCGCGCAGCACCACCTTGATCTGCAGGCTGCCGTTGCTTTCGGCCACGCGCAGGCCCAGGGCCTGCGCCGGCTGCGAGGGGTCGTCGAGCGCGGCCACGCCATGCGCGCGCAGCAGCTGCGCGAGCGGCAGTTCGTCGGTCGCATGCACCCACTGCGCCAGTTCCGCGGCATAGGAGCGTCCGCCCACCGCTTCGAGCGCGGCCGCGATGTCGGCTTCGCTGATCGGGCCGCCGTCGCCGTGCTGCCACAGGTGGCGCATCACGTCGTCGAGCGTGCCGCGGCCTTCGCGGCGCAGCGTCAGGTCGAAGCACAGCGCGACCAGCGCGCCCTTGGTGTAGTAGCTGACGGTGTTGTTGGGCGTCTGCTCGTCCTGCCGGTAGTACTTGGTCCAGGCGTCGAAGCTCGCGTCGGCCACCGGCTGCACCAGCCGGCCCGGCGTCTGCAGCACCTGGTTGATGGTCTTGTTGAGCAGCCGCAGGTAGCCCGCGTCGTCGATGCGGTCGGCGCGCCGCAGCAGCAGGTCGTCGTAGTAGCTCGTGAAGCCTTCGAAGAACCACAGCAACTGCGTGTAGTTCTCTCGGCCGTAGTCGTAGCGCGCGAACTCCGCCGGGCGCATGCGCTTGACGTTCCAGGTGTGGAAGTACTCGTGGCTGATCAGCCCCATGAGCGTGGTGTAGCCCTCGGGCTGCTTCTTGGCGCCGCGCTGGGGCAGGTCGCGCCGGTTGCAGATCAGCGCGGTGGAGTGCCGATGCTCGAGCCCGCCGTAGCCGTCGTCCACCGCGTTGAGCATGAACACGTAGCGGTCGATCGGCAGCGCGGGGCCGCCGCGCCGGCCGGCCTTGTCGCCATGCCAGAAGCGCAGCTCGGCCTCGCAGATGGCCTGGGTGTCGGCGATCAGCCGCTCGCCGTCGAAGGAGGCCGCGGCGCCCGCGACCACGAAGCGGTGCGGCACGCCGCAGGCCTCGAACTCGGCGCTCCAGAAGGGGCCCATCTCGACCGGGCTGTCGGCGATCTCGTCGTAGTCGGCGGCCAGGTAGCTGCCGAAGCCGTGCCTGTCGATCTTTGCGGGGCGCAGCGCGGTCGCGCACGACCAGCGCGGCGCGTCGGGCGGCTGCGCGGGCGCGACCACCTCGAGCGCATGCGGCTCGTCGGTGCGCCCTTCGACGCGCAGGCACAGGCTGGTGCCGTTGAAGAAGCCGCGCGCATCGTCGAGCCAGGCGGTGCGCACCGAGTTGTCGTAGGCGCAGACCTGGTAGTGCAGCACCAGCGGCTGGCCGGGCACGCAGTCGATCTGCCAGCTGCATTTGTCGAGCTGCGTCAGCACCGGCTTGCGCCGGCCCTGCGTGGCGCGCAGGCCCTGCAGGTTCTTGGCGAACTCGCGCACGAGGTAGCTGCCCGGAATCCACACGGGCAGCGCCACGCGCTGCTGCGCCGCGGGCGCGGCGATGGTCAGGGTGACCGCGAACAGGTGCGCATGCGGGTTCGCGCATTCGACGCGGCAATGCACTGCGGCGGCCGGCGCCGCCGCCGCGGCGCGCCGGGAGGAGCTCTGCGCGGCCATCAGTTGATCGACGCGGCGAGCTGCTTCTCGACCTGCTCCGCGGGAATGGCGCCCGGCGTGCGGGTGCCGTCGCTGAAGATCAGGGTCGGCGTGCCGGTGATGTTGTACTTGCGGCCGAACTCCACGTTGCGCTGCAGCGCCGCGGTGTCGCAGCCCGGCGCCGCGGTGGCCGGCCTGACGTTGGATTCCATCCAGTCGCTCCAGGCCTTGCCCTTGTCCTTGCTGCACCAGATGTCGCGCGACTTGGTGGCCGAATCGGGTCCGAGCACCGGGTAGAGGAACAGGTGGACGGTGACGTTGTCGACCGTCTTCATGTCCTTCTCGAAGCGCTTGCAGTAGCCGCAGTTCGGGTCTTCGAACACCGCGAGCCTGCGCTTGCCGTTGCCGCGCACGATCTTGATCGCGTCCTTCAGCGGCAGCTGGTCGAAGGCGACGGCGCTGAGCTTCTCGACGCGCTCCTCGGTGAGGTTCTTGCGCGCCTTCACGTCGATCAGGTTGCCCTGCAGCAGGTAGTTGCCCTGCTCGTCGGTGTAGTAGATCTGGAAGCCGTTCACGCGCACCTCGTACAGGCCCGGCACCGGCGACTTGGTGACCTCGTCGATCGGCGGGAACTGCGGAATGCGCGCAGGGAGGTTCTTGCGGATCTCGGCCTCGCCGGCAAAGGCGCCGACGACCGCACCCAGGGCGCAGGCGGCGAGAAGGAGGTGGCGTGCGAATGTCATTGAAAGTCCGGTGGAAGGATTCTTCATGCCTTCAAGCCCATCGCCTGGCTGGCGATCCATTGCTTGAGCAGGCGTGTCTGGTCGAAGCCGCGCATGCCCCAGTTGCGCAGCGCGGGCAGCGGATCGACGCTGTGCGAGAACAGCTGCTGCAGGCCGTCGGTGGCGAGGCTCATCTGCAGCACGCCGGCGCGGCGTGCGCGCTCGTAGCGGCGCAGCAGGCGCGGGTCGCTCACGCTGCGCCAGTAGTCGCGCTGCTTGATCACGTCGGCCAGCATGGCCGCATCGGCGAGGCCGAGGTTCAGCCCCTGTCCGGCGAGCGGATGCACGGTGTGGGCGGCGTCGCCGGCCAGTGCCCAGGATTGCGGCGCGCCCTGCGCCTGCGGCAGCGTGCCGGTCCAGCGGTCGGCCATCGCGCGCGCGAGCGGCCAGGCGGCGCGCTCGCTCGTGAGGCGCAGCGCGCCGAAGGCAGCGTGGCTGGCCTCGGTGACGGCGGCGTCGAACTGCGCGTCGTCCAGCGCGAGCAGCTCGGGTGCGCGCAGCTGGTCGACCGACCACACCAGTGCGAGCGAGCGTCCCTGCGCGCCGCCCATGGGCAGCAGCGCGAGCACCTCGCTCTTGTCGTTGAACCACTGGCGCGCGGTGCCGTCGTGCGCCTGCGCGGCTTCCAGGCGCGCGGCGATCGCATGCTGGGGATAGCGCGTGACCTGGTAGCTCACGCCCAGCGCCTCGCGCGTGGCGCTGGCCTTGCCTTCGCACACCACGGTGAGCGGCGCCGGCACCGGCGCCTCCACCACCTCGACCTGCGGCTGGAAGCGCACCGCATCGGCGAGCTGCTGCTCGAGCGCGGGCACGTCGACGATCCAGGCGAGCGCATCGACCTTCTGCCGCGCGGCGCTGAACTGCACCCGGCCGCCCTCGTCGCCGTTCACGAGCATCTCGCGCACGGGCGTGGCATGGGCCGCATCGGGCCAGGCGCGCAGCGATTCGAGCAGGGTCCTGGAAGCGGCGTTGAGCGCATAGGCCCGGATGTCCGGCTTGCCCGGCGCGGCCTTCGGTGCCACCAGCGCGACGCGCACGCGCTCGCGCGCGAGCAGCAGGGCCAGCGTCCGGCCCACGATGCCGGCGCCGCGTATGCAAACTTCAGGGGGAAGGGCCATCCGGCCATTGTATGAACAAGCAAAAACCGGGCGCCGCGCGGCGGGTCATCGATGCGGGACAATCGCCGCAAATTCCAAGGAACCCCACGTGCCTCAGCCCGAATTCGACCTCCGCGCCACCATCGCGCGCCTGTTCGTCTACCCCGTCAAGTCATGCGCGGGGGTCGAGCTCCCCGAGGCCCTGCTGACCGAGACCGGCCTGGAGTTCGACCGCGCCTGGATGGTGGTCGATGCCGAGGGCGCGTTCGTCACGCAGCGCCAGCTCCCGCGCATGGCGCTGATCCGGCCGCAGATGAAGCACACCGAGGTGGTGCTGCGCGCGCCGGGCATGCTGGCGCTGCACCTGGCCTTCGACCGCGTCGAGCAGCCGGTGCGCGTGCGCGTCTGGAAGGACGAGGTCGCGGCCTACGACATGGGCGACATCGCCGCCCAGTGGTTCAGCGACTTCCTTTCCGAGCCCGGCCGCCCGCAGACGCTGCGGCTGGTGCGCTTCGACCCGGCGCAGAAGCGCCTGTCGAGCCTGGAATGGACCGGCGGCATCGAGGCCGAGAACCAGTTCGCCGACGGCTATCCGCTGCTGGTGGCGAGCGAAGGCTCCCTCGCCGAACTCAACGAACGCCTGGCCGCCGCGGGTCACGCCGCGGTCGGCATCGAGCGCTTCCGGCCCAACATCGTGCTCGCGGGCATCGAGGCGCACGACGAGGACCGCGTCGATGCGCTGCACGTCGCCACGGCCGAGGGCGAGGCCGAGCTGAAGCCCGTCAAGCCCTGCACGCGCTGCCCGGTGCCCGACATCGATCCCGCCACCGGCATCAGCAGCCCCGAGGTCGGCGACATGCTGCGCACCTACCGCGCCGATCCGCGCGTGGACGGCCGCATCACCTTCGGCATGAACTGCATCGTGGTCCAGGGTGTGGAGCAGATGCTCAAGGTGGGGCAGGCGGTGGGCGCGAACTACCGGTTCGAATAGCGCGGGGCGGGTCCGTTGCTCAGTCGAAGGCCACGCCCGCCACCAGCATGATGTTGGCGTAGGGCGTGCATTCGCCGGTGCGCACGATGGCGCGCGCCCTGGCGCTGCGGCGCTTGAATTCCTCGTGCGACACGGTCTGCGGCGCCAGGCCGAGCGACGACGGATACCAGCCGGGCAATTGCGTCGCGCTGTTCGGCAGCGCCTCGTCGGCGATGACGACGGCCTCGACCTGCATCTCCGACAGCACCGCCTCCAGCACCTCGGCCAGCCGCGGCACGCCGCGCGCGACCGCGAGGTCGATGCGGCGCGGGCCGTCGGGGATCGGCAGGCCGGCGTCGCCGATCACGAGCATGTCGCCGTGGCCGAGGGCGGCGATGACCTGGGAGAGTTCGGCATGCAGCAGGGGAGAGCGTTTCACGGCAGCGGAATCCAGTCGGGTGGCAGGGGGCTTCGCAGCACGGCATCGCGCCGCGGGATGGAGGGCTGGGCGCCGGGCTGCTGGATGCACAGCGCCGCGGCGCGGATGCCCAGGCGCACGGCCTCGTCGAAGGACGCGCCTTCGCCCAGCGCCACGGCGAGCGCGCCGAGGAAGGTGTCGCCGGCCGCGGTGGTGTCCACGGCCTGCACCTGCGGCGCGGGATGGTGGCGCGCGCCATCGTCGTCGATGGCCACCGCGCCGCGCGCGCCGAGCGTGACGACCACGCGCGCGATGCCTTCGGCGCGCAGCGCCCGGCCCGCGAGCGCGGCCTCCTGCGGGCTGTCGGCCGCCTGGCCGCAGAGCGCGCGGGCCTCGAGCTCGTTCACCACCAGCGTGTCGATGCGCGGCCACAGCGGCGCGGCGATCGGCTGCATCGGCGACGGGTTGAGCAGCACCTTGCAGCCCGCCGCGTGCGCGGCCGAGATCGCGCGCTCGACCTGGTCCATCGGCGTCTCGAACTGCGTGACGAGAAAGGCCGCGCCCTGCAGCTGCGCGCGCAGCGCGGCCGCGTCGAGGTCGACCGCGGCATTGGCGCCGGGCACCATCACGATGCGGTTCTGGCCGCCGTCCTCGACCAGGATCAGCGCCGTGCCCGTGGGCGCGGCGGTGGTGGTGCGCAGCGCGGCGGTGTCGATGCCGTCGGCCTCGAGCGCTGCGCAGAGCGCCCGGCCGTTCGCGTCGTCGCCGACGCAGCCGATCATCGCCACTTGGCCGCCTTCGCGCGCGCAGCTCACGGCCTGGTTCGCGCCCTTGCCGCCGGGGATGTGGTCGATGGAGCGGCCGAGCAGTGTCTCGCCCGCGGCGGGTGCATGCGGCACGCGCAGCACGATGTCCATGTTGAGGCTGCCGAGCACGACGATGCGCGGCGGCGCGGCATGAACGGGGGAGGGCGGATTCGGGGCGCTCACGGCTTGCGGGGCTTTCGGGTGTCCGCCGCGGCGGCGGCGTCGGACGGGGAGGGCGCGGGCGCTTCGCGGAAGCTCGCATGGCGCGCGGTCGAGGCGCGCACGCGCAGCTCGGGCTGCAGCACCACCTTGCGTGCGTCGCGCCGCTTGCCGCCGACGCGCTCCAGCAGCATGTCGACCGCGAGCGCGCCGATGCGCTCCTTGGGCTGCGCCACCGTGGTGAGCGGCGGGCTGGTGTAGGCCGAGAGTTCGATGTCGTCGAAGCCCACGATCGAGAGGTCGTCGGGCACGTGCACGCCGCTCTCGTGCGCGGCGCGCAGCGCGCCGATCGCCATCAGGTCGTTGCAGACGAACACGGCCGACGGCGCCTGCTCGGTGCGCAGGATCGCATGCATCGCCTCGTAGCCGCCCTGGCTCGTGAAGCCGCCGCGCCACAGCAGCGCATCGGCGCCCGCGCCCTGGGGCTGCGAGCTGGCGCCGGCCTCGGCCAGCGCCATGCGCCAGCCTTCGATGCGCTGCTCGCTCGGCATCACGCCCACCGGGCCGCCGATGCAGGCGATGCGCCGGTGCCCGAGCGACAGCAGGTGCCGCACCGCGAGCAGGCCGCCCTGCATGTGGGCCGTCTCGACCAGGTCGCAGGCGGGGTCGGCGATCTCGCGATCGACCAGCACCGTGGGAATGCGCAGGCCGTGCAGCTGCGTCACCAGCGAATCGTCCTCGCCGGCGCCGGTGGAGACCACGATCAGCCCGTCGATGCGGCGCTCGGCCAGCACCTGCAGGTAGACGCTCTGGCGCCGGGGCTCGTCGTCGGTGTTGCACAGCACCAGCGTGTAGCCGGCGCCGAAGCAGCGGTCTTCCACGATGCGCACGATCTCGGCGAAGTACGGGTTCGAGCTGTTCGGGATCAGCATCCCGAGCGTGGAGGTGGTGTTGCTCTTGAGGCTGCGCGCCATCGCGTTGGGCACGTAGCCGAGCTCGCGGATCGCCTGCTCGACGCGCTCGCGCCCCTTGGCGCTCACGTGGCGCGTGTCGTTGACCACGTGCGAGACCGTGGTCACGGAAACCCCCGCGCGCAGCGCGACGTCCTTGATGGTGGCCATCTTCCGCTCTCTCTTCAGTTTTCCATCGCGCTGCGCGCCATCCCCATCGCACGACGCAGGCAACGCAAGTCGGCGAGCGCAGCGAAGCCCTCCGGGCACCCGCGGAACTGGCTTTGCCAGGCCGCCGGGTGCGCCCCCCTCCCGCCGAAGGCGAGAGAGGGGGGAGCCGCGAAGCGGCATGGGGGGTGTTTCATTTCAGTTCGGCGCGGCGCTGGCGCAGGGTGTCGATGATCACCGCGACCACGATCACCGCGCCCGTGATGATGCGCTTGCTCGGTTCGCTCGCGCCCACCTGCGCGAGCCCGGCCTCGAGCACCGCGATGATCAGCACGCCGAAGAAGGTGTTGACCACCGAGCCGCGCCCGCCCATGAGGCTGGTGCCGCCGATCACCACGGCCGCGATCACCTGCAGCTCGATGCCGACGCCGGCGTTCGGGTCGGCGGCCTCGAGCCGCGCCGACTGCATCAGGCCCGCGAGCGCGGCCAGCAGGCCGGTGGCGGCGAACACGAGGATGCGGATCGGCCGCGGATCGACGCCCGCGAGCCGCATCGCCTCCTCGTTGGTGCCGATGCCCACCACGTGCCGGCCGAACACCGTGCGCGTGAGCACCAGTTGCCCGGCCACCACCAGCAGCACCGCGATCACGAAGGCGGCCGAGATGCCGCCGGCCCACGGGGCGGCCAGGCCCGAGATCGCATCGCCCACGTACTGGGTGCGCGAATCGGTCACGAGGTACGCGCCGCCGCGCACCGCTTCGAGCATGCCGAGCGAGACGATGAAGCTCGGCAGCCGCCAGGCCACCGAGACCGAACCCGTGACCGTGCCGCAGACCAGCCCGGTCGCGAGGCCGAGCGCGGCGGCCAGCGGCACCGAGAGCTTCCATTGGAGGATCGCCGCGGCCGTGACCGCCGCGCTGAGCGCCAGCACCGAGCCGACCGAGAGGTCGATGCCCGCGATGATCAGCACGAAGGTCATGCCGACCGCCATCACCGCGAGCGCGGGGATCTCGTTGGCGATCGAGACGAAGGTCTCGCGCGTGAGGAAGTAGTCGCTCAGCGTGCCGAAGAGCGCGACCATGCCCACGAGCACGACGGTCAGGCCGAGGTAGGTGCCCAGCTGGCCCTTGAGGGCGGAGGGCGGGGCGGCGTTGGGTGCGGCGGCTGCGTTCATGGTGTCTCGGCCGGGGCCGGCTGGTTCTTGTTCGGTTCGGAAGGTGCGGCGATGGGGTCGGCGGTGCGTCCCGCCGCGTCGCTGAAGGCGGCGGCAAGGAGCGATTGTTCGCTCCACTGGCCGCGCTCGAACACGGCGACCAGCCGTCCGGCGCTCATCACGCCGATGCGGTCGCACATGGCCATCAGCTCGCGCAGGTCGCTCGACACCATCAGCAGCGCGCGGCCGGCCTCGGTCATGCGGTCGAGCTCGGCGTAGAGGTCGGCGCGCGCGCCCACGTCCACGCCGCGCGTGGGTTCGTCGAGCAGCAGCACCTTGCATTCGCGGTGCAGCCAGCGCGCGAACACCACCTTCTGCTGGTTGCCGCCGCTGAGCGTGGCCACCGGCTGCTCGATGCTGCGCGAGCGGATGCGCAGCAGCTCCACCAGCCGCCGCGCGATGCCGCGCTCCCGGGCGTGCTGCAGCCAGCCGCCCCTGGAGATCGCGCCCAGGTCGCTCAGCGTGGCGTTGACGCGGATCGACTGCGGCAGCAGCAGGCCCTGCGACTTGCGGTCCTCGGTCACGAGGCCGATGCCCGCGCGGATCGCCTGCATCGGCGAGCGCCAGCCCTTTGGCACCTGCTGCACCGTGCGGCCGTCGGCATCGTGCAGCGTGATCTCGCCGCGGTCGGCACGGTCGGCGCCGAACAGCAGCCGCACGAGTTCGGTCCGGCCGGATCCGACCAGGCCTGCGAGGCCCATGACTTCGCCCGCGTGCAGGTCGATGTTCACGTCGCGCACGACCTGCGCCCGGCCGATGCCGCGGGCGCGCAGCAGCACCGGGCCGGCCACGCGGCGCGCGCGGCCCTCGTGCTCGTGCACCGCGCGGCCGACCATGCGCTGCACCAGCTCGGATTCGCGCACGCCGGCCATGGCGCGCACGTCGACCAGGCGGCCGTCGCGCAGCACGGCCACGCGGTCGGCGATGCGCTGCAGCTCCTCGAGCCGGTGCGAGACGTAGACGATTGCCACGCCGCGCGCCTTGAGCCCTTCGATCTGCTCGAACAGGTGCGCGGTCTCGCGCGGCGTGAGCATGGCCGTGGGCTCGTCGAGCACCAGCACCCGGGTGTCGTCCTGCAGGTTGCGCGCGATCTCGACCATCTGCTGCTGGCCGATGCCGAGCCGCGCGACCGGCATCGCCGGGTCGATGTTCTGCATGCCGATCTTGGCGAGCTGGCGCGCGGCCAGCTCGTGCAGCTTCGCGCGGCGGATCCAGCCGGTCCTGTGCGGCAGCCGGTCGAGCAGCAGGTTCTCCGCCACCGACAGCGTGGTGACCAGCCCCAGTTCCTGCATCACCATGCGCACGCCCAGGCGCTCGGCGTCGCGGCGCGAGGCGGGCGCGAAGGCCGCGCCGTCGAGGAGCATGTGGCCGCGCGTGGGCTGCACCAGGCCGCAGACGATCTTCGACAGCGTGCTCTTGCCGGCGCCGTTCTCGCCCGTCAGTGCGAGCACCTCGCCGGCGTTGAGCACGAGCGACACGTCGTCGAGCACCGGCGCCGCGTAGTCCTTGCCGAGCCCGCTCAGGGAGAGCACGGGCACGGGGGCATGCATGGCGGCGGCGGAGGTGGTCAACGCGGGCTCTCTTCCTTCGGGTCGCGGCTTACTTGGCCGACGACGACTTGGTCACGAGCACCACGTCGGTCTTGACCTCGGCCGGCATATCGGACTGCTTCTTCTTCTCGGCCAGCGCCTTCAGCGCGGTCTCGATGCCGAACACCGCCTGCTTGGCGGCGAACTGGTCGGCCGTGGCGAGCACGCGGCCGTCGGCCAGCATCGGCTTGATGGCGCCGATGTTGTCGTAGCCCACGACCTGCACCTTGCCGGTCTTGCCCGCGGCCTTGACCGCGGCGACCGCGCCGAGCGCCATGCTGTCGTTGCCCGCGAGCAGCGCCTTCAGGTCCGGGTGCTCGCGCAGCATGCCGGCGGCCACGGTGTTGCCCTTGTCGATCTCCCACTGGCCCGACTGCACGCCGACCACGGTGACGCCCGCGGCCTTCATCGCGTCCTGGTAGCCCAGAGTGCGCTGCTGCGCATTGAAGGTGGTCGACACGCCTTCGATGATGCCGACCTTGTCGCCCGCCTTCAGGCTCTTGGCGAGTTCGTCGCCGACCAGCTTGGCGCCGGCGCGGTTGTCGGGGCCGACGAAGGGCACCTGGATGCCCTTTTCCTTCAGCGCCGCGGCGTCGAACTGGTTGTCGATGTTGACCACGAGGATGCCGCGGTCGATGGCCGTCTTGACCACCGGCACCAGCGCCTTCGAATCGGCCGGGGCGATGACCAGCGCGTTGATCTTCTGCGCCATCATCTGCTCGACCATCTTGATCTGGGCGGCGGTGTCCGTCTCGTCCTTGATGCCGTTGGCCACCAGCGTGTACTTGGCGGCGTTGGCCTTCTGGTGCGCCTTGGCGCCGTCTTCCATGGTGCGGAAGAACTCGTTGGCCAGCGATTTCATGACCAGCGCGACCTTGGGCTTGTCCTGCGCCAGCGCGGGGGAAGCGCCCAGGGTGCCGAGCAGGGCCAGGGCGGCTGCGCTTTGCAGGGTGCGGCGGGTGAACTTCATGGTGTGTCTCCAGGAGATGGTTGAGCGGGCGCCGGTCTCTGCCGGGCTCGGCATTATGAAACGAAAACGTTTGCGCAAACGTTTGCTATTTTGCGATTTCACCCGGGCTAACCCTGAAGAACCGGCATCGAAGACCGGTCCGCGGGCGCGCCGGCGGCCGCGACTTAAAATCCCCGGTTACCCCAAGAGGACCCCCCATGAGCTTGAAGTGCGGCATCGTCGGCCTGCCCAACGTCGGTAAATCCACCCTTTTCAATGCGTTGACCAAGGCCGGCATCGCAGCGGAAAACTATCCTTTCTGCACCATCGAGCCCAACGTCGGCATCGTCGAGGTGCCCGACCCGCGGCTCGCGCAGCTCGCCGATATCGTCCAGCCCGAGCGCGTGGTGCCGGCCATCGTCGAGTTCGTCGACATCGCCGGCCTGGTGGCCGGCGCGAGCACCGGCGAAGGCCTGGGCAACAAGTTCCTGGCCCACATCCGCGAGACCGACGCCACGGTGAACGTGGTGCGCTGCTTCGACGACGACAACGTGGTGCACGTGGCCGGCAAGGTCGACCCGATCTCCGACATCGAGGTGATCCAGACCGAGCTCTGCCTGGCCGACCTCGCGACGGTCGAGAAGGCGCTGCAGCGCCACACCAAGGTCGCGCGCTCGGGCGATAAGGACGCGCAGAAGCTGGTGGGCCTGCTGGAGCGCTGCCAGGCCGCGCTGAACGAGAACACGCCGGTGCGCGCGCTCGAATTCACCAAGGAAGAAATGCCGCTGGTGAAGAGCTTCACGCTGATCACCGCCAAGCCCGCGATGTTCGTGGGCAACGTGGCGGAAGACGGCTTCGAGAACAACCTCTACCTCGACCGCCTGCGCGACTACGCCGCGAAGCAGAACGCGCCCGTGGTGGCGATCTGCGCCAAGATCGAGGCCGATCTCTCGGAGATGGACGACGAGGACAAGAAGATGTTCCTCGCCGAGATCGGCCAGGACGAGCCCGGCCTGAACCGCCTGATCCGCGCCGCCTTCAAGCTGCTGGGCCTGCAGACCTACTTCACCGCCGGCGTGAAGGAAGTGCGCGCCTGGACCATCCACGTCGGCGACACCGGCCCGCAGGCGGCCGGCGTGATCCACACCGATTTCGAGAAGGGCTACATCCGGGCCCAGACCATCTCGTTCGACGACTACATCGCCTACAAGGGCGAGCAGGGCGCCAAGGACGCGGGCAAGATGCGCTCGGAAGGCAAGGAATACGTCGTGAAGGACGGCGACGTGATGAACTTCCTGTTCAGTTCCTGATGCTCACCGTCCATCACCTCAACAACTCGCGTTCGCAGCGGGTGTTGTGGCTGCTCGAGGAACTGGGCCTGCCCTACGACATCGTCCACTACCAGCGCGATCCCCAGACCATGTTGGCGCCCGCTTCGCTGCGGGCGGTGCATCCGCTCGGCAAGTCGCCGGTGGTCACGACGGACGACGGGCTGGTGCTGGCGGAATCGGGCGCCATCCTCGAGACGCTGATCGAGCGCCACGGCCAGGGCCGCTTCGCGCCCGCGCCCGGCACGCCCGAGGCGCTGCGCTACCGCTACTGGATGCACTTCGCCGAAGGCACGGCGATGTCGCCGCTGCTGCTCAAGCTCGTGTTCGACAGGATCGAGGGCAGCAGGATGCCGTTCTTCGTGAAGCCGATCGCCAGGACCATCGCGGCCAAGGCCAAGGCGGCCTTCATCGTGCCGAACATCGAGAGCCACCTGAGCTTCATGGAAGCCGAACTCGGCAAGAGCGAATGGTTCGCGGGCGGCGAGTTCACGGCCGCCGACATCCAGATGAGCTTTCCGGTCGAAGCCGCGCAGGCGCGCGGCGGCCTCGATGCGAAGCGGCCGCGGCTCATGGCCTATCTGGCGCGCATCCACGCGCGGCCGGCCTACCAGCGCGCGCTCGAACGTGGCGGCCCCTACGGCCTGCTGAGTTGAATGGCGCGGGGCTGCACGCCGGCGCGCAGCCTCATGACGGAAAGATATAGAGCAGCGCCACCGTCATGCACACGTAGCGCAGGAACTTGCCGATCGCCATGTAGCCCAGGCATGGCCAGAACGGCAGCTTGAGCCAGCCCGCGACGGCGCACAGCGGATCGCCGACGATCGGCAGCCAGCTCAGCAGGCAGGCCTTGGGGCCGAGCCGTTCGAGCCAGCCCAGCACGCGCACATGGTGCTTGGAGTGCGAATACTTGTCGGCGACCTTGTGCGCGCCGTAGCCGATCCACCAGTCCACCGCGCCGCCCAGGGTGTTGCCGACCGTGGCCACCAGGATGGCCGACCAGAACATCTCGGGGTTCAGCTTCAGCAGGCCGAAGAGGATCGGCTCCGAGCCCACGGGCAGCAGCGTGGCCGAGACGAAGGCCGCGATGAACAGCGTGGACAGGCCGTATTGCGGCAGCGCGAGAAGCGCGAAGAGTGCGTCGAGCCAGGCTTGCATAAGGTGGAATGGACGGCGCAGTATAGGCAGCCCGCGGGCCGCGGCGGGTCGGAGAACCGGCCGCCGTCGATGGGTGTTTGCACCTGCATGGCATGCGCAAATCGTTTCAGCGGCCGAAATGCCGCGTGGCTACAATCGTGCCTCATTTTTCAGCAGCCCGACGCGCGACGCTTCCTCCCCCATGACCTTGCAGATCGGCAACCACACGCTGGAAAACAGGCTGTTCGTCGCGCCCATGGCCGGCGTGACGGACCGGCCTTTCCGCATGCTGTGCCGCGAACTCGGCGCGGGCTATGCGGTCAGCGAGATGGTCACCTCGCGCAAGGAACTCTGGAACACGCTCAAGACCTCGCGGCGCGCCAACCACGACGGCGAGCCGGGCCCGATCGCGGTGCAGATCGCCGGCACCGACGCAGCCATGATGGCCGAGGCCACGGTCTACAACATCGAGCGCGGCGCGCAGATCATCGACATCAACATGGGCTGCCCGGCCAAGAAGGTGTGCAACAAGTGGGCCGGCTCGGCGCTGATGCGCGATGAGCCGCTCGCGCGCGGGATCGTGCAGGCCGTGGTCGATGCGGCGCTTCCGTTCGGCGTGCCGGTCACGCTCAAGATGCGCACCGGCTGGAGCGAGGGGCACCGCAACGCCGTCGGGCTCGCGCGCGATTTCGAATCCATCGGCGTGCAGATGCTCACCGTGCATGGCCGCACGCGCGAGCAGGGCTACAAGGGCGAGGCCGAATACGAGACCATCGCCGCGGTGAAGGCGGCGGTGCGCATTCCGGTGGTGGCCAACGGCGACGTCCGTTCGCCCGAGAAGGCGCGCGACGTGCTCGCGGCCACCGGCGCCGATGCGGTGATGATCGGCCGCGCGGCCCAGGGGCGGCCGTGGATCTTCCGCGAGATCGCGCATTTCCTCGCGACGGGCACGCACCTGGCGCCGCCGCTGGTGGCCGAGGTGCGGCGGCTGCTGCTCGACCATCTCGTGGCGCACCATGCGCTCTATGGCGAGTTCACCGGCGTGCGCACCGCACGCAAGCACATCGGCTGGTACGTGCGCAGCCTGCCGGACGGCGAGGCCTTCCGCGCGCGCATGAACGCCATCGACGACGCGGCCGCGCAGCTGCGCGCGGTGGGCGACTATTTCGACGGGCTCGCGGACCGCATGGACCGCATGCCCGCACACCAGGCGGCCGAAGAGCTGTCCGGTGAAGAGGAGGCGGCCTGCGCCGCTGATTGAGAGAAGAGAAGAAAAAGCATGAGCAAGAAACACATCGAGGACTGCGTGCGCACCAGTCTGGACAGCTATTTCCGCGATCTGCGCGGCACCGAGCCCGACGGCATGTACGAGATGCTCGTGCGCGTGGTCGAGAAGCCCCTGCTCGATGTCGTCATGACGCGCGCCGAGGGCAACCAGTCCAAGGCCGCGCAATGGCTGGGCCTCAACCGCAACACGCTCCGCAAGAAATTGGTCGAGCACAAACTTTTGAAATAACTCCACGGCACATCCATGGCTCAGACCGCACTCCTTTCCGTTTCCGACAAGACCGGCATCCTCGAATTCGCACAGGCGCTGCATGGCCTCGGCATCAGGCTGCTGTCCACCGGCGGCACCGCCAAGCTCCTGGCCGACGCCGGCCTGCCGGTGACCGAGGTCGCCGACCACACCGGCTTTCCGGAAATGCTCGACGGCCGCGTGAAGACGCTGCATCCGAAGATCCACGGCGGCCTGCTCGCGCGGCGCGACCTGCCGGCGCACGTGGCGGCGATCGAGCAGCACGGCATCGACACCATCGACCTGCTGGTGGTCAACCTCTATCCCTTCGAGGCCACCGTGGCCAAGCCCGGCTGCACGCTCGAGGACGCGATCGAGAACATCGACATCGGCGGCCCGGCCATGGTGCGCAGCGCGGCCAAGAACTGGAAGGACGTGGGCGTGCTGACCGACGCTTCCCAGTACCCGGTGGCGCTGGCCGAGCTCAAGGCCGGCGGCAAGCTCAGCGACAAGACCAGGTTCGCCTTCTCGGTGGCCGCGTTCAACCGCATCGCCGACTACGACGGCGCGATCAGCGACTACCTCTCGGCCATCGACTTCGACGCCAGCATCGGCCAGCCCGCGCCCGCGCGCTCGATGTTCCCGGCGCAGAGCAACGGCCGCTTCGTCAAGGTGCAGGACCTGCGCTACGGCGAGAACCCGCACCAGCAGGCCGCCTTCTACCGCGACCTGCATCCCGCGCCGGGTTCGCTCGTGAGCGCGAAGCAGCTGCAGGGCAAGGAGCTGAGCTACAACAACATCGCCGATGCCGACGCGGCCTGGGAATGCGTGAAGAGCTTCGACGTGCCCGCCTGCGTGATCGTGAAGCATGCCAACCCCTGCGGCGTGGCGGTCGGCAAGGACGCGGCCGAGGCCTATGCCAAGGCCTTCAAGACCGATCCGACCTCGGCCTTCGGCGGCATCATCGCCTTCAACCGCCTGGTCGACGGCGAGACCGCGCAGGCGATCGCCAAGCAGTTCGTCGAAGTGCTGATGGCGCCGGGCTACACGCCCGAGGCGCTCGCGGTGTTCCAGGCCACCAAGGTCAAGCAGAACGTGCGCGTGCTCGAGATCGCGCTGCCGCCGGGCGGCAACACCGACTGGGAGAACGGCCGCAACCTGATGGACGTGAAGCGCGTCGGCTCGGGCCTGCTGATGCAGACGGCCGACAACCACGAACTCGCTGCGAGCGACCTCAAAGTGGTCACGAAGAAGCAGCCGACGCCCGAGCAGCTGCAGGACCTGCTGTTCGCATGGAAGGTCGCGAAGTACGTCAAGAGCAACGCCATCGTGTTCTGCGCCGGCGGCATGACCATGGGCGTGGGCGCGGGCCAGATGAGCCGCCTCGATTCCGCGCGCATCGCGAGCATCAAGGCCGAGCATGCGGGCCTGTCGCTGCAGGGCACGGCGGTGGCGAGCGACGCCTTCTTCCCGTTCCGCGACGGCCTCGACGTGGTGGTCGATGCGGGCGCGAGCTGCGTGATCCAGCCGGGCGGCTCGATGCGCGACCAGGAGGTCATCGACGCGGCCGACGAACGCGGCGTGGTGATGGTGCTCTCGGGCGTGCGCCACTTCCGGCACTGACGCCTCGCACCCGCCGGCCGGGCCGGACCGCCCGCTAGCGCCTGGCTGGCGCGCGCGGTCCGGCCTTTTTTGCGGCCGGCGCTTCCGCCGCGGCGGCGGTCGGCGCCGCGGACGCCGCAAGCAGCGCCATGAAGAAGTCGAGCGTGTCGCCCATCGTCCGGGCGGTGGACTGGCGCGACAGGCTCCATTCGGGAAAGTGGCCGTCCACCGCCATGCGCGCGAGGCCGTAGACCAGCGCGCGCGCCGCGATCTGCGCATGGGCGGCATCGGCCTTCGCGAGCGCGCCGCCTTGCGGGAAGGCCTCGTCGAACAAGGCGCGCATCCGCGCCCGGATCGCGTCGTTGTCGCTGCGCATGCTGGGCGAGCCGTCGTAGTCGACCAGCGCACGCTCGCTGATCACGCGAAAGTGCGTCGGATTCGCGAGCGCCCATTCGAGGTAGGCATGGCCGATCGCACCGAAGCGTCCCAGCGCCGGCGCGTCCGCCGCGGCCGCCAGCGCCTGCTCCACATGGATGCGCAGGCGCTGCGTCGCCTGCTCGGCGACCGCGGTCAGCAGGGCGGTCTTGGTCGCGAAATGGCGGAACGGCGCGCCCGGCGAGACGCCGGCGCGCTTGGCGGCCTCGCGCACGCTGAGCTTGTCCAGGCCGTCGCGCTCGATGAGCTCGACCGCGGCCTGGATCAGCGCTTCGCGCAGGTTGCCGTGGTGGTAGGCGACGCGCGCTTCGGGCGCGGCCAGCGGAGAAGATCGGTTGGAGCGGGCGGTCATGCGGCGAGCAGTGTGAACTCCTTGATGTAATCGGTGCTTATTTTGCGCTAGACTGCGCCCGTCGTTGATGTATTCATCGATTACATCAACGGCGAACAACCTCTTCTTCCACGCTTCCTCCCGATCGGAGTCTTCGATGCGCATTCGTCTCAGCTGTCTTTTCGCCGCGATCTTCTGGGCATGTGCCGCCCAGGCGCAGGAGCCGCCGGCCACCCTCCGGATCGTCTGGCCGCCCGAAGGCGCGGCGATTCCGCTCGGCACCGATGCGCAGCGTTCGGTCGGCGTGGTGGTGCAGAGCAACTTCAGGCTGATGCCCGCGGGCCAGTGCGGCGGCGATCCGCGCTGCGGCCACGTGCACATGAAGATCGATCCCGACGGCGACAGCTGCAACCTGCCGGGCCGCCCCTACAACAGCATGAACAGCGATTTCGGCGGCGACCTGATCAAGGCGAACTTCGCGCCATGCCCGTCGCCGACGGGAAGCCATGTGATCGGCGTGCTGCTGGCCGACGACCATCACCGGCCGGTGCTGGTGAACGGCAAGCCGGTGACGGGGCTGGTGAGGGTCACGACGCGCTGAAGCCGCGGCGCGCCGCGAGGCGGGGCTACGCCGCCTGGAAGACCTGGCGCGCGGCCTCGATGGTCGCGGCGATGTCCGCGTCGCTGTGCGCCGCGCTCACGAAGCCCGCTTCGTAGAGCGCCGGCGCGATGTACACGCCGCGCGCGAGCAGCCCGTGGAACAGCGTGTTGAACTTGGCGCCATCGGTGGTCATGACCGTGGCGTAGTTCTGCGGCAGTTCGTCCATGAGGAAGAAGCCGAACATGCCGCCTTCGCTGTCGGCGCTGAAGGGCTGGCCCTCGGCCGCCGCGGCGGCCTTCAGGCCGTCGACCAGCGCGCGGGTCTTCGCGGCGAGCGCCTCGTAGAAGCCGGGTTTCGCGATCTCCTTCAGCGTCGCGAGGCCGCAGGCGGTCGCCACCGGATTGCCCGAGAGCGTGCCCGCCTGGTAGACGGGGCCGAGCGGCGCGAGCTGTTCCATGATGGCGCGCGGTCCGCCGAAGGCCGCGAGCGGCATGCCGCCGCCGATGACCTTGCCGAGCACGGTGAGGTCGGGCCGGATGCCCAGCACGCCCTGCGCGCCGTGCAGGCCGACGCGGAAGCCCGTCATCACCTCGTCGAAGATCAGCAGCGCACCGTGCTGCGTGCAGAGTTCGCGGCAGCGGCGCGCGAACTCGGGCGTGGCGCGCACGAAGTTCATGTTGCCCGCGATCGCCTCGATCATCAGGCCGGCGATGTCGTTGCCGTGCAGCGCGAAGGCTTCCTCGAGCTGGGCGATGTTGTTGTACTCGAGCACCAGCGTGTGCTGCGTGACCTCGGGCGGCACGCCGGCCGAGGTGGGATGCCCGAAGGTCGCGAGCCCGGAGCCCGCCTTGACCAGCAGCGCGTCGGCGTGGCCGTGGTAGCAGCCCTCGAACTTGATGATGTGCTTGCGCCCGGTGGCGCCGCGCGCGAGGCGCAGCGCGCTCATCGCGGCCTCGGTGCCCGAACTCACGAGCCGCACCATTTCCATCGACGGCACCAGCGCGAGGATGGCTTCCGCCAACTCGATCTCGCGCTCCGTCGGTGCGCCGTACGAGAAGCCTTCGAGCACCGCCTTCTGCACCGCCTCGACCACGGCCGGATGGCCATGCCCCAGGATCATCGGCCCCCAGGAACCGATGTAGTCGATGTAGCGGCGGTCGTCGGCGTCCCAGAAATAGGCGCCCTCGGCGCGCCGGATGAAGCGCGGCGTGCCGCCCACCGCCTTGAAGGCGCGCACGGGCGAATTGACGCCACCGGGAATGACCGCGCGGGCACGGTCGAAAAGAAGGTCGTTCTGGTCAGCTGAAGGCATGGCGTCGAAAAAAAGAGCAGGGTGTCGAAAAAGGGCAGATCGGGAAACACCGCGGATCCGGCTCCGCCGGTCCGCCGGTGTTGCCCCCTCGAGGGGGGAGTCGAGCTACACGAAGTGAGCGAGGGACGGGGGTGGCTCCCTCAATGTCGGGTGTCGTGAGGCGGCAGCGCGAAGTCCTGCGGCGCGTCGAGGTCCTGGTCGCCTTCGTCGTCCTCGGGTTCGGCCCAGAACAGCCGGTCGGGCAGCACGTGGCCCATGCCGGGCCTGAAGCCTGCATCGAGGCAGCGGTCCATGTAGGCCAGGGCTTCCGTGGTGGCGGCCACGAGGTCGGTTCCGCTCGCCAGCAGCGCGGCCAGCGCGGCCGACAGGGTGTCTCCGGCGCCCGAGAAGACGGCTTCGAGGCGTTCGTATTTCTCGCTCGCGAGCACCGACTGCGGCGAAGCGAGCACGTTGTCGATGAACTGGTCGGGCAGCACCATGCCGGTCACCAACGTGTAGGAGACGCCGAATTCCCCGGCCGCCTTGGCGATGTCGCGCGCGCTCGGCGGGCGCTCGCCGCTCCAGTCGGGCAGCAGCCAGCGCCAGAGCGTGCTGTGGTTGCCCACCAGCACCGTGGCCTGGGGCAGCAGCAGGTCGCGGAAGGCATCGTGGTAGGCCTCGATCTGGTTCTCGTCCCACCACGACAGGTTGGGCATGTAGGCCACCAGCGGCACCTCCGGGTAGTCGGAGGCGGTCTCGGCGATGGTGCTCAGCGCGTCGGGGCTGCCGACGAAGCCGACCTTGATGAGCTGGACCTCCACGTCCTCGAGGATGGTGCGTGCCTGCTCGGCGATCGCTTCTTCCTCGAACGGGAAGTGGTCGAAGATCTCGGCCGTGTCCCGCGCATAGGCGCCGGTCACCACCGGAAGGATGTGTGCGCCCACTGACCCCATTGCCAGTGTGTCCGCCGCCAGCCCGCCGGCGCCGCTCGGGTCGCTGGCGTTGAAGACCAGCACGCAGGGCGGATTGGCGCTGCCTTCGGCGAGTTCTTCGGCGTCCTGCAAGGGGTCGTTAAGATCGCCCGGGTTGCGGGCGTCTTCCGTGGGATGTAAGTGAATGGTCATATGCCGGTGGGGTGCGCCTCGATGGTGGCATAAGCGCGACGTTTACAGTCTGCGAGTGAGATACGCATAGATACACTCGTTGCATTTAATGAACAAGGACTTTAAGCTCCGATGAATACGAAAACTTGGATGTGCCTGATTTGTGGGTGGATCTATGACGAAGCGGTTGGTGTGCCGGAAGATGGCATCGCGGCAGGCACGGCCTGGGCCGATGTTCCGATGAACTGGACCTGTCCGGAGTGCGGTGCACGCAAGGAAGACTTCGAAATGGTTGAAATCTAGAGCATGGCATAGGGCTACGCGGTTCTGCGCCGATGTACGGCGCGGCGGGCATCCAAGTCTCATCAGCAGGAGTGTGCGCAATGGGGCCGAATGGATCAGGTTACAAGGTGCTTGTCATCGACGACAGCAATACGATCCGGCGCAGTGCCGAAATATTTCTGAAGCAGGGCGGGCATGAGGTTCTTCTTGCGGAGGACGGCTTCGACGCGCTCTCCAAGGTCAACGACCACAAGCCGCATCTGATTTTCTGCGACATCCTGATGCCGCGCCTCGACGGCTACCAGACCTGCGCCATCATCAAGCGCAATGCGCGTTTCTCCAATGTGCCGGTCGTGATGTTGTCCTCGAAGGACGGTGTTTTCGACAAGGCCCGCGGCCGCATGGTCGGGTCGCAGGACTACCTGACCAAACCCTTCACCAAAGACCAGCTGCTGCAGGCCGTACAGCAGTTCGGCAACGTTCAACAGGAAGTGCAGTGATGCCCATTCGAAAAATCCTCGTCGTCGACGACTCCAAGACGGAACTGGTGTTCCTCTCCGACCTGCTCCAGAAGAACGGCTTCGCCGTCAAGACGGCCGAGAACGCCGAAGACGCGATGCGCCGCCTCGAGGAAGACCAGCCCGACCTGATCCTCATGGACGTGGTCATGCCCGGCCAGAACGGCTTCCAGCTCACGCGCGCCATCGCCCGCGACCCGCAGTACGCCGCGATCCCGATCATCCTGTGCACCAGCAAGAACCAGGAGACCGATCGCGTCTGGGGCATGCGCCAGGGCGCGCGCGACTACATCGTGAAGCCCGTCAACGCGGCCGAGCTGATGTCCAAGATCAGCGCGCTGGCCTGAGCGCGGACCTGCCCAGTCCATGGCGAATCGCGACGCTCTCCGAGCCTTCCAGTCCCGGCTGGCGAGCCGCCTGCAGGCGGCGCGCACGACCGGCATCGCGGCCACCTGGCTCGCGGTGGAGGCGGGCGAGGGCAAGTACCTTTTTCCCCTCGGCCACGCAGGCGAGATCTTCCCCTGGACGCCACCTCAGCCGGTGCCCTACACGGAGCCCTGGTTCCTCGGCGTCGCCAACCTGCGCGGCGGCCTCTACGGCGTGGTGCACCTGGCGGGCTTCGCCGCCGGCACCGCGGGCGCGGTGGCCGGCACGGAGGCAGCCCGCATGCAATCGCGGCTCGTTGCCTTCAACGAGCTGCTCGAAGTCAACTGCGCATTGCTGGTCGATCGACTGGCGGGGTTGCGCGGTGCCGAGGCCTTCGCGGCCGCGGAGCCGCCGGGCGCCGACGCGCCGGCCTGGTTCGGGCATCTGTACACCGATGCGGCGGGTGAGCGCTGGCAGGAAGTCAACCTGCAGGCCCTCTCGCAGCAACCCCAGTTTCTGAGTATCGGCGCCAGTGCCCTGCACGGCGCCTAAGACAACCACCGAAGGACCGACCGTGAGCTCGATCGCCGACAAGTTCAAGAAATTACTGCCCGCGAACAGCGGCAACGACAAGGCCCGCGTCGACGGCTCCGGTTCCACCTTGTCGCTCGACAACGTCGACACGATCCAGGGCCTGGACGAAAAGACCGTGCGCCTCGATCGCAAGAAGGGCAGCGCCGCGCCCGCGAACACCGGCTTCGCCGACCCCGGACCGCTGGTCGGTGGCGAAGCGGCCAACGAGGCCGATGCCGCCTCGGGCGAAACCACCGCGCTCCAGGGCGCGGGCGGCAAGGCCGGATCGAGCCAGGCACGCCAGCAGCGGATCCTGGCGATCATGCTGGCGCTGGTGGTGCTGCTGCTGTTGCTCGTGGCCGGTTCCGCCATCCTTCGCGCCGAGCGCCTCGCGCAGCAGGTGGCCGCCACCGGCCAGTCGCTGATGCAGTCGCAGCGCCTCGCCAAGTCGATCTCCCAGGCCCTTGTGGGCAGTGCGCCCGCCTTCGTCGAAGTGAAGGACGCCGCCGACGACCTCACGCGCCGCGTGCAGGGCCTGACCAACGGCGACGACGCCCTGCGCCTCGAACGCGTGGGCAACCAGTACGACGAGGACATGGCCAAGATCAACCCGCTGGTCACGCGGGCCGACGCCAGCGCCAAGGTCGTGCTCGCGCAGCGCCAGATCCTGACGCAGGTGGGCGCCGCACTGCGCGACATCAACCAGCAGTCGTCCGCGCTGCTCGAGATGACCGAGACCGTGGCCTCGCTGAAGATGCAGCAGAACGCCACGCTGCCCGAAATCTCCGCCGCCGGCCAGCTCGTGATGCTGACCCAGCGCATCGGCAAGTCGACCAACGAATTCTTCACGGTCGAAGGCGTGAACCCCGACGCCGTGTTCCTGCTCGGCAAGGACCTGAACACCTTCCAGGAAACCGCGCGCGGCCTGCTCGACGGCAATGCGCAGCAGCGCTTCCCCGGTTCGCGCGATGCGCAGACGCGCCAGCAGCTCGAAGCCATCCTGAAGACCTACGAGCAGATGCGCACGCAGGCCTCCGCGATTCTGGGCAACCTGCAGGGCCTGGTGGCCGCGCGCGAGGCGCAGGCATCGATCCTGACCGACAGCGAGCCGCTGCGCAAGGCGCTCGGCGAGCTGCAGGACAAGCTCTCGGCGCGCACCGGCCTGGGCGCCGGAACGATCGTGATGCTGTTCGTGCTGTCGCTCGCCGCCCTGGCGCTCGCCGGCGCCATCGGCTACGTGCAGGTGCGCGAAGGCCGCGAACGCGCCGCCGTCGCCGAGCGCGAGCGTCTCGCGGCCGAGCAGGCCAGCGAGGAGGCCAGCCGCATCAACAACGCCAACCAGGCCGCCATTCTTCGGCTCATGAACGAACTGCAGACGGTGGCCGAAGGCGACCTGACGCAGGAAGCGACCGTGACCGAGGACATCACCGGCGCCATCGCCGACTCGGTGAACTACACGGTGGAAGAACTGCGCCTGCTGGTGGGCAACGTGCAGAACACGGCCACCCGCGTGGCGCAGACGACGTCGCAGGTGGAAAGCACCTCCACCGAACTGCTGGCGGCCTCGACCGAGCAGCTGCGCGAGATCCGCGAAACCGGCCAGTCGGTGCTCACGATGGCCGAGCGAATCAACGGCGTGTCCTCGCAGGCGCAGGAATCGGCCACGGTGGCGCGCCAGTCGCTGCAGGCTGCTTCCTCGGGCCTGCAGGCCGTGCAGAACGCCATCGGCGGCATGAACGCCATCCGCGACCAGATCCAGGAAACCTCCAAGCGGATCAAGCGCCTGGGCGAATCCTCGCAGGAGATCGGCGAAATCACCGAGCTGATCTCGGACATTACCGAGCAGACCAACGTGCTGGCGCTGAACGCCGCCATCCAGGCCGCATCGGCCGGCGAGGCGGGCCGCGGCTTCTCGGTGGTGGCGGAAGAAGTGCAGCGGCTGGCCGAACGTTCGGCCGACGCGACGCGCCAGATCTCGGCGCTGGTGAAGGCGATTCAGACCGACACGCAGGATGCGGTGGGCGCCATGGAGCGTTCCACGCAGGGTGTGGTCGAAGGGGCCAAGCTGTCCGACAATGCCGGTACCGCACTGTCCGAGATCGACCGCGTGTCGCGCCGGCTTGCAGACCTGATCGAGCAGATCTCGCAGTCCGCCTCCCGCGAAGCCGATTCGGCCAACGTGGTGGCGGCCAACATCCAGCACATCTTCGCGGTGACCGAGCAGACCGGAGAGGGCACCCGCACCACGGCCCAGCAGGTGCGCGAGCTCTCGCAGATGGCCGAGGAACTGCGCCGGTCCGTCGCCCGCTTCAAGATCGCGTGATGATGCCCCTCTCGGCAGCGGCTTGGAATATTCGGGGCGCCAGGCGTCCAATGGAAAACTGACAGATCAAAGAACGGCGAGCACCCAACGTGTCGACTCCAACCCCTGCCACGGCCCCACTCGCTGGCAACGTGCCGGCCAATGAAGACCTCGGGCCGCTGGCCTGGGTCCTGGGCGAGATCCAGAAATCCATCGACAGCGTCGGCAAGTCCCTGCGGCGCTTCGTGCGCGAAACGGGCAGTGCGCCGGAACTCGAAAGCGGTCCGCTGCAGATGGCCCGCCAGCAGCTGCACCAGTCCGTGGGCGCGCTGCAGATGGTGGGCAACAACGCCCCCGCGCTGGTGCTCGGCGCCGTCGAATTCGCGGTGCAGGGCTTCATCGCCGAACCGCAGCGCTGCACCGACAGCGCGGTCCAGAAGATCGAGCGCGCGGGCTTCGCCGTCATCGACTTCCTGAACGCGGTGCTGGCCGGCAAGCCGGTCTCGTCGGTCGCGCTGTTCCCGCAGTACCGCGACGTGCTCGAACTGGTGGGCAACGAGCGCGTCCATCCGGCCGACCTCTGGAGCGTGGCCTGGCGCTGGGTCGAAGTCCGTCCGGCGCTGACGCAGGCCGCGCTGGCGCCCGATCCGGGCGTGCGGTCGCGGCTGGACCGCGAAGTGCTGCAGCTCGTGAAGAGCGGCGATCCGCAGGCCGCGCGGCGGCTCCATGCGGTGTGCCTGGGGCTCGGGCGCGGTGCGCTGCTGCCGCGCGTCGCGAGCTTCTGGACGCTGGCCGCGGCCTTCTTCGAAGGGCTCGCGCTGGCGCTGATTCCCGCCGACACCTACGTCAAGCGCGCCGCATCGCGCGTGCTGCTGCAATACGCCACGCTGGCCCGCGGCGACAGCACCGTCTCCGACCGGCTCGGCCAGGACCTGCTCTTCTTCTGCGCCCAGGCCGTGCCCGGCGCGCAGCAGGAGGCCGCCACCCTGCGCACCGTCCGCGCCGCCTGGGGCGTCGCGGGCGAGCAGTACGTCGACTACACCGTCGAGCAGTTCGGCCGCTTCGATCCGCTGGTGCTCGCGCAGGCGCGCAAGCGCATCGAGACCGCCAAGGAAATGTGGTCGGCGCTTTCGGGCGGTGACATCACGCGCACGCGCCAGGTGGCCGACACCTTCGCGCAGCTCGGCGAATCGCTGCAGAAGCTGCATCCGCCGAGCCTGCCGATGGTGCAGGCGCTCACGCATGCGGTCGAGGCCTCGGTGCGCTCCGGCCAGCCGCCCGACACCGAGCTCGCGATGGAAGTCGCCACCTCGGTGCTCTACCTCGAAGCCGCCCTCGAAGACCTGGACCCGAGCGATCCGCAGCTCACCGCGCGCACGCTGCAGCTCGCCGGCCGCATTGAACGCGTGCGCGAAGGCGGCCATTCGGAGCCGCTCGAGCCCTGGATGGAGGACCTGTACCGCCGCGTCAGCGACCGCCAGACCATGGGCACCGTGGTCGACGAGCTGCGCAGCCACCTGAGCGAACTCGAGAAATCGCTCGACCAGTACTTCCGCCGCCCGGCCGAGAAGGCGCTGCTGCGCACCGTGCCGAGCCAGCTGCTGCAGATGCGCGGCGTGTTCTCGGTGCTCGGCCTCGACCAGGCCGCGAACACCGTGCAGCGCATGCGCGACGACGTCGAGCAGATGCTCGTGGGCAACGCCTCGCCGCTGGAGGAAATGCAGAGCTTCGATGCGCTCGGCAACAACCTCGGCGCGCTGGGTTTCCTGATCGACATGCTCGGCTACCAGCCGGCGCTGGCGAAGCGCCTCTTCGTGTTCGACGCCGAGGCCGGCGAGCTCAAGCCGCTCATGGGCCGGCAGGCCACCGACAGCGCCGCCGCGGATGCCGCGGCACCGGGCGCGGCCGCCGGCGCGGAGCCGGTGCTGAGCATCGAGGAAGTCGATGCCCAGATCGCCTCGAAGCTCGCCGCGCTCGCCACGCCCAACCGCAAGGCCAAGGCCTCGCCGATCGAGGAATTCAGCCGCAAGGCCGACAGCTGGACCCAGAAGATCGCGGGTCCCGCCGCCTTGCCCGACACCGAAGTCACCGAACTCGAAGAAGACGACCTGCAGAACATCTTCCTCGAAGAGGCGCGCGAGGTGGTGCAGAACGGCCTGGCCGCGATCGACGAGCTCGGCAGCCATCCCGACGACACCGAGGAACTCACGATCCTGCGGCGCGCCTTCCACACGCTGAAGGGCAGCTCGCGCATGGTCGGCCTGTCCGACTTCGGCGACGCCGCCTGGTCCTTCGAACAGGTGCTCAACACCTGGCTGGCCGACCAGCGCGCCGCCACGCCCGACCTGCTCGCGGGCACGCGCAAGGCGCTCGAGGAGTTCAGCCAGTGGGTCGAGGCGATCGCGAACGGCACGCCGCACGGCTGGCAGTCGGGGCACTTCAGCCGCGTGGCCAACGCGCTGCTGGCCGGCGAACCGATGCCGATGGCATCCACCTGGGTCTCCGACGCGGATGCGCTCGCGGTGGCCGCGCGCCAGATCGCCGCGGAGCCGGCAGAGCCCGCGGCCGCGCCGCTCGCGATGCCCGAGCTCCCCGAACTGCCGGACCTCTCGCTCGAGCCCGCAGCGCCGGTGGCGGCGCCGGCATCGCCGGAGCCGGTGCCCGCGGCGGACTTCGCTTTCCCCGCCGAGATCCCCGAGCCGACCGCCAAGGTCGAGAGCGACGACGATTTCGCCTCCACCGACTTCCTCGACTTCGACGCCAAGCCCGCGCCCGAGCCTGAACCGCTCGACGACCTGGCGCTTGGCGAGGCATTCGATTTCGCGCCGCCCGCCACGCCGTCGCAGCCCCCGGCGCCGTCCGAGCCCGTGGCGGTCGAGGCGCCGGCCCCGGCGTCCGCGCCGGCCGAACTGCCGGTCCTCGCGTTGCCCGATCTCGAATGGGCGGTCCAGCCTCCCGCTGCAGCGGCCGACGAGCCCGCGCCGCCCGCCGTCGAGACGCCGGCCGAAGAAGCGCCGGTGGCCACGGCAGCCCTGCTGGTCGAGCCCGACCAGGCCGCGGTCGCCGAGGCCGACGAAGCCGACGAAGCCGAGGCGGCCCAGGAGGCCCAGGACGCCGAAGCGACCGAACCCGCCGAAGCGATCGAAGCGACCGAAGCGGCGCTCGCCGTCGCCGAGGAACCGGCGCCCGCCGTCGAAGCGACGGCCGCCGAGCCGCCGGCCGACGAAGGCACGCCGCCCCAGCCCTTCGAGACCGCATCGCCCGCCGACGCCGCCGCAGGCGTCGAGGACCAGGTCAAGGTCATCGGCCCGCTGCGCATCGGCATCGCGCTCTACAACGTCTATCTCAACGAAGCCGACGAATGGTCCAGGCAACTGGCCACCGACGTCGGCGAATGGGCGCTCGAATCGCACGAGCGCCTGTCCGATTCGACGATCGCGCTGGCCCATTCGCTCGCCGGCAGTTCGGCCACGGTCGGTTTCCACAGCCTCTCGGGCATGGCCCGCCTGTTCGAGGCCGCGCTCCAGCATCTGCAGATGCAGGGCAGCGGCACCCGCGAGCAGGGCCTGGTGCTGGTGGCTGCGGCCGACGAGCTGCGCCGCCTGCTGCACCAGTTCGCCGTCGGCCTGCTGCGCGAACCGTCCGAGGGCACGCTCCAGGCGCTGCGCGACATCGCCGCCGCGCCCATGCCGCCCGAGGCGGCCCTGCGCGTCGAGACCCGTCCGCTGCAGGTGGTGGCGTCCGACAGCGTGGCCGACGTGGCGCTCGACGATTCCGAAGACGCCATCGACGTGACCGACGCGGTCGACATCGACCTGTTCCCGATCTTCGAGGAAGAGGCGGCGGAACTGCTGCCCCAGCTCGGCCAGGCGCTGCGCCAGTGGGCGCACCATCCCGACGACGGCGCGCCGCGCGCCGCGGTGCTGCGCACGCTGCACACGCTCAAGGGCAGCGCCCGGCTGGCCGGCGCCATGCGCCTCGGCGAGCGGGCGCACCGCATGGAATCCGAGATCGAGGTGCTGGGCACCCAGGGCGCGGCCGACCGCGGCGAGATCGAGAAGCTGCTCACGCGCCTCGATGCGCTGCAGGCCACCTTCGACGCCCTGCGTGCCGCCGACGACGCGACCCAGGCCGAAGTCGCGCAGCGCGTGGCCTCGGCCGCCGCCGAATCGCCGGGCGTGCAGCTGGTGCAGGTGCCCGCCGAATCGCAGTTGCCCGCCAACGACGAGGCGCCGGCTGCCACCGCGGCCGACGAGGACGACGCCACCGAGGCCGACGCCACGCCCGCCAGCGCGCCGGCCCTGCTGCCGCGCGCGGCACCGGCGCTGCTCGCGCCGCTGCGCGCCGCGTCCAACCAGGCGGTTCGCATCCGCACCCAGCTGCTCGACCGCCTCGTGGCGCAGACCGGCGAGGTCATCATCACGCGTTCGCGCCTGGAGGCCGAACTCGGCCAGCTGCGCGGCTCGCTCGCCGACCTCACGGGCAACCTCGACCGCCTGCGCCAGCAGCTGCGCGACATCGAGGTGCAGGCCGAAAGCCAGATGCAGTCGCGCCTGGCGCAGGCCAAGGATTCGCAGCAGAGCTTCGACCCGCTCGAGTTCGACCGCTTCACGCGCGTGCAGGAACTCACGCGCATGATGGCCGAGTCGGTGAACGACGTGGCGACCGTCCAGCGCACGCTGCAGAAGACGGTGCAGGCCACCGAAGACGACCTGAGCGTGCAGGCGCGCCAGACGCGCGAACTGCAGCGCGGCCTGCTGCGCACGCGCATGGTGGAGTTCGAGGGCATTTCCGACCGCCTCTACCGCGTGGTGCGCCAGGCCTCCAAGGACACCGGCAAGCAGGTGCGGCTCGACATCGTCGGCGGCTCGATCGAAATGGACCGCGGCGTGCTCGACCGCATGACGCCCGCCTTCGAGCATCTGCTGCGCAACTGCGTGGCGCACGGCATCGAGCCCGCTGACGTGCGCGAGCGCGCCGGCAAGGAGGCCAGCGGCCTGATCGTGATCGAGCTGCACCATGAAGGCAACGACGTCTCGGTGAGCTTCCGCGACGACGGCGCCGGCCTCGACCACGGTCGCATCGCCGAGCGCGCCCGCACGCTCGGCCTGCTTGCGCCGGGCCAGGAACTGTCGCCCGAAGAAGCCACCGAACTGATCTTCAAGCCCGGCTTCTCGACCGCCGGGCAGGTCTCGGAACTCGCCGGCCGCGGCATCGGCATGGACGTGGTGCGCGCGCAGATCGCCGCGCTCGGCGGCCGCATCGAGACGCACAGCACGAGCGGGCAGGGCACCACCTTCAAGCTGGTGCTGCCGCTCACCACCGCGGTCACGCACGTGGTGATGCTGCGCGCCGGCGAGGTCTCGATCGGCGTGCCGTCGAACCTGGTCGAACTGGTGCAGCGCGTGAGCGCCGCCGAACTCGAGGCCGCCTACCTGCACAACACCCATCCGTTCGGCAGCGAACAGGTGCCCTTCTACTGGGCCGGCGCGCTGCTGCAGGCCTCCTCGCGCAGCGAACATGCCGCGGGCAAGAGCAACACCGTGGTGATCGTGCGAAGCGCGGCGCAGCGCGTGGGCCTGCACGTGGACGAAGTGCTCGGCAACCAGGAAGTCGTGGTCAAGAACCTCGGGCCGCAGCTCGCGCGCCTGCCGGGCCTGGCGGGCATCTCGGTGCTGGCTTCGGGCGCGGTGGCGCTGATCTACAACCCGGTGGCGCTCGCGGCGGTGCACGGCGAGCAGGCGCGCGAGCGCCAGGCCGCGGCGCTCGCGGCGCCCGTGCAGCAGACCGCCACGGGCGAGGCCGGCGCGCCGCAGGAGCCGGTGGCGCCGCTCGCGCCGGCGGTGCCGCAGGTGCCGCTGGTGCTGGTGGTCGACGACTCCATCACCGTGCGCCGCGTCACGCAGCGCCTGCTGCAGCGCGAAGGCTATCGCGTGTCGCTCGCGGCCGACGGTCTGCAGGCGCTCGAGCGGCTGCAGCAGGAGCGTCCGGCGGTGGTGCTGTCCGACATCGAGATGCCGCGCATGGACGGCTTCGACCTCGCGCGCAACATCCGCGCCGACGCGTCGATGGCCGGCCTGCCGATCATCATGATCACCTCGCGCATCGCCGAGAAGCACCGCGACTATGCGCGCACGCTCGGCGTGAACCACTACCTCGGCAAGCCCTACTCGGAAGACGAGCTGCTGCGGCTGGTGCGGGCCTATACCAGCGAGCCTGCGATGGCCGCGGCGGCCTGACGGCGCGGGCGACGCCGCACCGAAGCGAAGGGCCCCGACCGGGGCCCTTTCTCATTTCTGCAGTGCTTTCGCCCGCGCCACGCCGTAGCGCTGCAGCGTCTTCTCGCGTGCTTCGGCATGGTCGACGATCGGCATCGGATAGGTCTTGCCGAGCTCGATGCCGGCGGCTTCGAGTTCCACGGGCGAGGCGGTCCAGGGCGCATGGATCGCGCCGTTCGCGAGCCCCGCGAGCTCGGGCAGGTAGCGGCGGATGAACTTGCCCTCGGGGTCGAAGCGCTCGCTCTGCGTCACCGGGTTGAAGATGCGGAAGTAGGGCTGCGCGTCGCAGCCGCTCGAGCTCGCCCATTGCCAGCCGCCGTTGTTCGACGCGAGCTCGAAGTCGTTGAGGTGCAGCGCGAAATAGCGCTCGCCGCGGCGCCAGTCCAGCCCCAGGTCCTTGCAGAGGAAGCTCGCCACCACCATGCGCAGCCGGTTGTGCATGTAGCCGCTCTGGTTGATCTGCCGCATCGCGGCGTCCACCAGCGGATAGCCGGTGCGGCCCTCGCACCAGGCCGCGAACAGCTGGTCGGCATGCTTGCCGTGGTGCCACTGGATCCTGTCGTACTCGGGGCGGAAGCTCTTCGATTCGCCGTTCGAATGCACGTGCGGGAAGTGCGCCAGGATCTGGAAGTAGAAGTCGCGCCAGATCAGCTCGCCGAGCCATGTTGCGGCGCCCGGGTTGCCCTGCAGCGAAAGCTGGTGCGCCACGCCCGCGAGCTGCCGCACCGAGATCGTGCCGAAGCGCAGGTGCACCCCCAGGTAGCTGGGCCCGCGCACCGCCGGGAAGTTGCGCGCGCTGTCGTAGCGGTCGATGCGCTGGAAGAAGTCCTCGAACAGGGCGGCGGCCCCGGCGCTGCCGGGCGGTATCTCCAGTTCCGAGAGGTTGGTCTTCTCGAAGCCGATCTCGGCCAGCGACGGCACCGGCGCCCGGTGCGCCGCGGGCGGCGGGGCGAGCGCGTCGGCGTAGGCGCGCACGGGGTAGGGCTTGAGGTAGAAGTCGTCGAGCTTCGCGAGCCAGGCGCGCTTGTAGGGCGTGAACACGGTGTAGGGCTGCCCGGTCTTGGTCAGCACCTCGTCGCGGTCGAAGACGCTGGTGTCCTTGTAGGTGTGGAAGCTCACGCCCACGTTGGCCAGCGCGCCCAGCACCTGCGCGTCGCGCGCCAGCGCATCGGGCTCGTCGTCGCGGTTGGCGAACACGGCCTGCACCTCCAGCCCGTGCGCCAGCGCCGGAATCTCCTCGACCGCGAGCGCATGCCGCACGATCAGCCCGCCGCCGAAGGCCTGCAGCTCGGCGTCCAGCGCCACGAGCGACTCGCGGATGAACTCCACCCGCCGGTCGGCGCGGGGCAGCGGATCGAGGATCTGCCGGTCGAACACGAAGACGCACAGCAGCTGCCGGCAGCTGCGCAGGGCGTGGTAGAGCGCCGCGTTGTCCTCCACGCGCAGGTCGCGGCGGAACCACATCAGCCCTTTTGGATAGATCTTGTCGACGGCCAGTAAAATCGGCGGCATATGGCTGCCGATTCTGCCCCGATGAACCTCACGCATCACTTCCTGATCGCGATGCCGGGGATGGAAGACAAAACTTTCAACCGCAGTGTCGTTTACCTTTGCGAGCACAGCGAGCGCGGCGCGCTGGGCTTGGTGATCAACAAGCCCAGCGACATCAACCTCAAGGTGCTGTTCGAGAAGATCGAGCTCCACCTCGCGCGCCCCGAGATCGGCGATGCCCCCGTGTTCCAGGGCGGCCCGGTCCAGACCGAGCGCGGCTTCGTGCTGCACGAGCCGGTGTTCTCGCATGCCGAAAAGCCCGACGAGTCGGTCTATGCCTCGACCATGACCATTCCGGGCGGCCTCGAAATGACCACCTCCAAGGACGTGCTGGAGGCCCTGGCCACCGGCGCCGGCCCGCGCAAGGTGCTGGTGTCGCTCGGCTACTCGGCCTGGGGCGAGGGACAGCTCGAGTCCGAACTGGCCGAGAACAGCTGGCTGACCGTGAGCGCCGATCCGGCGGTGATCTTCGACACCCCGGTCGAACAGCGCTACGACAAGGCGCTGATGCTGCTCGGTTTCGAAGCCTGGAAGCTCTCGCCCGATGCGGGGCATGCCTGATGGCCGCTGCCATGCCAGACGCTTCTGCCCCTTCCGCTTCGTCCCCCGTTCCCGTTCCCGTTCCTTCCCATTTCCAGAGCTTCCTGGCTTTCGACTTCGGCCAGAAGCGCACCGGCGTCGCGAGCGGCAACCGGCTGCTCGGCACCGCCACGCCGCAGGCGACGATCAGGGCGGAGGGCGCGGACGCCCGCTTCGCGCAGGTCGAGGCCCGCATCCGCGAATGGCAGCCCGACGCGCTCGTGGTCGGCGTGCCCTGGCATCCCGACGGCGCGCCGCACGAGAACACCCGCCGCGCGCAGAAGTTCGCGCGGCAGCTGCGCGGCCGCTTCAACCTGCAGGTGTTCGAGGTCGACGAGCGCTACAGCACCACCGAGGCGCTGGCGAGCGGCGCGCGCGATGCCGATGCCGCCTCCGCCTGCATCATCCTGGAGCAATTCTTGAGGAATCTTCCGTGAGCCCCACACCTTCCATTCCCGACGCCGAAGCGCTCTACACCCAGCTCCTCGCGGGCGTCAAGGCGCTGATGCGCCCCGACACCCGCCTCGTGGGCATCACCTCCGGCGGCGCCTGGCTCGTCGAGCGGCTGCAGAAGGACCTGGGCCTCGCCGGCGCGCCCGGCGTCATCTCCTCGGCCATGCACCGCGACGACTTCGCGCGCCGCGGCCTCTCGGCCAGCGCGCAGACCGCGCTGCCCTTCGACGTCAACGGCGCCGACGTGCTGCTGCTCGACGACGTGCTCTACACCGGCCGCACGATCCGCGCGGTGCTCAACGAGCTGTTCGACTTCGGCCGCCCGGCCTGCGTGCGGCTCGCCGTGCTGGTCGACCGGGGCGGGCGCGAGCTGCCCGTCGCGGCCGATTTCGCGGCCGCACAGCTTTCGCTGCCGGCTTCGCAATTGCTGGCGCTGGCGCGTGCGGACGACGGCGCCTTCAGCCTCAAGGTCGAGGAAAGCAAGTAAGAAAAGCCACGAAGACCATGCTCTACAAGCGCAATCCCCAGCTCAACAAGAACGGCGAGCTCATCCATCTGCTCTCGATCGAGGGCCTGCCGAAGGACATCGTCACCCACATCCTCGACACGGCGGCCAACTTCACGAGCGTGAGCGACCGCGAGGTCAAGAAGGTGCCGCTCCTGCGCGGCAAGAGCGTGTTCAACCTCTTCTTCGAGAACTCCACGCGCACGCGCACCACCTTCGAGATCGCGGCCAAGCGCCTGTCGGCCGACGTGATCAACCTCGACATCGCGCGCTCGTCGGCCACCAAGGGCGAATCGCTGCTCGACACCATCGCCAACCTGAGCGCCATGGCGGCCGACCTGTTCGTGGTGCGGCACAGCGAATCGGGCGCGCCCTACCTGATCGCGCAGCACGTCGCGCCGCACGTGCACGTGGTGAACGCCGGCGACGGCCGCCATGCGCACCCCACGCAGGGGCTGCTCGACATGTACACGATCCGCCACTACAAGAAGGACTTCGCGAACCTCACGGTCGCGATCGTCGGCGACGTGCTGCATTCGCGCGTGGCGCGCTCCGACATCCACGCGCTCACCACGCTGGGCTGCGCCGAGGTGCGCGTGGTCGGCCCCAAGACGCTGGTGCCCGGCGACATGGCCGGCATGGGCGTGCGCGTGTGCCACACGCTCGAGGAGGGCATCAAGGACTGCGACGTGGTCATCATGCTGCGGCTGCAGAACGAGCGCATGAGCGGCGCGCTGCTGCCCTCGTCGCAGGAGTTCTTCAAGACCTACGGCCTCACGCCCGAGAAGCTGCAGCTCGCCAAGCCCGATGCGATCGTGATGCATCCGGGGCCGATCAACCGCGGCGTCGAGATCGACTCGTCGGTGGTCGACGGCAGGCAGAGCGTGATCCTGCCGCAGGTCACCTTCGGCATCGCGGTGCGCATGGCCGTGATGAGCATCGTCGCAGGAAACGAAGCATGAGAAACCGGACAGCCGTACGCGAAGGGCGCGAAGGTTTCGCGAAGTTCGCAAAAGGAACATCCAGACCTTGCCTTGATTTCTTTCGCGTCCTTCGCGCACCCTCTGCGCCCTTCGCGCCCGGTCAACCCGCATTCCAGCCCGTCCCATGAACATCCTCGTCACCCACGGCCGCATCGTCGATCCCGCCTCGGGCACCGACAAGCAGGCCGACATCGCCATCGCCGACGGCCGGATCGCCGGCATCGGCAGCAGCATCCCCGCAGGCTTCCAGCCTGATCGGACGCTCGACGCCACAGGCTGCCTCGTCACCCCCGGACTCGTCGATCTTGCCGCCCGCCTGCGCGAGCCCGGCTACGAACACGAAGGCATGCTCGAAAGCGAAATGGCCGCGGCCATCGCGGGCGGCGTGACCAGCCTCGTGTGCCCGCCCGACACCGACCCCGTGCTCGACGAGCCCGGCCTGGTCGAGATGCTCAAGTTCCGCGCCGAGAAGCTGCAGGGCGCGCGGCTGTTCCCGCTCGGTGCGCTCACGCGCGGCCTCGCGGGCGGCGTGCTGACCGAGATGGCCGAGCTCACCGAAGCCGGCTGCATCGGCTTCGGCCAGGCCGACGTGCCGCTCACCGACACCCAGGTGCTGCAGCGCGCGCTGCTCTACGCGAGCACCTTCGGCTACACCGTGTGGCTGCGGCCGCAGGACCGCGACCTCGGCAAGGGCGTGGCCGCCAGCGGCCCGCTCGCGACCCGGCTCGGCCTCTCGGGCGTGCCGGTGTCGGCCGAGACGATCGCGATCTTCACCATCGTCGAACTCATGAAGAGCACAGGCGCGCGCGTGCACCTGTGCCGCATCTCCAGCGCCCGCGGCGTCGCGCTGGTGCGCGAGGCCAAGGCGCAGGGGCTGCCGCTGACCTGCGACGTGAGCATCAATTCGCTGCACCTCGCCGACACCGACATCGGTTTCTTCGACAGCCGGGCGCGCCTCAATCCGCCGCTGCGCCAGCAGGGCGACCGCGACGCGCTCTCGGCGGCGCTGGCCGACGGCACCATCGACGCGCTGGTCTCCGACCACACCCCGGTCGAGGCCGACGCCAAGACCCTGCCCTTCGCCGAAGCCGAGCCCGGCGCCACCGGCCTCGAACTGCTGCTGCCGCTCGCGCTGCAGTGGGGCGAGCGCAGCGGCGCGGGCACCGCACGCGCGATCGAGGTGATCACCGCGGCGCCCGCCCGGCTGCTCGCCGCCGCCGATGCCGGCAGCGGCATCGGACGCCTGGCCGAGGGCGGCGTGGCCGACCTCTGCATCGTCGATCCGGCGCTCGAATGGCAGGTGCAGCCCGATGCGCTCCGCAGCCAGGGCAAGCACACGCCGTTCTCGGGCTACCCGCTGCAGGGGCGCGCGCGCCACACGCTGGTCGCCGGTCGCGTGGTTCACGGCTGAAGAAAAAGAAAGCGCACACGACGCGATGCTTCATTCGTTGAAGGCCTGCTGGCGCCTGCTGCATGCGGTCGGGCATGCGCTGCGCGGCTGGTGGACCATCCGCTTCACTTTTCCCCGGCTCGCGCAGGCCGAGCGCAACGCGCGCGTGCAGGCATGGTCGCTGCGCATGCTGCAGATCATGGGCATCACGCTCAAGGTGCAGGGCACCCCGCCCGCGCGCGGGCCGGTGCTGCTGATCTGCAACCACCTCTCCTGGCTCGACATCACGAGCATCCACGCCGCCTGCCATGTGCGCTTCGTCTCCAAGGCGGGCGTGAAGCACTGGCCGCTGATCGGCACGCTCTCCACCGGCGCCGGCTCGCTCTACATCGAGCGCGAGCGCCAACGCGACGCGCTGCGCGTGGTGCACCACATGACCGAGGCGCTGCGCGAGGGCGACATGATCGGCGTGTTCCCCGAAGGCACCACGAGCGACGGCCGCGGCCTGCTGCCCTTCCACGCCAACCTGCTGCAGGCCGCCATCTCCTCCGGCGCGCCCATCGTGCCCGCGGCCCTGCGCTTTGCCGACGCCGCCACCGGCGAGACCAGCCAGGCGCCGCGCTACATCGACGACGACAACCTGCTGAGCTCGCTCTGGAACACCCTGCGCGCGCCGCCGCTGCTCGCGATCGTGCGCTTCGGCGAGCCGCAGGACTCGCACGGCCGCGCGCGTCGCGCGTGGGCGCAGTCGCTGCACGAGGATGTGCAGCAGCTCAGGCGCGAGACGCACTGACGCCGCCTGCAAGGCGCCCTCCAAAAAAAAAGCGCTCCGGGACACGGAGCGCCGAACGACGCATTGCTGCGCCGTGAGGAGGAATCGGAAACGGATGGCGCATCGAGTGAGCGCTGGACGCGAGATTGGCCGCGCGGCCGCCGGCTGCTTGCGGGAGAACGCAGTCCGTGGGCGTGGGCGAGTGCCTACACACCGTGTTTGCCAGCATCTCTCTCGGTCGGTGGCTATGCCCGCCATGAAGATTGCCAAACCCGCTCTCGTGGCGGGCGGCGGATCATCGAGGCTTGTTGAAAGGAGCCTGAGACATGACGGTGAACAAACTTCGAAAGATCGTGGGCGGCGCCATTTCGATCGCGGGTGTGGTGGTGCTCGTGACGCAGCAGCACTGGTAGGCAAGCGCCCTGTGGCCAGCCACGCGAACCGCTGGACGCCACTGCCGACCGTCAAATGTCACTTGGCGTGACAATTTTGTAAGTTGATGGCGATGTTTGTCGCTTCTACTAACAGAAATCGTCGTGTATTTGCAACGGTTCTTGAGATATGAAGACTTTCTCAGAACAGGTCAGTGCGTTTACGAGTTGGCACGCGATCTGCGAAGAGATGGACGCCCGGGGGCCATCCTCCGGTGAATTTCAAACCTTCTCTTCTCCAAGGACTTCTCTCATGAACCGTCGCACTTTCGCACGCCGCGCCCAGGCCGGCTTTACGCTGATCGAACTGATGATCGTTGTGGCGATCATCGGTATCCTGGCTGCGATCGCTATTCCTCAGTACCAGACGTACGTTGCCAAGTCGCAAGTGGCTCGCGTGATGTCTGAAACCGGCTCCATCAAGACAGCAGTCGAAACCTGCATGTTGGACGGCAAGACCACCATCGGTACCGCCGCTGACCAATGCAATCTCGGCTGGACGAACAGCAACCTGATCGGTCAAACCAGCGGTGGTGGCACCGGCGGCACCGGCAGCACCGGCCCCCAAACCGGCCTGACCGTTACTATGGATGCCACCGCCAACACGGCGAAGATTGAAGCTCAGTTCGGCGCGAGCGCGGCTGTTGCGGTGAAGGGTAAGAAGCTGACCTGGGATCGCACTGCCGACGGCGCATGGGGCTGCACCACGGACGTCGACGAAAAGTTTCGTCCGAGTGGCTGCAAGGCCAAGACGGGTACCACCTGATAAAACAGTCGCAGCAAAAAAGCGCCCGAAAGGGCGTTTTTTTTTTATATGTCTGGAAGAGTTAGACTCGGCCGTGTAGTCATATTGACTCTTGGTGGATTGGCTACCGTTTTTGCATGGCTTCTTTGGGATACAGAGCCCAATATGGCGCGTCGATGGCTGTATCCATTAAAAGGGGAGTTATCTGCGTGGAGTACTGAATGTAATTCAGGAACTCCGAGCTGGGTGTCTCAGCTCACAAAGTCGCTTGCTAGGGAGTTCGCGTCTCCGGCGAATCAAGTCGTCTTTGTCACTGCTGCCGGGGAGTCGCATGGTTGCGTAAGCGGGTGGGCTGATACACCTTTCATGAGCAAAAAGATTGACGAGAATACGCGGTTCCGATTGGCCAGTGTGTCAAAGGCTGTCAGCTTTATTGGGTTGGTTCATCACGACAAAAAATGGTTAGATAGACGGCTTGTTGATGTGCTCGGATTACAAGGGCCTTTTTCTGATCCACGCGTCAAAGACATCCGCATTCGAAATCTGCTTGATCATTCTGCCGGCTTCGACCGAAAATTTACGGAAGATGCCATGGTGATCAGGGATAGACAGCCGTGGTGTCCATACATTCCAAGTAAATTGACAAGTGTGCGCCTAGATTTTGCACCTGGTGCACGCTTTGCGTACGCAAACATCGGCCACTGTTTAGCCGGTTCGGCTTTTGAGGGTTACTTCGGAATGACTGTCTGGGAGGTGTTGGAGAATGACCTCCATCTATTTAGCTACGGTGTGAATTATCTTGAAAAAGTGGACTCTCCAGTTCGGTTTAATTTTATGAACGAAGGGTTTTACGACGAGAATTTTGTGCGCTATTTTGATTGGCATGCTTTGCGTGGATCGATGGGGCTCACTGGCAATGCCAGAGGATTAGCTCAATTCATCTGGAATAACAGGAGCGATTTGAGATTTGCGCGCCAGTTGCACATTCAAGCGGATCCTCGGTGCGAAGCTGGCTTAGCCGAGGGGTGTTACGACGGATTTTTGGAACGACGGAATCTAAAAGATGGAGCGGTGATTTGGAATCAAAAAGGATACTTGTACGGCATGTCCTCAATGCTCGTTGCGGATGAAAAAGATAATATCTTGGTTTGGTTGGGCAGTGGAAGTTCCATTGATGGAGGGGGGGCATACGATTTGGTCCAGGATAGCTTTGCTCGTGCGTCGAAATAGCACTACTCATGCAAGACAGTTAGCAGAGCTGATGCTGTTGCGTAAGATTGCGAAAAATCTGGATTCATGACCATGAAGAAAAAGTGGAGAGCGCATATGGGTTTCACGTTGATCGAGTTGACGATCGTCGTAGCGGTCATCGGCATCTTGGCTGCAGTCGCGATGCTCCAGTACCAAACCTACGTCTACAAGTCTCACGTCCAACGCGTAGTCGCCGAAGCCGGCGGCCTCAAGACCGCGGTGGAACTGTGCGTCCTGAACGGCAGAACAACAGTGGGAAACCCGGCCACGGCCAACTATTGCGACCCGCAAGCCCTAGGCTCCAATCTGCAAGCTACGGGAGGCAATGCCGCACCCACGATCGCGACTCCATGGACTGCCGCCGGCACCGGGGTCCCGCACGTCAGCCTATCGCCTACCGACGTCTCGACCATCGTCGCCACTTTCGGCAATCTCGCCGGCGCGCCGCTCAAGACCGCTCCCGCGGGCACCATCACCTGGACCCGTCAGACCAACGGCAGTTGGTCCTGCCGCGCCGCCAACATCAATCCGAAGTACGCGAGCCCGGCCTGCCCGCTCTAGCCCGCGAAGCGCAAACAAAAAAGCCGTTGACGATGAATGATCGATCAACGGCCATGGAATGGATGGTGCCTTCGACAGGAATCGAACCTGTATCTGAGTCTTAGGAGGACCCCGTTCTATCCATTGAACTACGAAGACGAAAGCAGGGAAAAAGGGCGCCGTCGACTTTACCAGTTCACGACGCGCCAGCGCCGCGAATCAGCGCAGACCGATGCGCGACGCATGCCAGCGCAGCACCGCGGCGCGCTGCGGGTCGGTGGCTTCGATGCGGTCGGCGCGGGTCTGGAGCGCGCGCATTTCCTCCACTTCCTCGATGATCTTGCGCGGGCTCAGCAGCGCGTCGATGAGCACGCCGGCCTCGAGGGCGAGCGCCTTGAGCGCGCCGGCCAAGCCATTGAATGCGCTGGCGCCGGTCGATCGGTCAAGGGTGGGCATAAGAAAACTCCTGAAGGCTGGCATGGTTGAGGGATTCCCGCCATTTTAGGGTTTACCCGAATTCCACCCCGATCAAGGAAAAAAGCGCCGCCGGGCGGCCCGCTGCATGCCCGGCGCAGGCAGTGCGCCGCGGGCGTTTTTCCTGCCCGCCCCGGTGCCCGCGCGTCAAGCGGCGCGGGCTAACCCCAACACGAAATTCTCGGAAAAGTTGACCAGGGTCAAGCAGGCTGCGTTCTTCCAGCGCGCACCATCGGCCCTGTTCGCATCGCAGCTCGGATCCACAAAAAAAGAGCGCACCTTACACAGGAGACAAATGATGAAGAACTTCCTTTCGCGCGTCCGCACCTGCCGGACGAACGTCCTCGCCGCAGCCGTCATGGCGCTCGCGGCGGCCACCCCCGCCGCAGCCTGGGAGCCGACCAAACCGGTGGAGTTCGTGATTCCGGCGGGCACGGGCGGCGGTGCCGACCAGATGGCGCGGCTGCTGCAGGGCATCGTCATCAAGTACAAGCTCATGAAGGAGCCGCTGATCGTCGTCAACAAGTCGGGCGGCGCGGGTGCCGAGGGCTTCCTGGCGGTGAAGGAGGCGAAGGGCGATCCGCACAAGATCATCATCTCGCTGTCGAACCTGTTCACCACGCCGATGGCGACGGGCGTGCCCTTCAACTGGAAGGACATGACGCCGGTGGCGATGATGGCGCTCGACCAGTTCGTGCTGTGGACCAACGCCGAGCAGCCCTACAAGACCGCGAGCGAGTACATCGCGGCGGTGAAGACGGCGGGGCCGAACAAGTTCAAGATGGCCGGCACCGGCTCCAAGCAGGAAGACCAGATCATCACCGTGGCGCTAGAGAAGGCCACGGGCACCAAGTTCATCTACGTGCCGTTCAAGGGCGGCGGCGAGGTGGCGGTGCAGCTCGTGGGCGGCCACGTGCAGTCGACGGTGAACAACCCGATCGAGGCGGTGGCGCAGTGGCGCGCGGGCAAGCTGCGCGCGCTGTGCGTGTTCGACGACCAGCGCATGCCGTTCAAGGCCAAGGTGACCGACACGCAGTCCTGGAACGACGTGCCCACCTGCAAGGAAGCGGGCGTGCCGACCAAGTACACCATGCTGCGCGGCATCTTCATGCCGGCCGGCGTGACGCCGGACCAGCTCGCCTTCTACGTCGACCTGCTGACCAAGATCGCGGCCACGCCCGACTGGAAGGAGTACATGGAGAAGGGCGCCTTCAACCCGACCTTCATGACCGGCGACGCCTTCAGCAAGTGGCTCACCGAAGCCGAGGCCACGCACCGCACGCTCATGAGCGAAGCGGGCTTCCTGGCAAGCAACAAGTAGGCAGCAGTCGCAGTCGAGCGTCGCGCGGCGTTCAGGGCTGAAGCGTCCGCCGTCCCTTCGGGGGCGGGCGGAGCGCCGCGTTCCGGTTCTTTCACGGCACACAGACAACGAACGATGGGGACTCCATGGAGCACGACGAGAATTCCGACGGCCCACGCACGGGCGTAGCCACCAACGTGGTCGAGGCGGTGGTGGCACTGATCCTGCTGGCCGTGGGGCTGGTGGTCATCATCGAGAGCCAGCGGCTCGGTTCCGGCTGGACCAGCGACGGTCCCGGCTCGGGGTACTTCCCGTTCTACATCGGCGTGATCATCGCGATCTCCGGTGCCGGCGTGCTCTACCAGGCACTGCTCGGCAAGGACCGCAACACCGAGGTCTTCGTCGATTCGGTGCAGCTCAAGCGCGTGCTGTCGGTGCTGCTGCCGGCCGTGGTCTACGTGCTGGGCATCTCGCTCCTGGGCCTGTACGTGGCATCGGCGGTGTACATCGCACTGTTCATGGTGCTGCTGGGCAAGTACTCGTGGGTGAAGAGCGTGATCGCCGCGCTGGCGGTGAACACGCTCTTCTTCTTCATGTTCGAGGTGTGGTTCAAGGTGCCGCTGTTCAAGGGCGCGCTCGATCCTCTCCGCTTTCTCGGCTACTGAATCTGAACCTCACGGAGCACAAGCGAAATGGATGAAATCAGTGCCCTGGTCCAGGGCTTCTCGGTGATCCTCACACCCATGAACATCGGGCTGATGTTCGTGGGCATCATCCTGGGCGTGCTGATCGGCGTGCTGCCCGGGCTGGGCGGTGCCAACGGCGTGGCCATCCTGCTGCCGCTCACCTTCACGATGTCGCCCACCTCGGCGATCATCATGCTGTCGTGCATCTACTGGGGCGCGTTGTTCGGCGGGGCCATCACCTCGATCCTGTTCAACATTCCCGGCGAGCCATGGTCGGTGGCCACCACCTTCGACGGCTACCCGATGGCGCAGAACGGCAATGCCGGAGCCGCGCTGACGACGGCCTTCACCTCGTCGTTCATCGGCGCGCTGCTGGCGGTGATCATGATCACCTTCCTCGCGCCACTGGTGGCCAAGTTCGCGCTCAAGTTCGGCTCGCCCGAGTTCTTCGCGGTGTACCTGCTGACCTTCTGCAGCTTCGTGGGCATGGGCAAGGGCTCGCCGTTCAAGATCCTGGGCTCGATGGCGCTCGGCTTCGCGCTCGCCAGCGTGGGCATGGACACGGTCACCGGCCAGTTGCGGCTCACCTTCGGCCAGGCCGAGCTGATGCGCGGCTTCGACTTCCTGATCGCGGTCATCGGCCTGTTCGGCATCGGCGAGATCCTGCTGTCGATGGAAGAGGGCCTGAAGTTCTCGGGCAAGAGCGCGAAGATCGACCCGAAGATCGTGCTGCAGACCTGGAAGCAGCTGCCGCAGTACTGGGTCACGTCGCTGCGCAGCTCGCTGATCGGCATCTGGATGGGCATCACGCCGGGCGGCGCCACGCCGGCCTCGTTCATGGCCTACGGCCTCGCGAAGAAGATGTCGAAGCGCGGCTCGAAGTTCGGCACCGGCGAGGCCGAAGGCGTGGTGGCGCCCGAGACCGCCGCGCACGCGGCCGGCACCAGCGCGCTGCTGCCGATGCTGGCGCTCGGCATCCCGGGCTCGCCGACCGCGGCGGTGCTGCTCGGCGGCCTGCTGATCTGGGGCCTGCAGCCCGGACCGCTGCTGTTCGTCGAGCAGAAGGACTTCGTCTGGGGCCTGATCGCGAGCATGTACCTCGGCAACATCGTGGGCCTGATCGTGGTGCTGAGCACGGTGCCGCTGTTCGCCTCGATCCTGCGCATTCCGTTCTCGATCATCGCGCCGGTGATCATCGTGATCTGCGCCATCGGCGCCTACACGGTGCACAACGCGATGCTCGACATCTGGTTCATGCTGGGCTTCGGCGTGGTCGGCTACCTGTTCAAGAAGCTCGACTATCCGCTGGCGCCGCTGGTGCTGGCGCTGGTGCTCGGCGACAAGGCCGAGGACTCGTTCCGCCAGGCCATGCTGGTGTCGCAGGGCGACGTGATGATCATGTTCTCGAACCCGCTGGTCGGCGGCATCACCACGCTGGCGCTCGTGCTGCTGTTCTGGCCGCTGATCTCCAAGGTGCTGGCGATCGTCAAGCCGAAGAAGCAGGACGAGTTCGCCGTCGAACGTCCGGTGGATTGAAGGAGAGCCGCCATGCCAGTGATCGCACTCACCCAGGAGATGGGTTCCCTCGCCAAGGACGTGTCCATGCGGCTCGCCGAGACGATGGGGCTCGAGATCATGCGCCACGAGGCCATCGAGCGCGTGGCCGACCGGATGCAGGTCTCGACCAGCCTGATCGGCCGCCTGCGCGACGGCAAGGCCGGCTTCGTCGAGCGGCTGCGGGCCGACCGCCGCAGCCTCGCGCTCTACACCGCCGAAGAGCTCTTCGCGCTGGCCGACCGCGGCAACGTGGTGCTGCGCGGCTGGGGCGCGACCTGCCTGCTGCGGCCGGTGCCGCACGTGGTGTGCGTGCGCATCACGCGTTCGATGAAGAAGCGCGTCGAATGGCTGATGGCGCACCTGGAGACCGACGACGCCGAGTTCGCCGAATCCGAGATCCGGCGCAGCGACGAGGCGCACGCCACGCGCATGCACGCCCAGTTCGGCGTGACCTGGGGCGACCCGGTGCTCTACGACCTGGTGCTCAACACCGACCGCCTCTCGATCGACAGCTGCGTGGCGCAGATCCGCACGCTGACCGAGCGGCCGGAGTTCGCCGAAACGCCGGCCTCGCGCGCACTGCTCGCCAACATGGCGCTCGCGGCCCGCGTGAAGGCGGCGCTCAAGGACGAGGAGGCGACCACCGACATCCGCGTGACCGTCGAAGCCGAGCAGGGCCGGGTGACGCTGCGCGGCATCGTGCTCGACGCCGAGGAACGCACGCTGACGCAGGACGTGGCGGCCCGCGTGGACGGCGTCAAGGGCATCGACAACCAATTGCGGCTGATGACCAGCTCGCGCCGCTTCGCGTCGGCAAAACAGACCTGAAGAAAGCGGACAGCCGAACGCAGAAGTCGCAAAGGTTTCGCAGAAGTCGCAAAAGAAAACCTTGAGAAACCTTCCCGGTTTCTTCTGCGACTTCTGCGTAGCTTTTGTCTTGCTTCTGCGTTCGGATGTCCGCTCCCGCTCCCGCTTTAGATCTTGCCTCGCTTGCGCAACCGGCTCAGGGTTTCCGCGGAGAGGTTGAGGTAGGAGGCCAACTCCTTGCTCGGGATGCGGTCCTCCAGCTCCGGATGCTTGCGCATGAAGCGGTGCACGCGCCCCGGCGCGTCGAGCAGGTGCAGCGTGATGGTGTGCGCCATGATTTCGCTCATGCCGCGCATCACGCAGTACTCGAACAGCTCCTTGGTCTCGGTGTGGCGGTTCAGGAACGCGATCCATTCCTTCAGCGGCAGGCTCGCCACCCGCGCCTTGGTGACGCAGACGATGCCGTAGGGCGTGGGCGTGCCCAGGCGCAGCGCCGCGTAGCTCGTCTCCATGTCGTTGGCATCGGCGAAGCGCAGGATCATTTCCTTGCCCTCCGGGTTGCTCACCACCCGCTTGAGGATGCCGTCGAGGATGAAGTACTGCTCCATCTCGCGCACGCCCTGGTGCAGCAGGAAGTCGCCCTTGTTGCCGTCCACGATGACGAGATGGGTTTCCAGCTCGGCGCGCTCGTTCTCGCTCAGGTCCTTGAGCAGGATGTTCTGCCGGAGCTGCGCGCGAATGATGTTCTTTTCCGGGTGGTTTTCCAACAAGGTCATGGGTCCCGTCTTGCTCGACATCGCAACAACAACTTCTGGGTGGTCTGGCCGGTGCCGTTTTCCGGAAAGTTGACCGAGGTCAACGCTCGAAAGCATGCCCCCGAATCATAGTCCCGGCTCGGGCCTCGGCCATTCACCCAAGCAAGAAGGAGAGACATGTCTTCAGTAAGAACGGACAAAGAGGCATCCACGACCCTGGAGGACGCCCTCAAGCCCAAGACCCGGGCCGCCGATGGCGATGCGGTCGTGCGCGCGCTCAAGCAGCCCGGCGAGGAACAACAGGAGGCGGAAACCACCGACGGCTTCCACCTGGTCATCGATGCGCTGAAGCTGAACGACATCGACACCATCTTCGGCCTGCCGGGCATTCCCATCACCGACCTGACGCGCATGGCGCAGGCCGAGGGCATGCGCGTGATCTCGTTCCGCCACGAGCAGCATGCGGGCAACGCGGCCGCCGCGGCCGGCTTCCTCACGCAGAAGCCCGGCATCTGCCTCACGGTGTCGGCGCCCGGCTTCCTCAACGGCCTGACGGCGCTCGCCAACGCGACCACCAACTGCTTCCCGATGATCCTCATCAGCGGCTCCAGCGAGCGCGAGATCGTCGACCTGCAGCAGGGCGACTACGAGGAGATGGACCAGCTGGCCATCGCCAAGCCGTTGTGCAAGGCGGCCTTCCGCGTGCTGCATGCCGAGGACATCGGCGTGGGCATTGCGCGCGCCATCCGCTCCGCGCTCTCGGGCCGTCCGGGCGGCGTGTACCTCGACCTGCCGGCCAAGCTGTTCGCGCAGACCATGGATGCGGCCAAGGGCCGGGCCTCGCTGATCAAGGTGATCGACCCCGCGCCGCGCCAGATTCCCGCACCCGATGCGGTCCAGCGCGCGCTCGACCTGCTCAAGGGCGCGAAGAAGCCGCTGATCCTGCTCGGCAAGGGCGCCGCCTACGCACAGGCCGATGCCGACATCCGCGCGCTGGTCGAGAAGACCGGCATTCCCTACCTGCCGATGTCCATGGCCAAGGGCCTGCTGCCCGACACCCATGCGCAGTCGGCCGCCGCCGCGCGCTCCTACGTGCTGCAGGAGGCCGACGTGGTGCTGCTGATCGGTGCGCGCCTCAACTGGCTGCTCTCGCACGGCAAGGGCAAGACCTGGGGCCAGGAGAAGGGCGCCAAGAAGTTCATCCAGATCGACATCGCGCCGACCGAGATCGACAGCAACGTCGCCATCGCCGCGCCGGTGATCGGCGACATCGGCTCCTGCGTCGCGGCGCTGCTCGCGGGCATCGACGCCAAGTGGGCCAAGCCGCCGGCCGAATGGACCGGCGCGATCGCCGAGCGCAAGGACAAGAACCTGTCGAAGATGGCCGCCACGCTGGCCGAGCGGCCCTCGCCGATGAACTTCCACAGCGCGCTCAGCGTGATCCGCGAGCAGGTGAAGGCGCGGCCCGATGCGATCGTGGTGAACGAGGGCGCCAACACGCTCGACTTCGCGCGCAGCATCGTCGACATGTACGAGCCGCGCAAGCGCCTCGACGTGGGCACCTGGGGGATCATGGGCATCGGCATGGGCTTCGCCGTCGCCGCCGCCGTGGTCACCGACAAGCCGGTCATCGCCATCGAGGGCGACAGCGCCTTCGGCTTCAGCGGCATGGAGGTGGAGACCATCTGCCGCTACAACCTGCCGGTCTGCGTGATCGTGTTCAACAACAACGGCGTCTACCGCGGCACCGACGTGAACGCGAGCGGCACGCCCGACGTGGCGCCCACCGTGTTCGTGAAGAACGCGCGCTACGACAAGCTGATGGAAGCCTTCGGCGGCGTGGGCGTCAACGCCACCACCGCGGACGAGCTGCAGAAGGCCCTCGCCGAAGCGGTGGCTTCGCGCCGCCCCACGCTCATCAATGCCGTGATCGACGAGACCGCGGGCACCGAGAGCGGCCGCATCACCAGTCTCAACCCGGCCACGGCCAAGAAGAAGTAATCCGTCCATTCATCCAAGGAGATACGCAGCATGAGCAGCAACAACAAACCCCTCGCCGGCATCAAGATCATCGACTTCACCCACGTGCAGGCCGGTCCCGCATGCACGCAGCTGCTGGCCTGGTTCGGCGCCGACGTGATCAAGGTCGAGCGCCCGGGCGCCGGCGACGTCACCCGCAGCCAGCTGCGCGACATTCCCGATGTGGACGCGCTCTACTTCACCATGCTCAACAGCAACAAGCGCTCGATCACGCTCGACACCAAGAAGCCCGAGGGCAAGGCTGTGCTCGAGAAGCTGGTGCGCGAGTCCGACGTGCTGGTGGAGAACTTCGGCCCCGGCGCGCTCGACCGCATGGGCTTCTCGTGGGAGCGCATCCAGGAGCTCAACCCGAAGCTGATCCACGCCTCGGTCAAGGGCTTCAGCGAAGGCCATCACTACGAGGACCTGAAGGTGTACGAGAACGTGGCGCAGTGCGCCGGCGGCGCGGCCTCCACCACCGGCTGGTGGAAGGGCGAGAACTCGGTGCCGACGATCTCGGCGGCCGCGCTCGGCGACTCCAACACCGGCATGCACCTGGCGATCGGCATCCTGACCGCCATCATCGGCCGCCAGCAGACCGGCAAGGGCCAGAAGGTGGCCTGCTCGATGCAGGACGCGGTGCTCAACCTGTGCCGCGTGAAGATGCGCGACCAGCAGCGCCTGGACAAGGTCGGCTACCTCGAGGAGTACCCGCAGTACCCGCACGAGATGGACGCCTTCAAGGACAAGGTGGTGCCGCGCGGCGGCAATGCCGGCGGCGGCGGCCAGCCGGGCTGGATCCTGAAGTGCAAGGGCTGGGAGACCGACCCCAACGCCTACATCTACTTCACGGTGCAGGGCCATGCCTGGGATCCGATCTGCGACGCGCTCGGCAAACCGGAGTGGAAGACCGACCCCGACTACATGACCGCCAAGGCCCGTCAGCCGCACATCGAGCAGATCTTCGCCACCATCGAGGACTTCATCAAGGACAAGACCAAGTTCGAGGCGGTCGACATCTTCCGCAAGTACGACATCCCCTGCGCCCCGGTGCTGTCGATGAAGGAACTGCTGCACGACGAGTCGCTGCGCAAGAGCGGCTCCATCGTCGAAGTGCCGCACAAGGAGCGCGGCAGCTACTGGACCATCGGCAGCCCGATCAAGTTCTCGGACCTGAAGCCCGAGGTGACCGCCTCGCCGCTTTTGGGCGAGCACACCGACGAGGTGCTGGCCGAGCTGGGCTACAGCAAGGAACAGATCGCCGCGCTGCATGAAGGCAAGGTGATCTGAGCCCGCGCCGCGGCCCCGCGCGAGCGGGTCCGCGGCCGGCAGCGAACGTGTTTTCCAGGATAAGCGGGGATCTGAGCTTGGCTTCTTCGAACATCGACTTCGAGCAACTGGTGCGCGGCGCCGGCGATGCGGTCATCGTCTGCGACGCCGAAGGCGCCATCGTGCTCTGGAACAAGGCGTCCGAGCGCATCTTCGGCTTCACGGAAGCCGATGCGCTGGGCAAGTCGCTCGACCTGATCATCCCCGAGCGCCAGCGCCAGCGGCACTGGGACGGCTACAACAAGACCATGGAGACGGGCGTCACGCGCTACGGCGCCGACCTGCTCAAGGTGCCCGCGCTGCACAAGGACGGCCGCACCCTCTCGATCGCCTTCACCGTGTCGCTGCTGCTCGGCGACGGCGGCCAGGTGACCGGCATCGTCGCCATCGTGCGCGACGAGAGCGCGCGCTTCGCCGAGGATCGCAAGCTGCGCGCGCGTCTGGTAGAACTCGAGGCCAAGACCAAGACTGGAGACAACTGAATGGGCAGCAAGGCACTTGAGGGCGTCCGCATCCTCGATTTCACCCACGTCCAGTCCGGGCCCACCTGCACCCAGCTGCTGGCGTGGTTCGGCGCCGACGTCATCAAGGTGGAGCGCGCCGGCGAAGGCGACGCCACCCGCGCCCAGCTGCGCGACATTCCCGGCGTGGACAGCCTCTACTTCACGATGCTGAACCACAACAAGCGCTCGATCACGCTCGACACCAAGAAGCCCAAGGGCAAGAAGGTGCTCGACGAGCTGATCCGCACCTGCGACGTGCTGGTCGAGAACTTCGCGCCCGGCGCGCTCGACCGCATGGGCATCACCTGGGCGCACATCCAGGAGATCAACCCGCGCATGATCGTCGCTTCGGTCAAGGGCTTCGGCCCGGGCAAGTACGAGCACTGCAAGGTGTACGAGAACGTCGCCCAGTGCGCGGGCGGCGCGGCCTCGACGACCGGCTTCGAGGACGGTCCGCCGGTGGTCAGCGGCGCGCAGATCGGCGACAGCGGCACCGGCCTGCACCTCGCGCTCGGCATCGTCGCCGCGCTCTACCAGCGCACCCACAGCGGCCGCGGCCAGAAGGTGCTCGCGCCGATGCAGGACGCGGTGCTCAATCTCTGCCGCGTGAAGATGCGCGACCAGCAGCGGCTGGAACGCACCGGCACCATGCATGAATACCCGCAGTACCCCGACGGCAAGTTCGGCGACGCGGTGCCGCGCGCGGGCAATGCCTCGGGCGGCGGCCAGCCGGGCTCCATCCTGCGCTGCAAGGGCTGGGAGACCGATCCCAACGCCTACATCTACTTCATCACGCAGGCGGCCGTGTGGCCCGCGGTGTGCAAGGTGATCGGCGAGGAGGGCTGGATCACCGACGAGGCCTATGCCACCCCGGCCGCGCGCCTGCTGCACCTGAAGCCGATCTTCGCGCGCATCGAGCAATGGACCATGACCAAGGACAAGTTCGAGGCCATGGACATCCTCAACCAGTACGACATTCCGTGCGGGCCGATCCTGTCGATGAAGGAGATCGCCGCCGATCCGTCGCTGCGCGAGAGCGGCACGCTGGTCGAGGTCGACCATCCCACGCGCGGCAGGTACCTGACGGTGGGCAACCCGATCAAGATGTCCGACAGCCCCACCGAGGTCACGCGCTCGCCGCTGCTCGGCGAGCACACCGAGGAGGTGCTGGCGCAGCTCGGCTACACCGCCGGCGACATCGAGGCGCTGCGCGCCGAACACGTCATCTGAGCCCGCGCGCGCCCGGCTCGCACCGGGCGCCGCGCGGTCAGCGCGAAAAAAGAGGAAGGGGCCGCCTGCAGAAAGGAAACGATCTGCAATGGGTAATTGCGGCCGATCACATATAACTCATCGCAAATGCACTCAATAAAATAGTTTAACTATTATTTATCGATCATCGAATCTACATTTTGATCATGCCGACCCGCCAACCATTTGTCGCCCGGCATTCAATTTCTAGGAGAAATTTCATGATCGATGAATTGCCTATTCAATACTGGAACAGCGAAACCGAACGCAATGCCTACAACGCGGCGTTCTACGAGCTCGGATTCCGCTGGCACTGGGACCGCGAGATCTATTGCGAACTCCTGCGCCACAGCCAGGACGGCGTCGAGCGCGTCTGCAATTACCTGAATACGCACCAGCCGCACCTGCTGCGCGCCTACGACGCCAAATTCCTGGCCGAGGTGATCGAGCAGAAAAAAGAAGAGCACCAGAAGCGCGAATTGGAAGTCGGCGCCATCCGGGGCCGCTATTTCAACTGGGCCGAAAGCCGCGGGGCCGAACTCGGCGCCTGAAAAAAAAGCCGCCAATGCACATCCACGAGCACCAGGGCAAGGAGGTATTGCGCAAATACGGCGTGCCCGTGCCGCGTGGCCATGCCTGCTTCTCGCCCGACGAGGCGGTCGAGGCCGCCGCGCGGCTCGGCGGGCGGGCCTGGGTGGTGAAGGCGCAGATCCATGCCGGCGGCAAGGGCCAGGCCGGCGGCGTGCGGCGCGCATGGTCGGCGGCCGAGGTGCGGCGCCATGCTGGCGAGCTGCTCGGCACCACGCTGCGCACACCGCAGACCGGCCCCGCCGGCCGCGTGGTGCGGCGGCTGCTGGTCGAGGAGAGCGTCGAGGTCGAGCAGGCGTTCTACCTCGGCATGGCGGTCGACCGCGACGCGCGCCGCGTGGCGCTCACCGCATCGGGCGCAGGCGCCGGGCGCGCACCGCAGAAGCTCCACCGGCTGCTGGTCGATCCCGCGGCCGGCGTGCGGGCCGCCGAGGCCGACGGCATCGCGCGCGACATCGGCTTCTCGGGCCGGCAGCTGCCGCAGGTGCGCACGCTGGTGCAGAACCTCTACCAGGCCTTCGATGCCTGCGATGCCGCGCGGGCCGAGATCGATCCGCTGGTGCTCACGCGCGACGGCCGCATCCTCGCGCTCGGCGCCAGCTTCGACTTCGATCCGAGCGCGCTCTTCCGCCAGCCCGAGATCGCCGCGATGCGCGATCCGCACGAGGAAGACCCGGCCGAGGCCGAGGCATGGCGCGCCGGCTTCTCGTACACCCCCTTCGGCGGCGAGATCGGCTGCCTCGTCAACGGCGCCGGCCTGGCCCGGGCGACGACCGACGCGATCCGGCTCCATGGCGGCGTGCCCGCGCACGTGCTCGACGTGGGCGGCGGCGCCACGGCCGAGCAGGTGGCCGAGGCCTTCCGGCTGGTGCTGCGCCACCCGCGGCTGCGCGCGGTGCTGGTCAACGTCTTCGGCGGCCTGCTGAAGTGCGACGTCGCGGCGCGCGGGCTGATCGCCGCGGCGCGCGAGGCCGCGCTCTCCGTGCCGCTGGTGGTGCGCATGAAGGGCACCAACGAAACGCTGGGCCGGACCCTGCTCGGGCAGTCGGGCCTGGCGATCATCCACGCGGACCAGATCGACGAGGCCGCGGGCTTCGCCGTCGCGTCCGCGCTCTCCACGCCCCGGCCGGGCGCGCACTGAGGAGCCTGCCATGTCGATCCTCGTCAACAAGCACACCCGCGTGATCACGCAGGGCATCACCGGCAAGGCCGGCCAGTTCCACACCGCGATGTGCCGCGACTACGGCAACGGGCGCAAGTGCTTCGTCGCGGGCGTCAACCCGCGCAAGGCCGGCAAGTCCTTCGACGGCATTCCGGTGTTCGGCACCGTCGCCGAGGCCAGGGCCGAGACCGGCGCGACCGTGTCGGTCATCTACGTGCCGCCGCCCTTCGCGGCCGCGGCGATCGACGAGGCGGTGGACGCGGGCCTGGAGCTCGTGGTCTGCATCACCCAGGGCATTCCGGTGCGCGACATGATCCGCACGCGGGAACGCATGGCGGGCCGCCGCACGCTGCTGCTCGGCCCCAACGGCCCGGGGCTGATCACGCCCGACGAGATCAAGATCGGCATCATGCCCGGCCACGTGTTCCAGCGCGGCCGCATCGGCGTGGTCTCGCGCTCCGGCACGCTCGCCTACGAGGTCGCGAGCCAGCTCGGGCGCTTCGGCATCGGCCAATCGACGGTGGTGGGCGTCGGCGGCGACGCGATCGGCGGGCTGGGCTGCATCGACGTGATGAAGATGTTCAACGACGACCCGCGCACCGACGCCGTGATCATGGTCGGCGACACCGGCGGCAGCGACGAGGAAAGCTGCGCCCAGTGGATCTGCGAGCACATGCAGAAGCCCGTGGTCGGCTTCGTCGCGGGCGCGGTGCCGGGCGGCGGCGAGGGCGCGCGGCAGACGCTCGCCGTCATGAAGGCCTGCGGCCTGCACGTGACCGAGAACCCGGCCGAGATCGGCGAGCTGCTGGCCTCGCTGGTCGCGCCCGACTACCTGCCCTTCGACTGAACCGGGCAGCCCACCCATCCCACAGAACCGCCAAGGAGGCACGGCATGCAGCCACAGCAACAACAACAGCGCCAGCGATGGGTCCGCTTCGAGCACGGCGGCGAGACGGGCTTCGGCACGCTCGGCGACGACGACACGGTGCACGAGCACCGCGGCAACATGTTCGAGCACCCCGAGCCCACGGGCCGCGTGTTCCTGCGATCGGGCGTGCGGCTGCTCACGCCCACCGAGCCGACCAAGGTCATCGCGCTGTGGAACAACTTCCATGCGCTCGGCGAGAAGCTCAAGCTCGCGGTGCCGGCGGAGCCGCTCTATCTGCTCAAGGCGCCCAACAGCTACCTCGCGCACGGCGAACCGATCCGCAAGCCGCTGTGCGAAGGCAAGGTGGTGTTCGAGGGCGAGCTCGGCATCGTCATCGGCAGGACCTGCACCGCGGTCGCCGAGTCCGAGGCGCTCGCCCATGTGTTCGGCTACACCTGCGCCAACGACGTGACGGTGGCCGACATCCTGAATCGCGATGCCTCCTTCGCGCAGTGGGTGCGCGCCAAGGGCTTCGACACCTTCTGCCCGATGGGCCCGGTGGTGGCCACGGGGCTCGACCCCGCCACGCTCGTGGTGCGCACCATCCTCAACGGCGAGGAACGCCAGAACTATCCGATCAGCGACATGCGCTTCGCGGTGCAGCAGCTGGTCAGCCTGATCTCGCAGGACATGACCCTGCACCCGGGCGACGTGATCCTGTGCGGCACGTCGGTGGGCGTCGGCTCGATGAAGCCCGGCAGCCTGGTCGAGGTGGAGATCGAGGGCATCGGCCGGCTCGGCAACCGCTTCGGCTGAGCCCGCGCGGCCAAAGAATCAACAACCTTGGGGATCGACATGAAGATTGCAGTCATCGGCGCAGGCGCCATCGGTGGACTCGTGGGCGCCAAGCTCGCGCTGGCCGGCGAGGACGTCACGTTCATCGTGCGGGGCCACAACCTCGACGCCATTGCCACCAACGGCTTCAAGCTCATCGGCGCCGACGGGCAGGAACAGGTCGCGCTGAACGCGAAGGCCACCGACCGCTACGACCAGGCCGGGCCGCAGGACATCGTGATCCTCGCGATGAAGGCACACCAGGTCGAGGCCGTGGCCAACGAGGTGCCCAAGCTCTTCGGGCCCGAGACCGTGGTCGTGACGATGCAGAACGGCATCCCGTTCTGGTACTTCCACCAGCACGGCGGCGCGCTCGCGGGCACGCCGGTGCGCAGCGTCGATCCGAACGGCATCGTGGCCGCGAAGATCCCGGCGGAGCGCGTCATCGGCTGCGTGGTCTATCCCGCCTCCGAACTCGTCGCGCCGGGCGTGGTCCGGCACATCGAGGGCGACCGCTTCCCCGTCGGCGAGCTCGACGGTTCGGCCAGCGAGCGCGTGAACCGCGTCGCGGCCTGCTTCACTGCCGCGGGCTTCAAGGCGCCGGTGCTCGACAACATCCGCGCCGAGATCTGGCTCAAGCTCTGGGGCAACCTCACCTTCAATCCGATCAGCAGCCTCGCGCATTCGACGCTGGTCGACATCTGCCAGTACCCGCTGTCGCGCGAACTCGCGGCCGCGATGATGCGCGAGGCGCAGGACGTGGCGCACAAGCTCGGCATCGAGTTCCGCGTGACGCTGGAGAAGCGGATCGCGGGCGCCGAGAAGGTCGGCAAGCACAAGACCTCGATGCTGCAGGACGTGGAGGCGGGGCGCGCCCCCGAGATCGACGCGCTGGTCGGCGCGGTGGTCGAGCTCGCGCGCCTCACCGAGACGCCCACGCCGCACATCGACAGCGTGTACGCCCTCGTCAAGCTGCTCGCGCGCGCGATGGAAGCGCAGCAGGGCCGCGTCTGTCTCGTGTCCTGAACCGGAGCACCGACGATGCGACGCATGCGCAGCGCCAAGATCGTGGCCACGCTGGGGCCGGCCACCACCGACGAGCCGGCCATCCGCGCGCTGTTCGAGCGCGGCGTCGACGTGTTCCGGCTCAACTTCAGCCACGGCACGCAGCACGACCATGCGCGCCGGCTCGAGACCATCCGCCGGCTCGAGAAGGAGTTCGGCCGCCCGATCGGCGTGCTGCTCGACCTGCAGGGACCGAAGCTCCGGCTCGGCACCTTCGAGGGCGGCCGCGCGCAGCTCGAGGCGGGTGCGCGCTTCCGGCTCGACATGGATGCGACCAGCGGCAGCGCACGCCGCGCGCCGCTCTTGCATCCCGAGATCTTCGCGGCGCTGCAGGTGGGCACGGAGCTGCTGCTCGACGACGGCAAGCTGCGGCTGCGCGTGGACAGCCACGGCGCCGACTTCGCCGAGACCACGGTGCTGGTCGGCGGCCCGATCTCCGACCGCAAGGGCGCCAACGTGCCGAGCGTGGTGCTGCCGATCTCGCCGCTCACGCCCAAGGACCGCGACGACCTCGCCTGCGGCCTCGCGATGGGCGTGGACTGGGTGGCGCTGTCCTTCGTGCAGCGGCCCGAGGACATCGAGGAGGCGCGTGCGCTGATCGGCACGCAGGCCTGGATCATGGCCAAGCTCGAGAAGCCCGCGGCCATCGAACACCTCGACGCGATCGTCGCGCTGTGCGACGGCGTGATGGTGGCGCGCGGCGACCTCGGCGTGGAGCTGCCGCCCGAGCGCGTGCCCGAGCTGCAGCGGCTCATCGTGCGCGCCTGCCGCAAGGGCGGCAAGCCGGTGGTGGTGGCCACGCAGATGCTCGAATCGATGATCGCCGCGCCGGTGCCCACGCGCGCCGAGGTGTCCGACGTGGCCACCGCGGTCTACGACGGCGTGGACGCGGTGATGCTCTCGGCCGAGTCGGCCTCGGGCCGGTATCCGTTCGAGGCGGTGGCGATGATGGAGCGCATCATCGCGCGCGTGGAGGCCGACGCCTCGTACCGCGTGGGCATCGACGCCACGCACGACGCCGCGCTGTCGACCACCGCCGACGCGGTCTGCGCCTCCATGCGGCAGGTGGCAACGCTGCTCGCGCCGGCCGCCACCGTGACCTACACCTCCTCGGGCTTCACCAGCCTGCGCGCCGCGCGCGAGCGGCCGGCGGTGCCGATCCTGAGCCTCACGCCCGACATCGCCACCGCGCGCCGCATGGCGATGGTGTGGGGCGTGCATGCGGTGCTCGTCGACGACGTGCGCGACGTGGCCGAGATGATCGACTGCGCCTGCCGCACCGCCTGCGCCGAGGGCTTCGCGGCCAAGGGCAGCGACGTGGTCGTGGTCGCGGGCCTGCCCTTCGGCCAGTCGGGCACCACCAACCTGCTGCACGTCGCGCGCATTCCCGATCATTCGTGATCGCGAATACTTGACCGCCGTCATGCGGCGCGCGCGCCGGCGGTCATAGCATCGGGGCTTCTTTCCTCCCGCGAACGAAGCCGCCGGTCATCCCATGAAGCACGCCACCCTGCGCCAGTTGAAGGTCTTCGAAGCGGTGGCGCGGCTGCTGAGCTTCTCGCGCGCGGCGGAGGAGCTGCATCTCACGCAGCCGGCCGTGTCCACGCAGGTGCGCAAGCTCGAGGAGCATGCGGGCAACGCGCTGTTCGAGCAGTTCGGCAAGAAGATCTACCTCACGCCCGCGGGCACTGAGCTGCTGCAGATCAGCCGCGCGATCATCCAGCAGTTCGAAGCCGCCGAGAACGCGATGCTGCAGTTCAACGGCGTCTCGGGCGGCAAGCTCAACGTGGGCGTGATCAGCGCGGGCGACTACTTCTTCCCGCGCCTGCTGGTCGAGTTCGCGAGCCGGCACCGCGGCGTGACGCTGAACTTCACCGTCCACAACCGCGCCGAGCTCATGAGCCGCATCGCGGACAACCTCACCGATCTCGCGATCATGGTGCGCCCGCCGACCGACCTCGACACGCTCAACCAGCCCTTCGCGCCGCATCCTTATGTGATCGTCGCCGCGCCGAACCATCCGCTCGCGGATGTGCCGCGCATTCCGGTCGCGCGCCTCATGCGCGAGCCCTTCGTGGTGCGCGAGAAGGCCTCCGACACCTGGCATTCGATGGAGGACGGCTTCGGCGGCGACCTGAGCGGCATCAACGTCGCCATGGAGATCCGCAGCACCGAGACCATCAAGCAGGCGGTGATCGCGGGCATGGGCGTGAGCTTCATGTCGGCCCACACCGTGAGCCAGGAGCTGCGCGCCGGCAGCCTGCGCGTGCTCGACGTCGAGGGCTTTCCGCTGATGCTCAACTGGTACGTGGTGCACCGGCGCACCAAGCGCCTGCCGCCGGTGGCGCAGGCCTTCAAGGACTTCCTGCTGGCCGATGGTCCGGGGCTCATCGCGCAGATCGTGCCGTTCGACGGCGTGCGTTGTGCGCCCTCGGCCACGGGCCCTAGGGATATCACCGATGCCCGCGCCGGCATCGATTGACTGCGGTCAAGAGTGTTCGGCGCGCGAAGTCCGACAGTCTTCTCTTCCTTAAAACACTACATGAAGACAAAGGAAGACCATGACTCGGCCTACGACCTCGCTCGCCGGTTCCAGCCCGGCCGCCTATCCCCACCACCACGACGCGGCAGCCAGCCGATCCGAGACCTACCGATGGGGCCAGCTGCTCATCGGCATCGTCTGCATGGCGATGATCGCCAACCTGCAGTACGGCTGGACGCTGTTCGTCAATCCGATCGCGGAGAAGCACGGCTGGAGCCGCGCCGCGATCCAGGTGGCCTTCACGATCTTCGTGCTCACTGAAACCTGGCTGGTGCCGATCGAGGGCTATCTGGTCGACCGCTTCGGCCCGCGGCCGGTGGTGCTCGTGGGCGGCATCCTCTGCGGGCTCGGATGGGTGCTCAATTCCTTCGCGTCCTCGCTGCCGCTGCTCTACGTGGCCGCGGCCATCGGCGGGCTCGGCGCGGGCGCGGTGTACGGCACCTGCGTGGGCAATGCGCTGAAGTGGTTCCCCGACCGGCGCGGCCTCGCGGCGGGCATGACGGCCGCAGGCTTCGGCGCCGGCTCCGCGCTCACGATCATCCCGATCTCCACGATGATCCACACGAGCGGCTACGAAGCGGCCTTCCTCTACTTCGGCATCGGACAGGGGCTCATCGTGTTCCTGCTGGCCTGGGCGCTCACGCGGCCGCCCGCGCATGCGGCCGGGTCGACCAACCGCAACGTGCAGCAGTCGAAGCGCGACTATGCGCCCTCGGAAGTGCTGCGCTCGCCGGTGTTCTGGGTGATGTACGCGATGTTCGTGATGGTGGCCGCGGGCGGGCTCATGGCCACGGCCCAGCTCGCACCGATCGCGCAGGACTTCAAGATCATCGACGTGCCGGTCAACATCATGGGCCTGGTGCTGCCCGCGCTGACCTTCGCGCTCGCGATCGACCGCGTGCTCAACGGCATCACGCGGCCCTTCTTCGGCTGGGTGTCCGACCGCATCGGCCGCGAGCAGACGATGTTCGTTGCCTTCGCGCTGGAAGCGGTGGGCATTCTCATGCTCTACCACTACGGCCACCATCCGGTGCTGTTCGTGGTGCTCACCGGCATCGTGTTCTTCGCATGGGGCGAGATCTACAGCCTCTTTCCCTCGACCTGCGCCGACACCTTCGGCTCGAAGTACGCGGCCTCGAACGCGGGCATGCTCTACACGGCCAAGGGCACGGCCTCGCTGCTGGTGCCGCTGTCGAGCATGCTCGCCGCGGCCACGGGCAGCTGGCAGGCGGTGTTCATCGCGGCCAGCGCGGTCAACGCGGCGGCGGCACTGCTCGCATGGTTCGTGCTGCGCCCGATGCGGCGCCGGCACATCGCGCAGAGCCGCCTCTCCGCCTGAAGCGGCGGCAGGCTCAGCGCAGGCCGATGCGCGAGGCGCGCGCACGCAGCTGCCGGGCCTGCGCCGGATCGGCGGCCTCGATCTCGTCGGCCGCGACCTGCAGCGCGCGCATCTGCTCCACCTCGCCGATTATCCTGTTGGGGTTCAGCAGGGCTTCGGCGAGCATCAGGGCTTCGTCGACGATCGCGCGGGAGACATCGGCCAGCGTTTCGGAGGCGCTGGAACGAAGAGGCTGTCGAAGGGTGGACATGAAAGGGCTCCTGGTTGCTTGCTTCGGATGCCTGCATCTTCCTGCCGCCTTCGCATCAAGTAAAACGATATTAATTGCGAGTTGAATGCAAAAATAATGCATTCAATCGGAGCGCGTCGGCAATGGACATCAACCTGGCCCGGACCTTTCTCGCGATCGTGGAGACGCGCAGCTTCCAGCGCGCGGCCGAGCGGCTGCACGTCACGCAGACCTCGGTGAGCGCGCGCGTGCGCACGCTCGAAGAACTGCTGGGCCGCGCGCTCTTCGTGCGCAACAAGGCCGGCGCGGTGCTCACGCCGGCCGGCGAGCAGTTCCTGCCGCATGCCACCACGCTGGTGCAGGTGTGGGAGCGCGCGCGGCACCAGGTGGCGGTGCCCGAAGGCAGCCGCGCGGTGCTTGCCATTGGCTGCGAGATCAGCCTCTGGGACCCGCTGCTCCTGCAGTGGCTGCTGTGGATGCGCGGCGCCGCGCCGCAGCTCGCGATCCGCACCGAGGTCGGCTTTCCGCACGACCTGCTCGACAAGGTGGCCGCGGGCGTGCTCGACATCGCGATCGCCTACGCGCCGCAGCAGCGCCCGGGCCTGCGCGTGGAGCTGCTGATCGAGGAGAAGCTCGTGATGGTCACGACCGCGAAGCGGCCGAAGGTGCCGCAGCCCAGGGACTACGTGTACGTGGACTGGGGCCCCGAGTTCGCGGCGCAGCACGGCCTGGCCTTTCCCGAGCTCTCGAACGCGGCCGTGAGCGCGGGCCTCGGTCCGCTGGGCCGCGAGTACCTGCTGGCCGCGGGCGGCACCGGCTACTTCCGGCACGACGTGGTGCGCGCGCACCTCGAATCGGGCCGGCTGCGGCGCGTGCCGGGAACGCCGGAGTTTCTCTACCCGGCCTACGCGGTGTATGCGGTGGGCGCCGACCGCGCGATCGTCGATCCGGCGCTCGAGGGGCTGCGTCGCGTGGTGAAGGCGGGTCCCGCGCTCAGCTAGGCATCATGTGGCGGGCACGCTGCACGCGCTCTTCGTGCGACTGCAGCAGCGACTCGTAGTACATGCACAGCGGCATGGCGACGAACACCATGCCGGCCACGTAGATGACCAGGCTCATCAGCGGAAAGTCGCCGCCGCCCCAGTAGGGAATGGAGGCCAGCGCGGCGCCGACCGCGATGACCGCGATCACGCATTGCAAGGCGTGGCGCAAGAACGTGGTGCGCGAGTACCCAGGAGGGTCGTACTTCTGACGATCCAGCATTGAACACTCGCCCTTGTCTCCATCATCGTGCATCGTCGTTCCTTTTATGAGGGCGCTAAACATTGTTAGCTCGACGAAATGCGGTGGTCAAGGCGGCAGACCCGCATGGCGGGTCCGGGTTCGCTCAGTCGTATTTCAGGGTGTAGATCAGGTCCACGCCGCTGGTCTGCCCGGCCTGTCCGCGCAGCGTGAGCCGCTGCGTCAGGTCGTAGAAGATGAAGATGGTGCCGAAGGTGCCGCCGAGGCTGCGTTCGTAGGTGAGATAGAAGTCCTTCGACAGCCGCTTGCCGAAGGTGACGGCCGATTCGCGCAGGTCGCCGCCGTTGCCCGGACCCTTGAAGCCGAGTTCGTCGAGGCCGAAGCGGCCCGCCAGGCTGCCGCCGCTCGCGCCCTTGCTGACATGGCCGATCAGCGCGAGCGCTGCCTGCTGCAGCAGCGCGGATTCGCCGCCGCTGGTGGCGGAGGCGCGGCCCAGCACCACCCATGACAGGGTCTCGGCATCGGACAGGGCGGGCTCGGAATAGAGCTTCACGCGCGGCGACTGCGCGGTGCCGGTGATCTGCACGCCGGCGCGCTGCGAGATGTTGGGCCGGATCGCGAGGATGTCGAGCGAGGGGTTGTCGAAGGGGCCGTTGAAGCGCGCGAGGCCGGTCTCGACGTCGAGCTGCTGGCCGTAGGCGCGGTACTGGCCCTTGACCGTGCGCACCTCGCCGGTGATGCGCGGCGGCGCGGCGAGGCTGGTGCTGCGGATCTCGAGCTCGCCCTCCAGCCGCGTGGTGATGCCGCGGCCCTGCACCGCGAAGTCGTCGCCGAGGTCGAAGCCCACCACGATGTCGGGCGGCTTCGCGGTCTGCGGCCGCGCGGCCTGCGCCTCGCTGCGCGCCGACTCGCGGCGGGCCTGCTCGGCCGCCTCGCGGTCCTTGGCGGCGGAGCGCACGACCACGTCGCTGCCCAGGCTCGGCGCGGTCTCGTCGGGCAGGATGATCACCGCGCGGTCGGTCCGCAGCTTGCCGCGCACGCTGAACTGGCCGGCTTCGAGCCGCGCCTGCAGGTTGCCCGAGAGCGTCACCTGCCGGTCGGTGCGCACCAGCACGCGCAGCGCGCGCAGCTCGGCCTGCAGCGCCATGCGGATGCCGCTGGCCGAGGCGCCGGCCGCGCCCCAGGTGATGTCGCCGCGCGCGCTGAGCGAGCCGCCGCCGGCGGCCGCCTCGCTGGCCGCGGTGCTGCGGTTGCCGCTCTGGCCCGCGATGCGTGCCGTGGTGCCTGCGCCGCCCTGCAGCGTGAACTCGGTGAGCGCGATGCGCTCGCCGGTGAGCGTGGCGCGCAGCCGGCCGTCGCGCAGGTCCAGCCCTTCGACCGGTGCGCGCAGCGCGAGCTTGTCGGCGCCCAGCGTGCCGTTCCAGCGCGGTGCCGCGCGGTTGCCCGAGAGCGCCGCGTCGGCATCGAGCGTGCCGGCGATGCGCCAGCCCGGCGGCGCGAGCATCGACCAGACGCCGAGGTTCGGAAGCGTCGCCTTGACGTTGCCCGACAGCGGTGCGTCGGGCGCCCATTGCCAGCCTTCGGCGCGCTGCTGCACGCGCGTGGCGAGCTCGGCGTCGATGCGGCCCGCGCGCTCGCTGTCCCAGGCCAGCGTGGCGCGCACCGCGTCGCCCTGGGCATCGAGCCGCAGCTCGGCCTGGCGCAGGCCTGCCGGCGTGCTCGGCGCGGTGGTGCCGCCCGCGCTCGCGGCATTCATCGTGCGCTCGCTCGCGGTGCCGGTGCCGCGGCTCGTGATGCGCGTGACCAGCGCCGCCTCGCCGGCCTGCACGCGGATGTCGCCGCTCTGGCGGGCGATGCGCGCGCGGGCGCGCAGGGTGTCGCCGGCGTCGATGTCCCAGTCGCCGTCGAACAGCAGGTCACCGCTGATGCCGATCTCGTTGAAGGCGGCGCTGGCGCCGAAGGCCTCGGCCCAGGCCATCGGCAGGCCCTGCAGGCGGCCTTGCGACTGCAGGCGGAAGGCCTGGTTCGGGGCGGCGCCGCTGCGCGTGAAGCGCAGCGGCTGCCATTCGATGCGCACCGTGCCGGGCACCGGCCCGCGCAGCGTGGCCGTAGCGGCCGAAGCCTCGACGTCGAGGCGGCTCGCGGCGCCGCTGCCGCTGGTGCGGATGCTGGCGCTGACCTCGCGGCCCAGCTCCAGGGTCCATGGTGCCGCGGGCGCGCCGCCGGGTCCGGGGCGCGCACTGTCCTGCGCCTGCAGCCGCAGGCTCGCGAGCGCCGCGCGCCACTGGTCGGCACCCGTGAGGCCGCCGCTCGCGCGCGCATCGAGCGTGAGCTTCTGCGTGCCGGTCGTGGCTTCGCCCTTGAGCGCGAGCGTGGCCTGCATCAGGCTGCCGGCAAGGTCGGCCTGCACGTCGCGCAGCTGCAGCGTGGTGGCCGCCGCGCCGTTGCCGGCGCTGCCGCCGTTTGGCGCCGCCGGCATGCGCAGTTCGAGCCGGGGCACGCCGAGCGCCGCCTTGAGGCTCGGCTCGGCCGCGCCGCGCTGCGCGGGGGCGCCGGGGTTCTCGAGCCGCCGCTGGATGGTCTGCCAGCCGCCCTGCCAGCTCGCATCGAGCCGCGCCGCGCCCTTGGCCGTGCGGCCCGCGAACAGTTTCGACATCTCGGGCAGGCCCTCGATCCAGCGCTGCACGGCCTCGGCATCGTCGATGCGCGCCTTCAGTTCGCCGCCGCCCTGCGCGGGGGCGATCCGGCCGTCGAGCTGCGCGCTCGCGCCGGGCAGCTTCATGTCGAGCTTGCCGCTCGCGGCCTGCTCGGCCACGCGCACCTGCAGCCGGCCCTCGATGCTCGCGCGCTCGGCTTCGAGCCGCAGGCTGCGCAGGTCGAGCACCTGTTCCTTCCACTGGCCCTGGGCCAGCACGCGCTCGAGGCCGAAGCCGGGCAGGGCGGCGCTGCCGGCGCCGCCCTCGGCGCGCAGCGCCACGTCGAAGCCGATGGTCTCGTCGCGCTGTTGCGCCGTGACCGTGCCGTTGACCGGCGCACCCGAGAGCTCGCTGTGCAGCAGGCCCGGCCGCACGCCTCGCACGGTGGCGCGCGCCTGCCATGGCGCGGGCGCGGGGCTCCACCGGCCCTCGGCCTCGATGCGGCCGCCGCCCGTGCGCAGCGAGACGGCGGGGAAGCGCCAGTGGGTGCCGTCGAAGCCCACGCGCGCCTCGACCTGTTCGAGCGGCAGCGCACCCTTGTCCCACGGGCCGGCCACGGCGTTGGCGAGGCTGGCCGTCGCCTGCCAGGCGTCCGGCCCGGTGGCCGCATCGGGCTGCAGCGCGACGCGGCCGGTCAGGCGCGTGCGCGGCGCGCCGGGCCAGAGGCTGGCCGCATCGACGTTGCGCAGGTCGGCCTGCGCATCGATCACCGGCTGCGGCAGCCAGGGCGCCACATGCGCCTGCAGCTTCGCTTCCATCGGCGTCTCGGCGTCGGGCTCGGCCGGCTTCAGTTCGGCGGCCACGCGCAGCCGCGCGCCGGTGCCCGCGAGCGTGCCGTCGATGTTCGCCCCGGCCAGCACCTCGATGCTGCGGTCCTCGGCGAGCGGCGCCTTCACGCGGCCCTGGAGCGCGGCTTCGAGCGCCATCGGCGCGGCGCCCTGCAGCTTGACCTGGGCGCTGTAGTGGCCGTCGGCAATGTCGACGCCGGCCACGTCGAGCGCGTGCCGCCCCTCCGTGTAGCGGTAGTGGCCCGCGAGCTGCGCGGCCTGCAGCGCGGGCGGTCCGCTCCAGCGCAGTTCGTCGATGCGGAAGGGCAGGTCGACTTCGATCGGCAGCGCGAACTGTTCGAGCGGCTCCGTCGGCGCATCGCTCGGCGGGCCGCGGCGCTCGACGAGCAGGCGTGCCGCATGCACTTCGCCGAGCTGGACCTTGCGCCGGAACAGCGGTGCGAGCTGCCAGCCGATCTCGGCCTCGTGCACCTCGACCGCGAGGCTCTCGCTCTGCCAGCGCAGCCAGCCGATGCGTCCGCCGGTGCGCAGCGAGCCCGTGACCTCGCGGCTTTCGAGCGTCTGCCCCGCGGGCATGTACTGCGCGGCCCGCGCGATGGCAAAGGCCAGCGACTGGTTGGAGCCGATCCACCACCAGGCGCCGGCGCCGACCACGAGCAGCAGCGCGAGCAGGCCGGCCACCGTCCAGGCCAGCGCGCGCAGTGCGCGGCGCGTGAGGGTGCGCGGCGGTGGCGGCGGCATCTTGTCGGGCGAGTGCGGAGTTTGCGTTTCGGTCTGCATCGCTCAGAAGGTGAAGCCGAGGCGGAAGTGCAGGCGGAACTTCTTCGTGTCCACGCCATAGGCAAGATCGGCCTGCACCGGCCCGACCGGGCTGCGCCAGCGTGCGCCCACGCCCACGCCGACCTTGGGCTTGAGTTCGCCGGGCTTGTCGGCCACCGCGCCGGCGTCGACGAAGACCGTGCTCTCCCATTCGGTGAGCTTGTTGTCGTAGACGAAGGGCCGCTGCCATTCGAGGCTCACGACGCCGAGGTAGCGGCCGGCCACGATCTGTCCGTCGGCGCGCTCGGTGCCGATCTGGCGATAGCTGTAGCCGCGCACGGTGGTGTCGCCGCCGGTCAGGAACATCAGCGTGGAAGGGATCTGCGCGCTCTCCTTGGCGGCCACCGCACCGGCTTCGGCGCGCAGCTGCAGGCGGCTGCGGCGTGCGAGCGTGGCGGCGTCGCGGCCTTCGGCGAAGCCCAGCGGCAGCACGCCAAGCCAGCGTGCGTAGGTGCGCGTGAAGGGCAGGCGCTCGCCGGTCAGCGTGTAGCCCGCGGCGAGTTCGAGCGCGAGGCCGAAGCCGCGCGTGGGCGCGCCGTTGTCGTCGAAGTAGCGGCCGGTCCAGCCCCAGTTGGCGGTCACGGCCGAGGCCGAGGGCGGGGCGTTGGTGCCGCGGTTCTGCGCGTAGTCGTACTGCAGGAAGTAGCTGCGGTCGATGTGGCCGCTCGACTTGCTGCGGCCGCTGCGCAGGCGGCCGCTGTCGACCACGTAGCTGCCAGAGGTCTCGCTCTTGAGCTCGGTGCCAGCGAACCAGCGCCAGCCGCGGTCGTCGGGGATGGCGTTCCAGTTGGTGCCGAGCGACTTGACGTCGCTGTCGACCGACAGCCGCGAGACCGCGCGCCAGCCGAGCAGCGGCATGCGGTTGTGGATGTGGTCGATCGACAGGCGCGGACCGCTGTCGGTGGTGAAGCCCGCGCCGAGCACCACCTTCTGCAGCGGCGCTTCGCGCAGTTGCGCGATCACGGGCGCGGCCAGCGGCGTGCCGCTCTCGGTGTCGAGCGTGAGGAACACCGAGTCGTAGTAGCCGCTGCTCGCGAGGCGCTGCTGCGCATCGAGCAGCTTCTGCTGGTCGTAGTCGGTGCCGGTGGGCAGCTGGGCGATGCGGCGCGCGCCGTCGGCGTCGTAGCGCTCGACGCCGCGCAGCACGAGCGGACCGAAGCGGTAGGCCGGGCCCGACTGGTAGGTGACGCCGAGCCGCGCCTCGTGGCGGTCGGCATCGATCTCGGCGCGGCTCGTGCCGATGCTGCCGGTGGGAAAGCGCCTGGCCGTGAGGCTGCGCAGCGCCGCGGTCTTGGCGTTATCCCAGCCCTGCTGCGTGAACGGCTGGCCCGCGCGCAGCGCCCATGCGGTGCGGATCGAGTCGCGCTGCGCCTCGGCGGTGGGGTCGGAGGCGATCGCGCCCTGGTAGTCGATCTGCACCGTGCTCACGTGGGTGAGCGGCCCGGGCTCGACCGTGATGACGATCTCGCGCGGCGCCTTGGTGCTGGCCGGCGTTTCGTTGAGTTCGAGCGTCAGCGTGGGCGTGAAGTAGCCGAGCGTGCCGAGCAGTTCGCGCGCGTTGGCTTCGGCGGCCACCATGAGGCGCGAGATCTCGGTCGCGCCGAGGTCGTCGAGCGTGCGGTAGCGCTGGAGTTCGAGGTGCAGCGTGAGGTACTCGCGCACCGTGTCGGGCCCGCGCACCTCGACCGTGAAGGCGTCGCGGCGCGCGCCGTCCTTCTTCGCGCCCTCGGCGGCGCCGGTCTCGCCCTCACGCACCAGTGCGGGCGCGCCGGCGGGCCTTTCGCCGGCCGCGTCGCGCTTCGGCAGCAGGCTGCAACCCTGCAGAAGCAGGACGCCGAAAAAAAGCAAAGCCGGCAACCACGCCGGCGTGAAGACTGGAGCCGCCCTGAACATGCGCGGATTTTGACAGCAAGGCGCGCCGAATCCGGTAAGCGGGCCGATACAGAGACGGCCGCGGCGTGCAGTCCTACTTCGAAAGCATGCGCATCGCGTCCTCGAGGCCGCGCAGGGTCAGCGGGTACATGCGGTTCGACATCAGCTGCTGCATCACCGCGATGCTCTGGCGATACTGCCACATGCCCTGCGGCTCGGGGTTGATCCAGGCGAACTTCGGGAAGGCATGCGTGAGGCGCTGGATCCACTCGGCGCCCGCTTCCTCGTTGTTGTACTCGACGCTGCCGCCGGGCTGCAGGATCTCGTAGGGGCTCATGGTCGCGTCGCCGACGAAGATGAGCTTGTAGTCCTTGTTGTACTTGCGCAGGATGTCCCAGGTCGCGAACTTCTCGGAGAAGCGGCGCTTGTTGTTCTTCCACATGAAGTCGTAGACGCAGTTGTGGAAGTAGTAGAACTCCAGGTGCTTGAACTCGGTCTTCACGGCCGAGAACAGCTCTTCCACGCGCTGGATGTGCTCGTCCATCGTGCCGCCCACGTCCATCAGCAGCAGCACCTTGACGTTGTTGTGGCGCTCGGGGCGCATCTTGATGTCGAGCAGGCCCGCGTTGGCGGCCGTCTTGTGGATGGTCTCGTCGAGGTCGAGCTCGTCCTCGTGGCCCTCGCGCGCGAACTTGCGCAGCCGGCGCAGCGCGACCTTGATGTTGCGCGTGCCGAGCTCCTGCGTGTCGTCGTAATCCTTGTAGGCGCGCTGGTCCCACACCTTCACCGCGCTCCTGTTCTTGCCCGCGCCGCCGATGCGCACGCCCTGCGGGTTGTAGCCGCCGTGGCCGAAGGGCGAGGTGCCGCCGGTGCCGATCCACTTGTTGCCGCCCTCGTGGCGCTCCTTCTGCTCCTCGAAGCGCTTCTTGAGCGTTTCCATGAGCTCGTCCCAGCCCATCTTCTCGATCTTGGCCTTCTCCTCGGCCGTGAACTCGCGCTCCAGCGTCTTGCGCAGCCAGTCGAGCGGCACTTCCTTGGTGAAGTCGGTCAGCATCTCGACGCCCTTGAAGTAGGCGGCGAAGGCGCGGTCGAACTTGTCGTAGTGCTTCTCGTCCTTCACCAGCGCGGTGCGCGAGAGGTAGTAGAAGTCGTCCATGCCGAAGGCGCCGTCGGAATTCGGCCCCACCACGTCGGCCTGCAGCGCCTCGAGCAGCGTGAGGTATTCCTTGACCGACACCGGCAGCTTGGCCGAGCGCAGGGTGTAGAAGAAGTCGATGAGCATGGCGGCAGACCTCCTTCAGCTTCGCGGCTTGTCGAGCAGATAGAGCAGCTGTGCCTTGACCTCGGGCCATTCGCCCGAGCGCAGGCTGTACATGACGGTGTCGCGGGATCGTGCCGTCGCGCCTCAATGCATGGCCGCGGATCACGCCGTCCTTCTTGGCGCCGAGCCGCTCGATGGCGGCCTGCGACGCGAAGTTGAAATTGTCGGTGCGCCAGCCCACCACGTGGCAGCCGAGGGTATCGAAGGCGTGGCTCAGCATCAGCAGCTTGCAGGTGGTGTTGACGTGCGTGCGCTGGCAGCGCCTGGCGTACCAGGTGTAGCCGATCTCCACGCGCTTCACCGCGGGCAGGATGTCGTGGAAGCTGGTGCTGCCGAGCACGGTGCCGGTCGCGGCCTCGGTCACGGCGAAGGCGAAGCGGTGGCCGGCCTCGCGGCCCGCGAGCGCGGTCTCGATGTAGGCGCGGGTTTCTTGCGGCTCGGGCACCGAGGTCACGCGCAGTTTCCAGAGTTCGCCGTCGGCCGCGGCCGCGCGCAGGCCTTCTTCATGGTCGAGCGCGAGCGGCACCAGTGCGAGGTCGCGGGCCTTCAGCGTGACGGGTTCGACGAATGCCATCTCACAACACCTTCGAAGCAGATTCTTTTTTTCAGCGCGGCGGCTTGCCGTACTTGCGGTCGTACCACAGGCGCGCGAGTTGCACGCCGCCACCGCCGCCCAGGCCGATCAGCAGGATGCCGAAGATCTCGCGGTTGCCCCAGCCGTCGGGGCCGAAGGCATCGAGCCCGAGCAGAAGGCCGATCCAGCGGCCGAGCAGGGCGCCCAGGAAGAACAGCACGGCCTGCGCGAGGCCCAGCTTGAACAGCTGGCCGACCGGGTGCGCCTCGTGGCCCTGCGGGTTCATCGGTTGTTGCGCTGCATGAAGACGAGCTTCTCGAAGAGCGTCACGTCCTGTTCGTTCTTGAGCAGCGCGCCCACGAGCGGCGGCACGGCGACCTTGTCGTCTTTGCTCTGCAGCGCCTCGAGCGGAATCTCCTCGGCCATCAGCAGCTTGAGCCAGTCGAGCAGTTCGGAGGTCGAGGGCTTCTTCTTCAGGCCGGGCAGGTTGCGCACGTCGTAGAAGGTCTTCATCGCGGCCGTGAGCAGTTCCTGCTTGAGGCCGGGGAAGTGCACCGCCACGATGTGCTTCATGGTCTCGGCGTCGGGGAACTTGATGTAGTGGAAGAAGCAGCGGCGCAGGAAGGCGTCGGGCAGTTCCTTCTCGTTGTTCGAGGTGATGAACACCACCGGCCGGTGCTTGGCGCGGATCAGTTCGCGCGTCTCGTAGCAGTAGAACTCCATGCGGTCGATTTCCCGCAGCAGGTCGTTCGGGAATTCGATGTCGGCCTTGTCGATCTCGTCGATCAGGAGCGCCACCGGCTGGTCGGCCGTGAAGGCCTGCCAGAGCACGCCCTTGACGATGTAGTTGTGGATGTCGCGCACGCGCTCGCCGCCGTCGACGTCGGCGAGCTGCGAGTCGCGCAGGCGGCTCACCGCGTCGTATTCGTAGAGGCCCTGCTGCGCCTTGGTGGTCGACTTGATGTGCCACTGCAGCAGCGGCAGCCCGAGCGACTGCGCCACTTCCTCGGCCAGCATGGTCTTGCCGGTGCCGGGTTCGCCCTTGACGAGCAACGGACGTTTGAGGGTGATGGCGGCATTGACCGCCAGCATCAGGTCCTGGGTGGCGACGTAGTTGTCAGAGCCCTTGAATTTCATGAGTCGGCGCGCGCAAGGTGGAAAGGGTGGGTGGTGGAGAAAAGAACACACTCGATCCCGCTGGATGCAACCTCTTGGGCGGCTTGCATGGGGTCGGGGAGGACCCTTGCATATAATCGAATGTTGATTCGAAAAACTGTATCTCCACGAGATTGTGCGCGCAAAATGAACAAGTTGTTGACCACGATGTTTGCCTTCGCTGTCGCTTGCGTGACGGTCTCGGCGCAGGCCCAGCAAGTCACGGGCAAGGCCCAGGACGGTTCCAAGAAGGTGGCGATGTGCGTGGGCTGCCACGGCATCATCGGCTACCAGGCCAGCTTCCCGGAGATCCACAAGGTGCCGATGATCGCGGGCCAGAGCGCCAGCTACATCAGCGCGGCGCTCACCGCCTACAAGGGCGGCGACCGCAAGCACCCCACCATGCGCGCGATCGCCGACACGCTCAGCGAGCAGGACATCGCCGACATCGCGGCCTACTACAGCCAGCTCGGCCTGAAGGAGGGCGATGCGCCCCCCGCCGCCCCGGCCAAGCCCATGCCCGAGAACGTGCAGGCGCTGGTGTCGCGCGACAAGGACAACAGCTGCACCAAGTGCCACGGCGCCAACTTCAACACGCCGAACGACGGCACCGTGCCCAAGCTGGCCGGCCAGCATGCCGACTACCTGCTCGTGGCGCTCAAGTCGTACCGCGTGAAGAACAACCTGCACCTCGGCCGCTCGAACGCGGTGATGGCCCAGCAGGTCGAGCCCAAGAAGTTCACCAACGCCGAACTCAAGACGCTCGCGAGCTACATCAGCTCGCTGCCCGGCGAGCTCAAGACGGTGCCTGAATCGCGCCTGCACCGCGCCGGCGAGTAACCGCACCGCGGCCGAAGAGCCCAAGAAAAAAGCCCGCTGCGCGGGCTTTTTGCTTTTGGGGCGGGCGCTTTCGCCTGCTGCTCAGATGTCGAAGAACACCGTTTCCTCGGCGCCCTGCATGCGGATGTCGAAGCGGTAGCTCACCGCGCCGCCCTGTTCCACGCGCTCGGCGATCAGCGTGTGGCGGCGCTCGGCCGGCACGCTCGCCAGCACGGCGTCGCGCGCATTGGCCTCGGCCTCGTCGCTGAAGTACACGCGCGTGAACGCATGCAGCAGCAGGCCGCGCATGAGCACGATCACGTTGATGTGCGGCGCTTCGCCAGGCGACTCGGCGCCCGGCTTCACGGTGTGGAAGACGAAGCGGTTCTGCGCGTCTGTGCCCGTGCCCACGCGGCCGAAGGCGCGGAAGCCGATCTCGCGCGCCTCGGCCGGCGTCTGCGGATAGCGGCCTTCGCCGTCGGCCTGGCTGATCTCCACGAGCGCATCGTTGATCGGGTTGCCGTCGCCGTCGAGCACGCGGCCTTCGAGCCGGATGCGCCGGCCCGAGGCGTTGTCGAGCGCCACCACGGCGTCGAAGGGCTGGTCGAAGTCGTAGCCGTACTGCGAGGCCGTGAGGCCGTAGGCGAAGTAGGGGCCCACCGTCTGCGAGGGGGTCTGGCCGAAGTCGGCTTCCTGGGCGGTCATCAGCATGTCGTTCATGTCGCGTCTCCTGGCTCAGCGGTTCTCGAAAGGCGTCTCGTCGGCGCCGCGCAGCACGATGTCGAACTGGTAGCCCAGCGCGTAGCCTTCCTCGGTGATGTCGAGGCTGAAGTCGGCGATCAGCCGGTTGCGGTAGCGCTCGGGCGTGCCGGTGACCATCGGGTCGTACTGCAGCAGCGGATCGCCCGGGAAGTACATCTGCGTCACGAGCCGGCTCGCGAAGCTCTGGCCGAACAGCGACAGGTGGATGTGCTGCGGGCGCCAGGCGTTCGGATGGTTGCCCCAGGGGTAGGCGCCGGGCTTGATGGTGAGGAAGCGGTAGCGGCCCTCGCTGTCGGTCAGGCAGCGGCCGGCGCCGAGGAAGTTGGGATCGAGCGGCGCGTCGTGCTGGTCGACCTTGTGCACGTAGCGGCCCGCGGCATTGGCCTGCCACAGCTCCACCAGCGTGTTCGCGACCGGGCGGCGGCGCTCGTCGAGCACGCGGCCGGTGAGGATCATGCGCTCGCCCAGCGGCTCGCCGTTCCTGCGGGCGTTGCGCGTCAGGTCATGGTCGAGCGCGCCGATGCTGTCGTGGCCGTAGACCGGCTGCTGCAGCTCGCCGAGGGCCGCCTTCAGCGGCACCAGCGGCTTCTGCGGGCCGCGCTTCATCGTCGACTTGTAGCCGGGGTAGACGTAGGAAGGATGGGCGTCCCAGTCGCGCGGCGTGAGGATGGCGGGCGAGGCCGGTGTCTTGGTCAACATGTCGTTGTCTCCTGGTGGGGCGGTCGTGTCTGGAGGCTGCACTTTAGAAGCCCGGTCCGATGATGTAAATTGAAGAATGATCCGATTCGAATAACCACAGGTAATTGAAAAACACCGCCGACCTTCGCCAGGACTTCCTGCGCAACGTGCAGCTGCGGCACCTGCGCTGCCTCGTGGCGGTGGCGCAGGAGCGCCATCTGGCGCGCGCCGCCGAGCGGCTCTCGCTGAGCCAGCCCGCGGTGTCCAAGACGCTCGCGGAGCTCGAAGCCATCATCGGCGCACGGCTGGTGGAGCGCAGCAAGTCGGGCCGGCGCGGCGTGCAGGGGCTCGCGCCGGCGGGCGAGCAGCTGCTGGCGCATGCGCTGCGCGTGCTGGAGGCGCTCGACGCCAGCGCGCAGGCGGTGGCGCCGGCGGCGGGCGGGCGCATCGAGCGGCTGCGCATCGGCGCGCTGCCGAGCGTGGCGCCGGCGCTGCTGCCGCAGCCGCTGGCGCGCTTTCGCGAGCGCTGGCCCGCGGTGCAGATGGTGGTGAAGAGCGCCGCCAACCCCGTGCTGCTCGACGAGCTGCGCGCCGGCGAACTCGACCTCGTGGTGGGCCGCATGAGCGATCCGCGGCTGATGGGCGGCCTCAGCTTCGAGCTGCTCTACACGGAGCCGCTGGTGTTCGCCGTGCGCGCCGGCCATCCGCTCGCGCTCGGCGCGGCGCGCGCGGTGTCGGTGCAGGCGGTGCTCGGCTATCCGCTGGTGGTCTATGGCGAAGGCACCGTGCCGCGCCACCACACCGAGAGCTTTCTGCAGGCGCGGGGCCTGGCGCTCCCGGCCGACGCGCTGCAGACGCTCGATGTGGCCGTGGCGCGCGGGCTGCTGGCGGTGTCGGACGCGGTCTGGATCACCCCGCTCGGCGCTGCGCGCGGCGAGCTCGCCGAGCGCCGCCTCGTGCGCCTGCGCATCGAGACCGCGGGCACCGACGAGCCCGTCGGCCTGCTGCTGCGCAGCGACGCCGAGCCCTCGCCGCCGCGCGCCGCCATGGCTGCGCTGCTGCGCGAGGCCGCCAAGCGGCAGGGCGCGCCGCTTTCGCAGCCCCGAAAAAAAACCGCGGCGTGACCCGCGCCTAGTCCCGCGTTGCGCGCCGCTGCACGCAGGCGACGTAGGCCTCGCCGTCGGGCGGCCGGCCGGCGCGCTGGCTCTCCCACATCATCTGCCCCAGGCAGTCCATCGCCTCATGGTGCGCATCGAGCAGCGAACCGCGGCGCGCCGCCAGCAGTTCCACCGCCTGGCGGATGCCGCGCGGCTGGTCGATCGAACACTGCTCGCTGATCGACAGGTGCATCGACAGATGGAGGAACGGGTTCTCGCGCCCGTTCGCGCCGTCGTACACGCGCGCGACCGCGGCATCGGCATCGGCCAGGTCGGCGTGGTATTCGGGATGCGCTTCGATCCATCCCGCGGCGATCGTCTCCAGCGCTTCCATCGGCAGGCCCTGCCGCTGCTTTGCATAGACGTCGCAGAAGAAGCGCCGCACGTCTTCCTGGGAGGGATTGAACATATGTGTAGAAGTGAAGAGAAAGCGAACGCGGGGCGAACGAAAGAAGGAAGGAAAGGAAGAGGCCGGATTCTCGGTCCGGACGGTCTCGCAACAGGCCCGATGTTCCGGTAGCGGCACGTTACGCCGTTACGTAACGAAGGGCCCGAAGACCCCTCCAAACCGCGTTTCCGGCCTCGGCCGGCCGGCCGTCGTTTTCAAGAATATCCATGTAGATCAACGACTTGCGTGTTTCGTGGCGCCGGGCGCGGGACGGATCTTCAAAGCGGCACGCTAGTTGCCCCTGTAGACGCATCTTTTGTCACAGAGGCTGCCATGAACGCTCCACAAGCATCGACCAATTCGACCGAAGGACTCGCCGCCAGTGGCGTGGCACCCGTGGTCGTCGCCCAGGCCACCGGCACCCCGCTCGGCGCATCCGCCGCCGCGGTGTCGCCGGCACCCGCCGCCGCCGCGGCACCCGCAAGCATCGGCACATTGTCCAATGCGACGCCGGGTGTCGCCGTGATGCGCGACGGTGTCCGCATTCCGGTGGAGGGCAATCAGACCCTGATCGCCGGCGACCGCGTGCTCGTGCCCGAGGGCGGCCAGGCCAACGTGCTGTTCCCCGGCTCGGCCACCAACAAGGCGCCGCTGGCCGGCGTCTTCACCGGCGGCACCGACGCCACCATCGGCTCGACCAAGCTGCCGGGCGGCCTCGAACAGGTGAACGTCGACGTGGCGCAGGGCGACCTGCAGGTCACGCCGCCCGACAGCGATGCCGAAGCGGCCGCGCTGGCCGTGAGCAAGAAGCTTCCCGCCGCGGCCGGTCTCGGCCTCGGCGAATTCGCCCTCGGCGCCCTCGGTGCCGCGGGCCTTGGCGCCGCGCTGGGCGGCGGTGGGAGCGATGGCGGCGGTGCCGGTTTCATTCCGCTGCCCGTGGGCGAGGCCGATGCCGACGCGGATGCCGATGCGGACGCCGATGCGGATGCGGACGGGGATGCTGATGCCGATGCCGATGCCGATGCCGACGCCGACGCCGATGCAGATGCCGACGCCGATGCAGATGCCGACGCCGATGCCGACGCCGACGCGGACGCGGACGCGGACGCCGATGCCGATGCAGATGCCGACGCGGATGCAGATGCGGACGCGGATGCGGACGCGGATGCCGATGCCGATGCCGATGCCGACGCCGACGCCGACGGCGACTCCCTCCTCAACCCCGGCGACAACGCTGTCGGTGGCGTGATCGGCACGGTCAACGACAACCTCGGCCTGGGCGATTCGCTCGACCCGGTCACCTACGTCGTCGACGAAACGACCGACCTCGTCGACGACATCCTCTCGCCCGTGCTCGGCGACAACTTCACGCGCGACGATCCGAACCAGTTCGATCCCGTCGACGACGTGGCCGAGACCGTGCTCGACGACGTGGACGGCGTGCTCAACCCGGTGCTCGATCCGCTGCTCGGCAACGGCGCGACCGATGCGCTCGTGGGACAGGTCGACCACGTCACCGATGCGCTGCAGAACGGCCTCGACAACCTGCTGGGCGACAACGGCATCCTCACCGGCGTGACCGGCGCACTCGGACTCGACGGCGTCGTCGACACCCTCATCGGCGACGGCGGCGTGGTCGAGACCGTGGTCGAGGGTCTGCTCGGGGAGAACAGCCTCGTGCAAGGCCTGCTCGCCGAAGAAGGCCTGGTCGGCGGCCTCCTGGCCGAAGACGGCGCGCTCGGCGGCCTGCTCGCCGAGGATGGCCTGGTCGGCGGTCTGATCGGCGACGTGATGGCCGACGAAGGCCTGGTCGGCGGCCTGCTGGGCGACGACGGCCTGCTCGGCGGTCTGTTGGGCGGCCCGCTCGGCGACGAGGGCCTGCTCGGCGACCTGATGGGCAGCGACGGCCTGGTCGGCGGCCTGATCGGCGAAGAAGGCCTGGTCGGCGGCCTGCTCGGCGGCGACGGCGCGCTCGCCGGCGTGCTCGGCAGCGAAGGCCTCACCGGCGGCCTGCTGGGCCAGGACGGCGTCGTGGACAACCTGCTCGGCGCCAACGGCGTGGTGGGCGGCCTGCTGGCCGACAGCCCGATCGGCGGCCTGCTCGGTGGCGACGATGCGCTGCTGGGCGGCGTGCTCGACGGCGTGATCGGTGACGAAGGCCTGCTGGGCGGCCTGATCGGCGAGGGCGGCCTCGGCGGCGGCCTCTTCGGTTCCGGCGGCGTGCTGGGCAACGAAGGCCCGGTGGGCAGCCTGCTCGGCGGCGATCTGCTGGGTGGCGATCTGCTCGGTGGCGTGCTCGGCGGCGAACTCCTGGGTGGCGACCTGCTGGGCGGTGTGCTCGGCGAGGACGGCATCGTGGGTGGCTTGCTCGGCGGAGATCTGCTGGGTGGCGACCTGCTTGGTGGCGTGCTCGGCGAGGACGGCATCGTGGGTGGCCTGCTCGGTGGTGACCTGCTCGGTAGTGTGCTGGGTGAGGACGGCATCGTCGGCGGTCTGCTCGGCGGCGATCTCCTGGGTGGCGATCTGCTCGGCGGCGTGCTCGGCGAGGACGGCATCGTGGGCGGCGTGGTCGGCGGCGATCTCCTGGGCGGTGATCTGCTCGGCGGCGTGCTCGGCGAGGACGGCATCGTCGGCGGCTTGCTCGGCGGTGACCTGCTGGGCGGCGATCTGCTCGGCGGCGTGCTCGGCGAGGACGGCATCGTCGGCGGCCTGCTCGGCGGCGACCTCCTGGGTGGCGACCTGATCGGCGGCGTGCTCGGCGAAGACGGCATCGTCGGCGGCCTGCTCGGCGGCGACCTGCTGGGCGGCGATCTGCTCGGCGGCGTGGTCGGCGAAGACGGCATCGTCGGCGGCCTGCTCGGCGGTGACCTCCTGGGCGGCGACCTGCTCGGCGGCGTGGTCGGTGAAGACGGCGTCGTCGGCGGCCTCCTCGGCGGCGACCTGCTGGGCGAGGACGGTCTGGTCGGCAGCCTGCTCGGCAGCGACGGCCTGCTGGGCGGCGGCCTGGTGGCGAACATCCTCGAACCGGTGGTCGAGGTGGCCGGCAACGTGGCCGAGACCGTGGAACCGGTGGTCGCCACCGTCTCCGAAGTGGCGCAGCCCGTGACCGACATCCTCGCCGGTGCGGGCAGCACGCTCGAGCCGGTGGTCGCGACGGCGGCCGGCGTGGTCGACACCGTCGAGCATGCCGCGCCGATCGTGACCGACGTGGTGACCCCGATCACCAGCCTCGTGGATCAGGTCGCCGGCAGCAACAGCGTGCTGACGCCGGTCTCGAACATCCTGCACGGCCTGCTGGGCTGAGCAACGAGCACCGAAGGGTCACGACAAGAACGACAGCAAGAGGGACAGGCCGCCACCCGGCCTGTCCCGCGAAAGGATCAGCATGAAAAAGAATTTCCGGATACTGGCCATCGTCACCCTGGCCGCGAGCCTGGCCGCCTGCGGCTCCGCGCCCAAGGAAGGACGCGACGACGCCAAGTACTACTTCTCGAACAAGACCGCGGCCCCGGTGGCGAAGGTGGAGCCACCGCCGCCGCCGCCGGTGCAGAACGGCCCGGTCGGCGTGGCGCGGATCGTGTACTTCGACTTCGACAAGTTCGACATCAAGCCGCAATACCGGAGCGTCGTGGAAGCGCATGCGAACTTCCTGCGCAACCGGCCCACGGCCCGCGTGGTGATCGAGGGCCACACCGACTCGCGCGGCGGCCGCGAATACAACCTCGCGCTCGGCCAGCGCCGCGCCGAATCGGTCCAGCGCGCGCTCTCGCAGCTGGGCGTGCCGGCCGACCGCGTCGAGGCGATCAGCTGGGGCATGGAGAAGCCCGCTTCGCAGGAAACCACCGAGGAGGGCTACCAGCTCAATCGCCGAGCCGAATTCAGCTACCGCTGAAACCGGAGAACCGCGATGCCTTCGACGGGAGAGCCCGGCCGCACACGTCAGAGCGAGCGCAGATGACGGGCGCGACCGGTCTCCCGCATTCGATCGGGGCCGAATGATGTCCTTCTCCGACCAGCTCCACGCCTGCCACGAGCGCCTGGTCACGGTGTGCGCGGCGTTGCCGGCGCCCTATCCGGCCTTCACGCTTTTCTTCTCGGTCAGCGACGGCTCGCAGCGCGCGCACGTCGTGCATGCGCGCGCGGCCGACTTCGAAACCGCCTGGCGCGAAGGCGCCGACGCCGTGGCACGCTGGGTGCGCGCCTCGGGCATCGTCTCGCCGTGGCTGCGCATCGACTGGGTCGAGGGCGCGAGTCCGATGGACTGGGCGCAGTTCAAGGCCCAGCTCGCCGCCGTCAAGCGCAACTACTTCCGCCTCGGCCTGGCCTTCGACCAGGACTTCGCGACCGCGTTCACCGAGCAGGAGCTCAACGCCAACGCGATGCTCAGCGGCGATTCGACCATCGCGCATGCGGTGGTGAACAAGCGCAACTGCGAGCTCTATGCCGAAGCGCGCTTCGCACGCCCGCTCGGGCTCGACCTGCGCGCGGACCACCAGGTCTACCTGCTCGCGACCGTCGGCGTGTTCTGCCAGGCCGACGGCGTGGTGCACAAGCTCGTGGGCACGGGGCTCGATGCGGGGCGCCGCCAGGCACCGGCGCTCACGCCGTCCTCGGCGCTCGAACTCGTGCGCAGCGGCACGGCCTACCTCGCGCGCCAGGTGCAGGAAGACGGGCTCTTCGTCCAGGGCTACTTCCCGTGCTTCGACCGCCGCATTCCCACCTACGACGCGATGCGCCATGCGGGCGTGGTGAGCACGATGGTGGAGGCGTGGGAACTCACGCGCGACGAGAAGCTGCGCGCCGCGATCGACCGTGCGCTGCATCCGCTGGCGAGCAGCCTGGTGCGCGAGTACCGGCTCGCCGACGGCACCGAGGCCGCGTTCCTGGTCGAGGGCGACGAGATCACGCTCGGCGGCACCGCCGCGGCGATCCTCGCGCTGGTGGCGCATTCCGAGGCGATGGAAATGCGCCGCTGGCTGCCGCTGCTGGAGAAGCTGGCGCTGGGCATCGCCTCGCTGCAGGATGCCGCCACCGGCCGCTTCGACCACGTGGTGCAGGCCGCCGACCTGCGCCTCAAGCAGGCGTCGCGCGCCGTCCATCACGAGGGCGAGGCGGTGTTCGCGCTCATGCGCCTCTACGGCCTCACGCGCGATCCGCGCTGGCTCGCGGTGGTCGAGAAGGCCTTCGACCATTTCATCGCCGGCCAGCACTGGCAGGCGCACGACCACTGGCTCAGCCGCGCGGTCAACGAGCTCGTGCGCTGGAGCCCGCAGGAGAGGTACTTCCGCTTCGGGCTGCAGAACGTCGCGGGCTACCTCGACTTCGTGCTCGACCGGAAGACCACCTTCCCGACGCTGCTCGAACTCATGCTGGCCGCGCAGCAGATGCTGCAGCGCCTCGAGGGCATGGCGGCCATGCGGCACCTGCTCGACGAGCTCGACACCGAGAAGTTCTACCGCGCGCTCGAGTACCGCGCCCACTACCTGCAGAACGGCTTCTTCTGGCCCGAGATGGCGATGTACTTCCGCCGTCCCTCGGCCGTCGCCGGCGCCTTCTTCATCCGGCACCATGCCTTCCGCGTGCGCATCGACGACGTGGGGCAGTACGTCTCGGGCTTCGTCGCCTACCACCGCTACCTGCTGGAGCGGCCGGTGCTGCCGGGCGCCGGCGGCGCCAGGGACGACGGCGCCGACTGGACCGCCGAAGAGATGGGCCGCGTGACCGGCGGCGAATGGGTGGTGCAGCCGGACGAGGGCTGGCGCGCCACCGGCGTGACCCAGCGCTCCTTCATGCGCAAGGGCCGCGTGGTGTTCGAGCACCAGGCGCGGCCCTCCAAGGCGCCGCTGGCCGCCGTCATCCTGAAGGGCGTGCTGCAGCCCGCGGCCGCGGTGCTGTGCACCGACGCCTCGGCGCACCTCGACAAGCGCGTGCCCGTGCTCCAGGTGCCGAACGTGCCGCAGGCCGTGCTGGCCCTGGGCGCGCATGCGCGCACCGAGTTCGCGGGCCGCGTCTGCGGCGTGGTGGGCAGCGGCACCGCGAGCGGCACCGTCGCCGCGATGCTGGCCGATGCGCTCGGCGTCTGGGGCGAGGTCGGCCAGCCCGAAGGCAACGTGAGCCTGCCCTCGGGCATGGCCTGGAACCTGACCTGCATGCCGCGCCGCGCCGCCTACTGGGTGCTGGAGATGGGTTCGCCGAACCTGCCCGCGCTGACGCAGCTCGTGCGCCCGATGCTGACGGTGGTCACCGGGCTGTCGGCCGCGGCGCAGAAGCACCGCGGTCCCTCGGAGGCGGCCGCGCGCCAGGACAGCCGCATCTTCCAGGGCATGGCGCCCGGCGACACCGCGGTGCTGAACCGCGACCTGCCCGAGTTCGCGACCTTCGCCGAGGCCGCCATGGCGCACCAGCTCCAGATCGTGACCTACGGCGCGCACCGGGATGCCGACGTGCGGCTGGTCGCGTTCGATCACGGCGAGGTGCAGGTGTCGGTGCTCGGCGAGCCGTTCCAGCTGCGGCTCAATGCGCCGGGGCGCCACATGGGCGCGAGCGCCGTCGCCACGCTGGCGGCGCTGCATGCGATGCGGCTCAAGCTCGCAGCGGCGGTGGAGCCGCTCGCCGGTTTCGAGCCGCCGGGCAGCCGCGGCGCGCTGCACACCATCCACATCGGCGGCGGCAGCTTCAAGCTGATCGACGAGACCTACGACGCCAACCCCAGCTCGATGCGCGCCGCGCTCGAACTGCTGTCGCAGGCGCCCTGCGAGCCGGCGCGCCGCGTGGCGATCCTCGGCGACATGCAGGAGCTCGGCCCTGCCGCACAGCGCCACCACCTCGACCTCGAGCCCGAACTGCTCGCCTCGCAGCCCGACCGCGTGCTGCTGTGCGGCCCGCTGATGCGCGGGCTGCATGCGCGCATCCGCACCAAGGTCCGTTCGCACTGGTTCGTCGACGTGGCCGACCTGTCGACCGCGCTCGGCGGCCTGCTGCAGCCGGGCGACTGGGTGCTGGCCAAGAGTTCCCCAGGCGTCGGCCTGTCCCGGCTCGCCCGGGTTTTGAAAGCACTGCCATGAAACAAGACATGTCCCTCTTCCTGTCCCGCCAGCATGCGCCGACACCGCGGCGCTGGTGGCTCGGCTGGGTCCAGCTGCTCTGCGCATGGCTGCTGTGCATGTTGCTCTGCGCCAACGTTGCACTTGCGCTCGCCTGATGCGTGATTTGGCTGTTGTAACAGTCGGGTAACAGTCGATAATGACCGTCGGCGTCATTGCCGACGGATCGGCCTTCCCATGATCAAGTTTCTCCTGCCCACCCAGTTGGTGGCCGACCTGCCCGAGGAGCCGGGCGGCAGTCCCTACGCAGGCGCGCTGCACAAGGCATTCCGCGATGCCTACCCGCTGGTGAAGAGCGCGGCATGGCGGTCGCTGCCGATCAGCCTCTTCGGTCTGCTGCCTTCGATCTTCCTGCTGCAGGTGTACGACCGCGTGCTGTCGCGCAGCGGCGTCTCGACGCTGGCGGCGCTGGTGAGCGGCATCCTGTTCTTCCTGTGCATCGAGTTCTGGCTGCGCACGCGGCGTTCGCGCATGCTGCGCAACGCGGGCGCGATCATCGACCACGGCGTGTCCGGCGCGCTGCTGCACTCGATGCTGAGCCGGCCGCTGCGCATGCTCGAATCGCGGCCCGCCTCGGTGTGGCACCAGTACTTCCGCGACGTGGCCTCGGTGCGCGGCACCGTCACGGGCGGCCTCGCGCAATCGATCTTCGACCTGCCGATGGCGGTCTTCGCGCTCGCGGTGATCGGCATCGTGGCGTTGCCGGTGCTGCCGGTGGTGGCGCTGTTCCTCGCGATCATGGCCTTCCTGGCCTGGTGGTGGGCCGACGAGGTGCGCACCGGCCGCGTCGAGGAAGTGCAGCGCGGCCGCGGCCTCGACCGCATGACGGCGGAGATCTGCAATGCGCGCGAAACGCTCAAGACACAGGCCAACGACGGCCCCACGGTCGAGATGTGGCGCCAGACCTACAACGACTGGCTCGGCGAGAGCTTCAGCAAGAACGGCCAGATCGAGACCGCGCGCGACGGCACCACGGTGCTGCTGACGGTGTTCTCGGTCATCGTCGTCACGGTGGGCGCAGTGGCCGTGATGGAGCAGTGGATGACCGTCGGCGGCCTGGTGGCCTCGAACATGCTCGCGCTCAAGGCGCTGCAGCCGGTGGCGGGGCTGGTGTCGAGCTGGCGCTCGCTGGCCGCCGCCAAGGAAGCGGCGAAGCGCCTCGAGAAGGTGCTGGCCGAGCCGGTCGAGAAGCCGCCCACCGGCATGACGCTGCCGCAGCCGCTCGGCCGCGTGACGCTCAAGGACGTGAGCTTCGGCTTCGACGCCGAGGCGCACAAGCCGGTGCTGGAGAACGTCGACCTCGACATCGGCCCGGGCGGTCTGCATGTGATCGTCGGGCGCAACGGCGCCGGCAAGTCGACGCTGGTCAAGCTGCTGTCGGGCCTGTACACGCCCACGCGCGGCGTCATCAGCATCGGCGAGTACGACCTCTCGCAGTTCGGCCGCGAGGAGCTGTCGCGCTGGATCAGCTACCTCTCGCAGGAGGTCTACTGGTTCGGCGGCCCGCTGATCGACACCATGCGCCGCACCGCGCCCGGCCAGAGCGACGAGCAGGTGGTGGCGGCCTGCAAGCTCTCGGGCGCGCACGACTTCATCTCGCGGCTGCCCGACGGCTACCGCACCGTGGTGGGTGAGGGCGGCGTGGGCTTCTCGGTGGGCGAGCGGCGCAAGCTGGCGCTGGCCATGAGCTTCCTGCGCAAGCCGTCGGTGCTGGTGCTCGACGAGCCGAGCAACGACCTCGACTTCCAGAGCGAGCGCGCGCTGCTCGCCACGCTGCTCGCGGTGGCGAAGGTGCGCACCGTGGTGGTGGTGACGCATTCGCTGCGCATCGTGTCGGCCGCGACCACCGTCTACCACGTGACCGGGCAGGGCAACGTGGAGCAGGGCACGGCCGCCGTCATGGTGCCGAAGCTCTTCGGCGTGAAGAAGGCCCTCGTGGCCTTGACCGATTCCGAGGACGGCGCCGACGGCGCGCATGGGCCGGGCACGGCCGCGAACCGTTCGATGGCGTGAACTACAGGGGACAGCGATCTTGAAATCGGATTTGCCGCAGATTCTTCAGGACGAAGAACACAAGCGCGCGGCGCAGACATCGCCGGCAGGCCGGCGGCGCCAGTGGATCATCGGCGGCGTGGTGGCGCTGCTCGCCGTGGTGGGGCTGGGCTTTCCCATGGAGACCGTGGTGGTGGCGCCGGGCCGGGTGATTCCGTCGGACCGCGTCAAGTCGATCCAGCATCTGGAAGGCGGCATCGTCAGCAACGTGCTGGTGAAGGAGGGCGACCGGGTGCGGCAGGGCCAGTCGCTGGTGGAGATCGACCTCGGCGGCAGCGGCCTCAACTTCGAGGAACTCACCGCCCGCCATGCGGCCACGCAGGCCACGCGCGTGCGGCTCATGGCCGAGAGCCGCGGCCAGCCGCTCAAGCGCGAGAGCTTTGCCGCCGACATCGACGCCAGCGTGCTCGATGGCGAGGTCGGCGCCTACCAGGCGCGCGCGCTCGAGCAGCGCGGCGTGATGGCGGGCGCGGTCTCGGGCCTGGAGCAGGCGCGCAGCCGGCAGCTCGAGCAGCAGGCCAAGGTCAAGGGCCTGAACGACCGGCTGGCGCTGATGCAGAAGGAACTCGAGATCTCCGAGCAACTGCTCAGCGAGAAGCTGGTCGGGCAGGTCGAGGTGCTCGAGAAGCGCCGCCTGGTCGAGGGCGTGCGCAGCGAACTCGCCGTCGCGCGCCAGGGCGCCATCTCGGCCAGTGCCGCGATCACCGAGGCCGAGGCCAAGATGGCCGAGGCCGAGGGCCGCTTCCGCCGCCGCGCTTCCGACGAACTGGCCACCGTCGAGCGGCAGTTCGCGAGCCTGAACGAGGACCTCGCACGGGCGCGCACCCAGCGCTCGCGCACCGTCGTGAAGGCGCCCGCGGACGGCATCGTGAAGGGGCTGCGCAGCGCGAGCCCGGGCTGGGTCATCAAGCCCGGCGAGCCGATCATGGAAGTGGTGCCCGACAAGGACGAGGTCATGATCGAGGCGCGGCTCAATCCCAACGACCGCGGCTTCGTCGAGATCGGGCAGGGCGCGCGCGTGAAGATCACGGCCTACGACTACCTGCGTTACGGCGCGGTCGACGGCAAGGTCACGCTGGTGGCGGCCGACGCCGACCGCGATCCCGCCATCGCCAACGCGGCGCCCTACTACCGCATCCTGGTCAGCACCGAGCAGACCTGGGTCGGGCAGAAGGAGAACCGCATCACCGCCGGCATGGAATCCGAGGTCGACCTGAAGGTGGGCACCGATCCGTTCATCTGGTACATCCTGCGTCCCGTGCTCAAGCTGCGGCGCGAAGCCTTCCGCGAACCATGAGCGCGCGCCACTCGACAGGCCGGCGCCGCGGCACCGGCGCGCTGTGCGCGGCGCTGTGCGCGAGCCTTGCGCTGGCGCCGCTGGTCGCGGCGGCGCAGGATGCACAGAACGCGAACGAGGCACCCGCCCGGCTCGCGCCCGCGCGCCGCCTCTCCACGCCTTCGCTCGGTGCCGCGAGCTACGCCCAGCGCGTGAAGCAGGCGCTGATCGCGCTGTCGCAGGAATACCCCGAAGTGCAGACCGCGCAGGCGGCGGCCAACACCAGCGGCTTCGGCGTCGAGACCGCGAAGAAGGCGCGCTATCCGCGCTTCAAGATGGGCACCGCCTCGGGCAGCTACAACAGCGGCGCGGCCGATGCGAGGTCGCAGAACTACACCGTGCTGACCGCCGAGGCGCGCGTGAGCGTGATCGACGGCGGCGCGATGAGCGCCGCGCTGCGCGCCGCCGAAGCGGGCCACCAGGCCGACGACGAGGCGGTGGTCACCACCTCGCAGAAGGTGGTGCTGGATGCCCTCACCGCCTACCTGCAGGTGCAGCGCTTCGAGCTCAAGAAGCAGATCGCGCGCAAGTCCACCGAGCTGGTGGCCGAGCTCTCGCGGATCGAGGCCCGGCGAGTCGCGCTCGGCGCGGCCGGCGAGAACGACCTGAACATGGCCGCCTCGCGCCGCGCCAGCGTGGCCGCGCGCGAGTCCGACTTCGAGGCGCAGCGCGACGAGGCGCTCGCCAAGTTCAACACCTACTTCCGCTTCATGCCCGACGCGGCCTCGCTGCCCGTGCTTGCAGCGCCCGCCTACTGGCGCATCGCCTCGCGCGAGGAAGCCCTGCGCCGCGCCGAGGAACGCAGCACCGAGATCGCCGAGGCCAAGAACCGCGTCGCGCGCGCCCAGGCGCTCGTCGAGCAGCAGGAGGCCAGCATCTGGCCCACGGTGGATGCGGTGGTCGTGAAGAGCAAGGATCCGCGCGGCGTGTCGCCGCAGGACCCGACGCGCGCGGCCTTCGAGCTCAACTGGAACTTCGGCAACGGCTTCGACCGCCAGTTGCGGCTCAAGTCCGCGCTGGCCGAAGTGGCCAACCAGGAAGCCAAGCTGGAGGGCGTTCGCCTCAACCTGCTCGAACTCACCTCGGCCTCGTGGGCGCGCACCGTCTCGGGCCGCGAGCGCGAGCGCCAGCTCATGGAAGCCGTGAGCACCTCGGGCCAGGCCTTCCGCGGCCGGCGCCGGCTGATGGAGTTCGGCCGCGAGACGCTGCCCAACGTGCTCGACGCGCAGCTCGACTACTACAACCTGCTGTTCGACTACGTGGATGCGGTGTTCGACCTCCGCATCACCGAGCTGCGCCTCGCGCGCACCGTGGGCGAGCTGCGCATCGACCCGGAAGCGGGCAGCCCCTGGATCGACCGCATCTTCGGCCCCCCGAGCCGCCCCGCGCTGAGCGAGGACGGGATGCTCTCGATGCTGTGCATCTCGAGCAATGCGGCGTGTGCGAGCGAGCCGGTGGTGGACCGGAGCGCCGCCAGCTCGGCGGCGGTGTTGCGCAGCACCCCGCGTCTCTCCGCGCGCTGAGGCCCCTCGCGGCGGGCTAAGTCTCTTCGGGGATGCCCGGTTCGCCGTCGAGGATCTGGTACTTGCGCATCTTCTCCCACAGCACCTTGCGGCTGATGCCCAGGTGCTGCGCGGTGTCCTGCCGCTTCCAGTCGTTGACCTCCAGCGCCGCGATGATGCGGTTGCGCTCGGTGCTGTTCCAGCCGCGGCGCTCGCCGTCGAGCGCCATGCCGCCCGCACCGTTGCCGTTGCCTGCCACCATCGCGGGCGTCGGCGTGCCGCGCGTGAGGGCGATCGCGCGCTGGATCAGGTTCTGGTCCCAGCAGCGCATCTGCCGCGCGATCACGCCCACGCGTTCGGCGAGGTTGCGCAGCTGCCGCACGTTGCCCGGAAAGTAGATCTCGGCGACCGCGTCGCTGAGCCAGTGCGGGGTCTCGCCCAGCGTCTCCAGCTCGTCGCCGAGCACGTTGGCGAGCAGCGCCTTGAAGATCGCGATCTTGTCGATCTCGCCGCGCTCCTCGAGGCTGGGCACGTGCAGCTCGATCACCGCGAGCCGGTAGAACAGGTCGGCGCGGAACTCGCCGCTCGCCACCATCTCGCGCAGGTTGCGGTTGGTGGCGGCCACGAGGCGGAAGTCGACCCGGATCGGCGCCGTGGCGCCCAGGCGCGTGACCGCGCCGTCCTCCAGCACGCGCAGCAGCTTGACCTGCTGGTACTTCGGCAGGTCGCCGATCTCGTCGAGGAACAGCGTGCCGCCGGTGGCCTGCTCGAAGTAGCCGCGGTGCGCATGCACGGCGCCGGTGAACGAGCCCTTGGTGTGGCCGAAGAACAGCGACTCGAAGAGCCCGTCGGGAATCGCGCCGCAGTTCACCGCCACGAAGGCGCCCTTGCCGTAGTGCTCGTGGCCGAGGTGCAGCTGCTGCGCGATGCGCTCCTTGCCCACCCCGGTCTCGCCGCGCACCAGCACGCTGTGGTTGCAGTTGGCGAAGGCGCCGACCTCGGCGAGCAGCGACTTCATCGCATCGGAATGCGCCACCAGCTCGTCGGGCGGCTGCGGCGCCACGTCGCGCGCGCGCAGTTGCCGCACGAGCTTGGCCACCATGGTGCGCAGTTCGGCGCAGGTGAAGTCGTAGGGCAGCACGTGCAGGTACTCGGGCGGGTAGGTGCGCGAGTCGCGCTCGCGCGCGGCCGCCGCGACCCAGATCACCGGCATGCCCTGCAGCAGCTCGGTCGCATGCGCGAGGCCGCCGTTGTCGATCACGGTGACGCTGAGGATCGCGACCGAGGGCCGCAGCGCGGTGCCGCGGTCCTGCGGCGGCGGCGGCATGCCGTCGGCGCGGATCACCTCCACGTCGAAGCTCGCCATGCAGCGCGCGATGCGCTCGAGGATGTCGGCCTTGCCTTCCCAGACGTAGAGGTCGAGTTCTTCGAAGTTGGAAGCAGCGCTCATGAGGAAGTACGTGAATCAGTAGACAAGCTCGACGCCCCGGTGGCACGAGAGGCGGGCGCCGACCTCGGCCCTGGCGAGGTCGATGCCGAGCAGGTCCAGCAGCAGGTTGACGGCGGGGTCGAGCAATGGGGCGAGGGCATCCTTGACGATGTTCTGCAGCGTGTTGAGCAGGCCGCTCACGAGGCCCAGCGTGCCGTTGAGCAGCGGGCCGAGCACGCCGCTGGTGCTGCTGGCATACGCCTGCACCTTGACGCTGCCGAGCGCCGGACCGAGGCTCTGCACCAGCGACTGCGTGCTGAGCGGCTGGAACGAGGGATCGAGCCCGGGGCCGTCGTAGGGCGCGGCATCGATCTCGGGCAGGTTCGCCGCCGCGGGCGCGGCGTAGTTGAGCGCCTGACCGCCCGCGCTGCCGCCCACGTCGGCGTTGACCGACAGGCCGAGGCCGGAGATGACGTTCTTCTTCGCGCTGGCCGGGTCCGTCACGAAGGTGCCGGCCGCATTCTTCCACTTCTTGCCGGAGCAGATCAGCGAGAGCAGGCATGAGTCGAACCTCGCCACGCTGTAGCCGATCTCGATCAGTTCCACGGGCTCCGCCAAGGCCGGCGCGGACGAAGAGAAGGGGTTCGTCACCTTGCCGATGTGAAGCTGTGCCACGCTGGTGGAGGCCTGCACGGCGAGGGTCTTGTTCTCCCCCACGCCGCAGGTGTGGCCCGTGACGAGTGCGGCGCCGTTGCCCGAGCTGAGGCTGACGTCGATGGGAGCGGAAAGCGCCGAGGCATAGATGACCTTGGTTTCCGCACAGGCCGGAAGAATGCCGCCGCAGGCGATGGTGCCGACCAGATCGGACACGATGGTGCCCAGGTTCAGCGTGGCCACGCTCTCGAGGAAATTGATCAGCGGCGAGATCGCCGCCGTCACGGCCGACAGCAGATTCGAAACGACGTTGCTCAGCCCGCTCAGGTTGACTGACAGCAGCAGCCGCACCTGCGCCGTCCGCACGTAGATCCGGTTCGGATCGCTCACCCCCTGGCTCGGATCGATCAGCGCCGGATTGCCCACCGCCGACACCTGCGGCGGCTCGATCGCGCGCACCTTGGCGGTGACGCCCGCGATGCCCGGCAGGCTGACGGGAATGTCGGCGGCCAGCGCATTCTTGCCGTTCGCGAGCTGCACCACGCCCTGCACCAGGTCGAAGAGCTGCAGGTCGGTCTGCAGGCCGGCGGTGTCGGTGCCGGTCGCCACGTCGAGCAGTTCGCCGAGCTTGAGCGCCACCGGCGACGCCTGCGCCGCGAGCGCGATCTGCTGCAGGGCCTGCACCGCGACGTTCGCGGTCGCGCCGCCGCGCTCCATGACCTTGATCATGCTCTGCAGCAGCACGCCGGCATTCACGTCGGTACCGAGCACGCCGTCATAGCCCGCGGTGCTGATGCCGAGGTCCAGCTTGAGCTGGTCCAGGAAGTCGAGCAGCCGGATGCGCGAATCGACCAGGCCCTGCCAGCCGCCGGCCGACAGGCTCAGCGAACCGCCGAGCATCCCGCCTACCAGCGCATTGAGAAGCACCGAGCGCTGCGTGTCCACCGTCGCGAGGGTGCTGCGGATGCTCAGCGATGCGAGCGGCTGCCGCTTGGCCGCGAGCGCCTCGACGCTGATCGCGAACGCCGGGTTGCCCGGCAGCGCCGGCAGCAGCAGCGGCGCGGTGCGCGTGAGCGTGACGCGCACCGCGTTCAGGTACTGGCCCGCGGACGGGGTGCCGAAATGCAGCGGCGCCGGATGGGCCGCCGGATCCCAGTGCCCGCACTGCACCTCGGCCGCGCTCACCGGCGCGAGCAGCGCGGGCATGTTCTGCGCCGCGTTGGCGACCGCCGCGGCGCTGGCATCGGTACAGCTCGCGGGCTGCACCGCCTGCGCGCCCGAGAGCGCCGCGAGGTCGGCGGTCTTCTGGAGCTCGCGCTTCACGTAGAACATGTAGCCCACCTGGGTGCCGATCAGCACGATCAGCACCAGCGAGACGGCGATGATGGCGTTCACCACCACCGAGCCGCGCATCCGTCCGCGCGCGGCAGGCCGTCGCTGGCGCGCGGCGTGGCGGAGGGAGGCGTGCATGGCGTGGTTCATCGGTGCGCTCCGCGTCAGGAAGAGGTCGCGACCGCCGCCTGGCTGCGCAGGGTGTCGGGCATCCAGCGGCTGGTGTCCAGCACGGGCAGCGTGGGCAGCAGCCGGTTGGCGCTGTAGGGATAGCTCAGCGTCACCACCGCCGTGGTGCCCGCGCCGCCGCCGGCCGGGGCGCCGAGCGTGACGGCGACGGTGGTGTTGGCGGCGATCCAGCTGCGCTTGCTGCTCCAGCTTCCGCTGCTGGCGGCGGGCACCACCAGCGAGGCCGAGAGCGAGTCGTACACCGCGGCCCGCACGCGCGCATCGTTCGCGGCCACCGGCGGCGAAAGCAGCCGCGGGATGGCGCGCGCGCCGTCCTCGGCCGCGCGCGCGACCACCTGCTGCGTGTAGAGCACCGCGCCGAAGGTCGCGAGCGCATAGATGATGAAGAAGAGCGTCATGAAGACGAGCGCGAATTCGATCGCCGCGATGCCGCGCTGCCGGCGCATCGCCCGCGACAGGCGCGCGGGCTGCCTCACAGCATGCCTCCGTCGAGCAGCATGCTCGCCTGCCCGGCGATGGTGTCGGGCACCGCGAAGCTCGGCAGCGGCGGCAGCAGGCTCGCCATGCTGCCCGCGGTCACGGTCACCACCACCTGGCAGCGCTGCGCCCAGGCGCCGCCGCAGTTCGGCGTGACGCAGTTGCTCGTGCCGGCATCCGTCAGCTGGCAGCGCTGCGCCGTGACCACGGGCGCCACCGGCAGGTTGAGCGGGATCTGCGCCTCGGCCACGCGGATCGCCTCGGCGCGCCGCGCGTCCCAGGTGGCCTGGTAGCGCAGGGCCGCGCGCGCACCGTCCTCGGCGGCGTTCTGCAGGCCGCTGCGCAGCGTGAACACGATGGCGTAGCAGACGATCGCGTAGAGCATCGTGAACACGAGCAGGAACACGATGGAGAACTCGACCGCGTACACGCCGCGCTGGGCGCGGGCGGTTCGGCGATGCGGGATCTTCTTCATGGGCGTGTGCGGTGCGTGGCGGCGTGGGCTACTTGCCGCTGTCGCCCGGCGCCTTCTTCACCGACGAATTCAGGTACTCGGGAATCGGATGCTCGAAGCTCTTCAGGTAGCGCTCGTAGCTGCGAAACGCGACCGGGCCCGCGATCGGCCGCGGCGTGGGCGACGCGATCTCGCCCGAGCGCTGCCAGGCCAGCAGGGCGCCGGTGGCATCGCCGACGCGCAGCGGCGGCGGCGAGCCGGGCTCTTGCTGCATCTCGGCCACGGCCTGCGCGTTCTCCTCGATCAGCGGCGCCGCGGGCGTGTCGTCGGCGCGCGCCTGCGCGGCCGCGAACGCGAGCGCGACCGCCAGCACGAAGCCGCACGCATGCAGCAGCGGCTGCGCCGGACAGCGGCGGACAAGGGCTTGTGATTTCATGGGGCACCTCGGGGGTTCGAGCCGGCGCGCGGCCGGAGGGTGGTCTGGGAGGGCTTGAGCAGCAGCGGGATCGCGCTGTCGTCGAGGACCGGTGCGCCGGCGACCGGCGTGGCGGCGACGACCGGTGGCGCTGCGGGCCGTGCGAGCTGCCGTGCGGCGTCGCGGATCGCCGCGCGCGTGGCCGGCGGCATCTTGTTGGCATCCATCAGCGCCGCGGCCTGCGCATGCTGCTGCGTGGCCTCGAGGTACATCGCGAGGTTGGCCTGCGCCTGCGGGTTGTCGGGCCTGAGCTGCAGCGCCTGCATCAGCGGCAGCCGCGCCTCGGCGACCTGGCCCGCGCGCAGGCTGGCGTAGCCCAGGTCGTTGAGCAGCAGCGCATCGGTGGGATTGCGATCGCGCGCCTGGCGCAGCATGCGCACCGCCTCGGCATAGTCGCCGCGTGCCCCGGCCAGCAGGCCGAGTCCGCGGTAGCCGGCTGCCGCCAGCGGCGTGCCGAGCAGCCGCCGGTAGGCGGTCTCGCTCTGCGCGGCCTGGCCGGCGTGGCGCAGCGCCTCGGCACGCGCGCGCGTCGACTCGGGCGAAGCGCCCCAGCGCTGCTCCAGTGCATCGATGTGCGCGAGCGACGCGAACCACAGGCCTTCCTGCTGCATCTGCTCGACCAGCTTGAGGTAGGTGGCCTGGGTGTCGATCTGGCTGCCGGCGCGTGCGCTGGCGCCTTCTTCCGCGGCCTGCCGCTGCTGCGCTTCGGCGACCGCGGGATAGGCATCCTTCGGTCCGGCGCAGCCGGTGGCCGCGAGCGCGCATGCGAGCGCGAGGACGGAGGCGACGCCGCCGGGCAGGCGTCGGAAGGCGGGGGGCGCGAGGCGTGCGGTCATTTGGCAAGGGCTCCCAGCGAACGGAAGACGGCGAGGAACCCGGGACCTGCGGTCACGATGACCAGCGCCGGCAGCAGCGTGATCACCATCACGCCGGTCATCTTGACGGTGATCTTCCCGATGCGTTCCTTCATCTCGGCACGGCGGTGCTCGCGCAGCCGTTCGCTGTACTGCCGCAGCGGCTCCTGCACCGCGCCGCCGTGGCGGTCGACCTGCACCAGCAGCGCCACCAGGCTCGTCAGGTTGTCGTTCCTGTGCAGCGTGCCCAGGCGCTGCAGCGAATGCTCGCGCGTGCGGCCCTGGCTGTACTGCCGGTTGGCGATCGCGAGTTCGTGGCCGAGCACGTGCAGCACGTGCGAGAAATCCGCCGCCATGATCTGCAGGCTCTGGTCGAGGCTCAGGCCCACGCCCTGCAGCAGGCGCAACAGGTCGACGAAGAGCGGCAGCTCGTGGGCGACCCGCTCGCGCCGCGACGCGGCCTGCCGCGCCAGCAGCCACTTCGGCGCCATGAAGCCGATCACGAAGGCCGCGGCCAGCACCGCGAACACCTGGCGCTGCGGCTGGCCGCCGGCCCAGACCCAGTAGGCGGCCACCGGCAGCAGCACGGCCAGCAGCACCCGCAGCACCAGGAAGATCAGCTGCGCGCGCTGCGAAGGAAAGCCGCACTGGTCGATGAGGTTGCGGTCCTCGTCGGCGACCAGCAGGCGGCCGAGCCGCGTGTCGAGCCAGTGGAAGGGCAGCTCGACGTCGGAGGGCGGGGGCGCTTCGGGCTCGGCGGCATCGACCGGCGTGCCTTCGCCGCCGCGGCGGATGGCCCGGCCCAGCACGCTGCCGCGGCGCGCGCGCCGGAGCTCGCCGCCGATCAGCAGGCCCGCCATCGCAAGCAGGCCCAGCGCCAGCAGCGCGAGGCTCAGGATGCCGAGCTGGGACGGCGTGAAGCCCATGCCCGTCATGCGAACCTCGCCAGCCGGTAGAGCAGGAACGCGCCGGTCAGCTGCAGCGCCGCGGCGCCGAACACCATGTACTGGCCGGTGGTGTCCTGCCACATGCGCAGGAAGTAGGCCGGGTTGAGCGTGATGATCATGGCCCCGACGCAGATCGGCAGCAGGCCGAGGATCCAGGCCGAGAGCCGCGTCTCGGCCGAGAGCGCCACGAGCTCGTGCTCGGCCTGCTCGCGGTCGCGCATGAAGTTGGCCACGCGCTCCAGCAGCAGGTCGGCGCGGCCGCCGTAGCGCACGCCCAGCCCGAGGATCGAGGCCAGCAGGAACATCTCCTCCACGCGCACGCGCGTGGCCATCTGGTGCAGCGCGCGGTCCAGGTCGACGCCGGCGCGCACCAGGCCCGCGGCGCGTTCGAGGTAGCCGCGCAGCGGCGCCCGCGTCGACGCGATGCCGAGCTGGAACGCCGCCTGGGTGGAGTTGCCGATGGTGATCAGCCGCACCATCGCATCGATGAAGGCCGGCAGCTGGCTCACGAGCTGGCGGCGGAATTTCTGCAGCCGCAGCCAGATCGCGAAGGCCGCGACCAGCGCGAGGAAGAGCAGCGCGCCGAGGCCCGCTGGCCAGCCGCCGAGCAGGCCCGCCAGCGCGGCGAGCAGCACGATCGCGCCCGCACCGAGGCCGAGGACGCGCGTGGCGATCACGCCTTCGAGCCAGTCCGGCACCAGCGCCTCGAGGCGGTTCCTGCGCGGCGCCTGCACCGGCTCGGCCGGCCCCGCCGAGGCCCAGGGGTCCGTCATCGGCATCGCGCCGCCGGACAGCGGCGGCGGTTCCGCGCGCAGCGGCGGCTGCGGCGCTTCGCTGTCGGGCGAGAAGCTGGCGTCGATGCGCTGCTTCAGGTGCGCGCCGGCGAGCCGCCGCGCCTGCCGCGTCGAGGCCCACTGCCACAGCAGCAGCCCCGCGGCCGCCATCAGCAGCGCGATGCAGGCCAACGCGAGCAGGCCTTCACGCACGGCGGTCTCCGGCGCCGCGCGCGAGCGTCTGGCGGAAGCGCGTGATCTTCGGCGAGTGCGGCGCGATGCCGAGCGACACCCAGCGGTCGCGCTCCTCGCCCTCGGGCGTGACGGTGGGTTCGTAGCGGTAGAGCTCCTGCATCGCCACCACGTTGTCGTTCACGCCCGTCACTTCGCTCAGCGAGAGGATGCGCCGCTGCCCGTTCGAGAGGCGGCCGATCTGCACGATGAAGTCGATGGCGTTGGCGATCTGCCGGCGCAGGCTGGTCTCGCTGCCCTGGTAGCCCGCGAAGCCCGCGAGCATCTCGAGGCGGTAGAGGCATTCGCGCGGCGAACTCGCGTGGATGGTGCCCATCGAGCCTTCGTGGCCGGTGTTCATCGCCTGCATCATCTCGATCACCTCGGCGCCGCGCACCTCGCCCACGATGATGCGGTCGGGCCGCATGCGCAGGCTGTTGCGCAGCAGGTCGCGGATGCTCACCACGCCGGTGCCGTCGAAGCCGCCGGGCCGGCTTTCGAGCCGTACCACGTGCGTGTGGCCGAGCGAGAGTTCGGCCGTGTCCTCGATGGTGATCACGCGCTCGCTGTGCGGAATGAAGCTCGCGAGCGCGTTGAGCAGCGAGGTCTTGCCCGAGCTGGTGCCGCCGCTCACGAGGATGTTGCAGCGCGCGCGCACCGCGATCTCCAGCAGCTGCGCCATGCCCGCGTCGAAGGTGCCGAGCTTCACGAGGTCGGCCGGCGTCAGCGGCTCCTTGCGGAACTTGCGGATCGAGACCGAGAGCCCGTCGATCGCGAGCGGCTCGATGATCACGTTGATGCGGCCGCCGTCGGGCAGGCGCGCGTCCACCATCGGGTTGGCCTCGTCGAGCCGGCGGCCGAGCGGCGCGAGGATGCGCCGCACGATGCGCATCACGTGCTCGGAGTCGGTGAAGCGCAGCGTCTCGCGTTCGAGCACGCCGTGGCGCGACACGTAGACGTTCTGGTAGCCGTTGATCAGGATGTCTTCCACGCCCGGATCGTTGAGCAGGTCTTCCAGCGGGCCGAAGCCCGCGAGCTCCTTGGTCAGCGCATCGGCGATGAGCTGCATCTCGCGGTCGTTGATCGGCACGCGGCGCAGCCGCACGAAGCTGTCGACCTCGAGCTCGACGAACTGCTGGATCGAGGCGCGCGACCAGCGGCCGAACTCCGCGCCCAGTTCCTCGATGCGGCTCAGCAGGTGGTCATGGGTCCAGCTCTTGATGTCCTGGAACTGCTGCGAGTTGATGAATGCCTGGTCGTCGTCGGCAAATTCGATTTCGTTGGACATGGGGGCTCAACCTTGATGTGAACTCTTCCAGAAGCCGGTGATCTGCGACATCAGCGCAGCCCAGCGTGGATCCTTGGGCGGCGGTTGGCCCGTGACGGACATGTATTCCTGGGTCAGCCCGCGCGCAAGGCCGATCACGGACTGCGCGTACGGGTCGCTGCGCGCGGTGCGCACCAGCATCTCGCCGCGGCTCGCGGCCGCCAGCAGCGCGGCGCTGCGCGCGGGCAGCACGTGGCGCAGCGGCAGCTCGAGCCGCTCGGCGATGTCCTTCGCCGACAGGCCGACGTTCTTGTCGAACTTGTTCACCACCAGCGCCAGGCGGGCGACGTCGACGCCGCGCGTGCGCAGTTCCTTCAGCAGGTTGGCGGTGGAGACGATGGCACCGATGCTCTGGTCGCAGACCACCCAGGTCTGCTGGGCCTCGCGCACGGTCTGCGCCATGAAGTCGACGGTCGAGAAGCCGCCGAGGTCGGCGATCTGGAAGTCGAAGAAATCCGCCAGCCGCCGGATCAGCGCTACCGAATCCGCATGCGAGATCTCGCGCACCTGCGCCAGGCTCGCGGGCAGCGGCAGCACCGCGACGCCGCTCGCATGGTGCGCGAGCGCGGTGTGCAGCAGCGTCTGGTCGAGCCGGCGCAGGTTGCGCACGCCGTCGACGAAGCTGAAGCCGCTCTGGGTGTCGAGGTAGAGCAGGCCGTCGCGCGCGGGCAGCCCCAGGTCGAGCAGCGCCACGCCCTGGCGGGCCGATCGTCCGGGCGGCCGCGCGGGCAGGTGCGCCAGGTGCTCGTGCAGCGCGAGCGCCAGGCTGGCCGCCAGCGTGGTGACGCCCAGGCCGCCGCGGGCGCCGAGCAGCGCCAGCGTGCAGCCGCGCTGGCCGCCCTGGAGGCTGGCGCGCTTGTCGAGCAGCGCGCGCAGCGTGGCCACGGCCTCCGCGGGCGGGGCGGAGATGTCGACGAAGTCGTCCACCCCGGCGCGCAGCGCGGCCAGCATCGCGGCCGGCTCGGCCGACAGGCCCGTGGCGAGCACCGGCAGCGCGGGCCAGTCGCGCTTGAGCCGCTCGTGGAGCTTGCCGGCGGCGGCGATCTGGTCCGGCGAGAAGTCGATGAACACCGCGGCCGGGCCGAGCATCGCGATGCGGTCGTCGATGGACTTGGCGTCCGGTTCGAGCACGACCACCGAGCCCACGCGGCCCAGGGTGTCGGTGAGCCAGGTGATGTGGCTGCCGTTGACCGAAGCGAACAGGTAGGTCTCGGCGCCCGTTTCCGGCAGGCTGTCGCGGGGTGCGTTCATGGGGCGGTGCTCAACGCGAGAAACCCGGAACGGCCGTGTCGGCCGCCCCGCCGAGGAAGAAGGAGCGCCACACGGCGCCGTCGCGCTGCTCGGCGCTGCCGGGGAGGTAGGGCGCGAGGTCGGTGTCGCGCGCGATCGGCTTCACGAGGTGCGGCGTGACCACGATCACCAGTTCCTTCTCGTTCATCTGGTACTTGCTCTGCTTGAAGAAGGCGCCAAGGATCGGCAGGTCGCCGAGCAGCGGGATCTTGTCGGCGTTGGAGGTGGTGGTGCGGCTCACGAGCCCGCCGATGATGAAGCTCTCGCCGTCGCCGAGCTCGACCGTGGTGTCGGCGCGCCGCGTGGTGATGGCGGGCACCGCGACCCCGCCGAGGCTCAGCGAGTTGGTGTAGTCGAGGTCGCTCGCCTCGGGCGCGACCTTCAGCACGATGCGGTCGTTCGACAGCACCGTGGGCGTCAGCGTGAGGCCGATGCCGAAGGGCTTGTATTCGATCGCGGTGGAGCCCAGGCCCTGCGGCACCGGCACCGGCAGCTCGCCGCCCGAAAGGAAGCTTGCGCTCTGGCCCGACATCGCGACCAGCGTCGGCTCGGCGAGCACGCGCGCCATGCCGTTGCCCTCGAGGAAACCGACGTTCAGGCCAACGCCCGCGCGGCCGAAGTTGAGCAGCAGGCTGAAGGCCTGCGCGAGCGGCTTGTTGTATTCGCCCGAGATCGAGCCGTCGGAACCGAAGCTGGCCTTGGTCAGGGAAGACGGCGTGAACACGCCGAAGCTGAAACCGCTCGAATTCGCGCGCGTGCTGAAGATGTTGAGCCCCGCCTGCTTGAGCACGCTGCGGTTGAACTCGACCACTTTCACGGCCACCTGCACCGTGTGGCTGCGCACGTCGATCGTCGAGGCGTCGGCGATCGGCGCCTTGTCGGGCTGCGTCGAGAGCGCCGTGTCGCGCGCACGCTGGTGCGCGGGCATGCTCTCGATGCTGCCCGAGAGCACGGCGCTGCGGCGCTGCACGTCGAGCGTGTAGGTGGTGGCGGCGGACTGGCCCTTCTCCCAGACCATCAGCGTGGTGCGGCCCGCCTGCTTGCCGGTGAGGATGAGCCGCGCGGCGGGCGAGCCCGGCGTCTTGCGCGTCACGGTCACGCCCGCGACGGTCTCGTCGGCCAGCGCGATGCGGTCCACGCCGCGCTCGATCAGCAGCTCGCGCTGCGAACCCGCAGTCACCACCAGCGGCGCGGGCGGCTGGCCGGGCGCGGCGGCCGGCGAGGTGGCGGCGGGTGCGAACGCAGGTGCCGCCAGGCACAGCGCGAGCAGCACCGGGCGCAGCAGGAGCCCGGGCGTGGCGCGGCGGATGGCGGGGGGCGTCGTCGCGCGGTTCGGGTCCGGCATGGATCGGCTTCTTTCTTGGGGGAAGGGAACGGTCATGGGCGGCGCGTGCCGATCAGTAGCGGATGGTTTCGCTGCGGTCGCCGCGGATCATCTCGACCTCCATACCGGCGCGCGGTGCGGCCGCAGCGGCGGTGGCCGGGCGCGGCGCGGCCGCCGCGGCGGAAGCGCGTGCGTCGGCGACCAGCCGGCGGGCGGCGGCACCGCCGCCGGTGGCCAGGTCGACGGCCGTCAGGCCCGCCTGGGCGCTGTCCAGGCCTTCGAGCGGCGCGCGTGCGGGCTCGCCGCGCCGGGGTGCCGGCGGCTGCAGCGCCGGCGGCAGCTCGGCCAGCAGCGCGGGATCGGGCAGGGCGGTGTCCAGCGGGTTGCGCAGGGCGAGCAGCAGCCGGCCGGCGGATTCGCCGAGCGTCAGTCGGTTGATCTCCGCCACCGGCACGGCCAGCACCGCGGTGCGCGCCGCCTCGGCGCGCTGCTGTTGCTGTTGCTGCTGCGGGTTGCTGCGGCCTTCGGGGTTCCTGGACGGCAGCCCGTCCAGCGAGGCGGTGCCGAAGGCGAGCACCCGCTTGCGCGACAGCAGCAGGCGCGCCTGCGTGCGGTCGATGTCCTTGCCGTCCGACTTGAGCATGACGAACACGTCGACGAAATCGCCGGGCTGGACCTTGTTGCCCACGCCCATGACTTCGTCGGCCTTGACCGCCACCGCCCGCTCGCCTTCCTCGACGCGCATCGCGAGGCCCGAGGCGAGCTGGCCCTCGAGCAGCGGCGTGCCCTCGCCGATGTCGAACACCGGCACGCGGCCGACCACGGCCGCGGTCTCGGTGAAGGCGCCGGCCGGGTTGATGGGAAGCTGCGCCACCCGGACCGCGTCGGCCGGGATCGCCTGGCCCGCCGCCACCGGCTTGGCGGCCACCACCACCGCGAAGGTGGGAACGCGCGCCGTGCTCGAAGCGGCGGCCGCGGGCGCCGTCGCAACCGGCGGCGCCTTGGCCGGCTGCCGGCTGAGCACCCACGCATAGCCGCCCAGTGCGATGGCCAGGAGCACCAGGATGGCGGCGACGATTTTGGTGAGATGGATCATGGACGGCGGTGAAGGAAGTGGGGCATCGGCAGTTCGTAAAAGAAGAGAGGCCCCACGGTGACGAGCAGCGCGGGGCTAACTCTGTCGGCCCCAGGCCATCCAGACGGCCGCGACCACCGCGAGGTAGGCGGCAAAGGGAATCGGTCGGGTCTGCTGGCGCAGGCCCGGATCGTCGGTGGCGCGCGGCCTGCCCGACAGCATCAGCGTGAGCCGCGGAAACCACGGCAGGCGGCGAAGCACCACCAGGAGCACCGCATGCAGACCGGCCAGCAGGCTGGCACCGATCCAGATCGGCAGAAGCGGCGCCGCACCGACCCAGAGGCCGAGCGCACCGGCAAATTTGACGTCGCCCGCGCCCATGAGGCCGGCCACGTGGAAGACGAGAAGAAAACCGAAGCCCAGGGCGGCGCCTGTGAGCGCGTCGGGCCAGTGGACGCCGAATGGCTGCGCGTTCATGGCAAGGGCGCCCCCGGCAAGCGCCGCGCCACCCAGCACCAGCCAGTTGGGGACGCGGCGTTGTCGGGCGTCATGGACCGTGACGAGCAATAGCCAAAGGAGCCACAAATAGGGCATTCGGTCGGACTTATCCGCCCACTGCGGTCGCAATACGAGCAAATACCCCTTCGAGGACAGCACCGACGCCTGTTCCCGGTGCAGTAAATACCGCGACCAGAATAGTTGCCATCAGCCCCGCAATGATTCCGTATTCAATTGCGGTGGCGCCTTCTTCATCGCGGAGAAAACGAGTAATAGAGCGAAGCATGATTTACCCTTTGAAAAATGTTAACGAACCGGCTGGCACGTGGATGTTATACAGCGTAACTCCATGTATCAACAAGGTAACTACCGGGGAGGACCGCCCTTCCTGTGCTAGCACCTACCCCTAAGCAGGATGGCGGCCAGCCCCTGTACGCCCTCCGGATGGCTGCTGTTCGGAGGGCAGCGACGCATCCGTGGGACCATTCTTACGCCTGTAAACAGAGCTACCCATACCATGAATGTGGTACATCCGTTACCCGGAACAGAGGGGTGTGGAAGGGTCGGTGTTACGGGAACATCGGGGCGAAACGTTACGTAGCGCCGCGGTTACAAGGCGAGTTGTAACGCCCCAAAATAGGGCTGCGAACTGCGGAAAATGTCACGAATCCGACCCCATGACCCCTCGCGCGGAGGGGTGGGAACCGGCCTCAGCCGAGGATTTCCTCGTGGAAAAGCTTCCACTCGCTGCCTTGGCGCAGCCAGTACTGGCGCCGGGTGCGCCCGCTTTTCTCGCCTTCGAACACTTCGCCGAAGGTGGCGATCATCGTGTCGTCGCCTTCGCGCCAATGCAAATACGAGGCGTCCTTGAATTGGGCGCGCCTGCCTCTGGCGTATTCCAATTCCTCGTTGAGCGCCGAAATGCCTTCGGTCGTTTTCTTATTGGCGCGCTGGAATTCCGGCAAATAGAATTTCTTCAATTGCGCTTCGCTGCCGCTGGCGCGCGCTTCTTTCCAGGCCGAAATGGCACCGGTGAAGGACTGCGCCTCCTTCTCGGCCTGCGCGCGCGGAATCCATTGCAGGCTCGACGCGGTCACGACCGGGGTGGCGCCGATCTGTACCTTGCGCAGCAGCTGCTTCAGGTCGGGGTTGGCCATGACCACGCAGCCGTCGCTCGCGAGCGGCGCGCGCGCGAACTGCTGCGGCGGCGTGCCGTGCAGCCAGATGCCGCTGCCGGTTCTGCCGCGCCGCACGTCGTAGGGGTTCGGGTAGTTGATGGGCAGCGCGCCGGCGCCGTAGAAATCCTTCAGCGACTTCGGGTCGAGGCTGCTGGTGATGTAGTACACGCCGAGCGGCGTGCGCGCGTCGCCCTCGGCGGCCTTGCCGATGCCCGACTTGCCGACCGACACGTAGTAGTCGGCCGCGAGCTGCAGTCCCTTGTCGGAGTTCTCGAACAGGTAGAGCCGCGAGCGCGAGGCATCGACCGCGATGGCATAGCGGCTGCGCGTCGAGAGCGCGAGGAACTGCGAAGGCACGGTGCCGGGCGGCGGACGCTCGCGCAGCGCCTGCAGCCGGCGGCGCGATTCCTCGCGCAGCTCGGCCATGGCCGGGTCGCTGCGCAGCCGGCCGATGCTCGAGGCGTCGGAGAACGCGTGCGCCGGCGACACCTGGGTGGCGAGCAGGTCGGCATAGACCAGCTGTGCGAGCTGGAAAGTTGGGATGGTCGCGCACCAGCTCGCGCGCCTTCTCCAGCGCGGGCCGCGCATGGCCGCGGCCGAAGAGTTCGTAGATGGCGATCAGCCGGGCTTCGGCGCCGCTCGCCTGCTCGATGGCGCCGGCGGTGCCGGAAGGGGCGGGCCTGCGAACGCCCGGCTTGCGGGCGGACGCGGCTTTCGCTTCCTTCGTCGACGGGCGGCTGCCTTGGGCCTTGGCTTTCGTGGCGGCCTTCGCGGTCTTCGCGCTACCGGCCTTGCCGCCGGGGGCGGTCCTGGCCGGCGTGGCTGCGGCGCCGGGTGCGGCCAGCAGCAGCGCGGAGGCCGCCATCAGGGCGGCCAGCAGGTTTCCGGCGCGGCGCGGCGGAAGGTTCTGGAGCCGGCCGCGCCGGACGATGCCTGCCACTATCCCCCGACGCTTTCCTTGCGGATCTGCCACTGGTTGCCCGACGTGCGCTGCAGCTCCAGCGTCTTGCGGCTCTTGATGTTGAGGCTGTCGGCGCGATAGATCTGGCGGAACCGGGCGGTGGCCGTCTGGCCGTCGACGTGGACCACGAGGTTCTCGAGGTTCACGCTGATGTTCGACTTGCCGACGATGCGGGCGCGGCGTTCTTCTTCCCAGCTCTTGCGGCTCTGTCCGCCCGGCGGATCGAAGTCGGGGCCGTAGGCCGCGAGGTAGCGCTCCATGTCCTGCGCGGCCCAGGCGGCGGCCCATGCGCGGACGGCGGTTTCCACTTCGGCGGAAGAGGCCGGCGCAGCAGCCGGAGCGGGCGCCGGTGCAGCGGAGGCTTCGGGCGCCTTGGCCACGGCCACCGGGGCCGCGGGCGCGGGGGCCGGTGAAGGTGCAGCGGCGGCCTTGACAGGCGCGGGTGCAGGCGCCGGTGCGGGCGGCGCTGCGACGGGCGCCTTCGCGACGGCGACGGCGGCGGGTGCAGGTGCGGGCGCAGGGGCCGCGGCCTTCGGTGCCGGCTTGGCGGTGTCGTTGGCCGCCACCATCGTCGCGCCCGCCGGCGGCGTGAACAGCGTGCGGATCACCGCGAGCTTGGGCTGCACGGCGGTGTTGTTCTGATCGAGCTGCAGCGCCTTGCTGTAGGCCTGGCTCGCGAGGCGCGCGTACACGTCGCCGAGGTTCTCCTGCGCCGTGGCGTAGCTCGGGTTGGTGCGGATCGCGCTTTCGAGCGCGGCGCGGGCCTTGTCGTACTGGTTCTGGCTCGCGTAGATCACGGCCAGGTTGTTGTAGGGCTCGGGCAGTTCGGGCGAATCCTGCGTGAGCTGCGTGAAGGCCGCGATGGCCTCGTTGCGCTTGCCCGAATTGAGCTGGATCACGCCCTTGAGGAAGCGCATCTGCGGATCCTTCGGCTTGTCCTTGAGGAAGGCGTCGGCGCGGCTCATGGCCTCGTCGAGCTTGCCCGCCTGCAGCAGGCGGTCGACCTCGTCGTGCTCCACCGCCGCGAACGCGCAGAGCGAGATGCCGCAAGCAGTGGCCAGGAGCGCGGCGCGAACGACGTGGGACAAGCCGAAGCGGGCTCGCGGCAGGGGGCTCTTGGGCATTGCGGACAAGACCTCGTAGGGGAAGAAAGGGGAATGCGGCGAGGATTGTATGTGGGTGCGTTAACTTCCGGACACAGCTGGCGGGCCGTCGCCAGTGAGCAGGGGCTTCGACTTGCGCAATAGGGCACGTTCCTGTAACGTTCTGTAAGTTCGGCCTCGCCGGGCGCCCAGCCTCTCACTCTCTGGAGTCACCTTGAAGATCACCAAACGCCGCTTGCTCGAAAGTGGCGCTGCAGCAGTCGCGGCCTCGTTCTTTTCGCCGGGTTCCTGGGCCCAGCGCGCGGCTGCGGCCGGCGCCGAAGCCGCATGGCCAACCAAGCCCGTGCGCATCCTCGTGGGCTTTCCGGCGGGCGCATCGCCCGACCTCGCGGCGCGTGCCATCGCCGAGCCGCTCGCCAGGATCCTGCGCCAGCCGGTCACCGTCGAGAACAAGCCCGGCGCCAGCGGCAACCTGGTGGCGGACCAGGTGGCCAAGGCCACCGACGACCACACGATCGGCGCGCTGATCAACGGCAATCTCACGATCGCGAAGCTGCTCAATCCGAAGCTTTCGTTCGACCCCGAAAAGGACTTCGCGCCGGTCGGCCTGATCGGCACCGCGCCGCTGGTGCTCGCGGTGTCGGGTGCGGCCGAGGGCAAGACCGCCGCCGACCAGCTGCTGTGGGTGCGCAACCTCGGCAGCGCGGGCAAGTACGGCACGCCGGGCGTGGGCACGGTGGGGCACTTGGGCATGGAACTCATCAAGAGCCGTGCCGCCATCACGGCGCAGCACAAGCCCTACACCGGCAACCCGCAGGTGATCGCCGGCCTGCTCGCCAACGAGATCCAGCTGGCGCTGCTGCCCCCGGGGCTGGCGCTGCCGCACGTCAAGTCGGGAAAGATCAAGGCGATCGGCGTCACTTCGCCCGAGCGCAGCCCGCTGGCCGGCGAACTGCCGACGGTGCGCGACGCGGACGTGCGCGGCGCCGACCTCGAGATCTGGACCGCGCTGGCCGCGCCCGCGGGCATGAAGCCGGCCGCCGTCGCGCGGCTCAATGCGGCGCTGAGCGAAGTGATCGGCTCGCCCGAGGTCGCCGCGGCCCTGCTCAAGACCGGATGGCAGGCCCAGCCGGGTTCGCCCGAGGCGCTGGCCCGGCGCATGCGCGCCGACACCGCGCGCCTGGGCGGCGTGATCATCATGAAGGGCATCCAGTCGGAGGGCTGACGCCCTCCGGCCCGGGCGCCGGGCCTACGGCGCGCTGCGCCGGAACAGCGCCTGGTCGAAGCGGATCGTGACGATCTCGGTGTCGTCCGGCTTGCCGGGCATGCGGCCGTCCTCGGTCGGGAAGTTGGTGTCGATCGCGACCGCCAGCGTGTGCTCGTCGACCACCTCCACGCTCTCGACCGAGTCGAAGGGCATGCTGAACCTGCCGCTCGCGACGCCCGCGAGCGGGCCGCCGATGTCGGCCGGATCGGCCATGTTCAGCAGGTCCACGAGCAGCGTCTTCTTCAGCACGCCGTCGGCATCCCTGACGTCGAGGTCGACGAGGTAGAGGCGCTTGACCACCGCCTTCGCGCCGTAGAGGCTGTCGCGCTCGATCAGCACGAACCGGTTGCCGCCGACGTTGGTCATGTCGCCGATCACGATCTGGTTGTCCTTGGGCGGCCCGTCCTTGCGGTAGACCGCGTTCTTGCCGGTGTAGAGCATCGAGGCGGGATCGAACTCGAAGAAGTTCAGGTAGCGCTCGTCGTCGGCCACCGGCCGCAGCGCCGCCAGCGAGGGCGCCGCCTCCGGCACTGCATAGAGCCGGGTCTTGTCGCCGTTGAAGGCGAGGCTCTCGAAGCCGCGGCTCGACAGCGAGGTCGCCGTGGCGCCCTCGTTCATCACCAGCGGATTGGACGGACTGCGCAGGAACGGGTGCGGCACCGGGTCGCCCATCAGCGTGCCGTCCTTGTCGAAGTGCAGGATGTAGGGGCCGAACTCCTCGCCCACGAAGTACGTGCCGTCGCTTGCACGCGCGATCGACTCGACGTCCAGGTCGAAGCCCGTCAGCAGCCGCCCGTTGACGATGCGCGCGTCGACGGGCTTGCCGCTGTCGACGAGGTTGTTGCCCGAGACCGTCTGGTAGTTGGCGAAGTCGGCGGTGATCTTCAGGTCCACGCCCTTGCCGTCCTTGAGGAAGCCCTTGGCGTCGTTGAACGAGACGTGGCTGTTCACCTTCACGCTGCCGGGCTTCGTGGTGCCGTCGGACGCGGTGCGGAAATCGATGCTGACGTTGTAGAACCCGAGCACGAAGTCGCCCGAGTTGCTCTTGCTGCCATAGCCGTTGTCGGGCATGGCGGTCCAGGTGCCGTCGTCGTTCTTCAGCAGCGCCGAGAAGCCCGGGATCGGCTGGGCGTCCGCGAAGGGCGGCGTCACGCCGAGCGCGCTGGTGATGAACTGGCCCGTGGTCGGCCCCGGCCAGCGGAAGCTGTCGGCCAGCGAGGCCCATCCGGTGAGCTTGTGCGGCAGTCCTTCGGCGGGGTCCTGCGGCGCCGGCGGGGCAGGGGCGGGCGCCGGGGCCGGCGAGGGAGCGGGCGACAGCGCGATCGGCGGAAAGGCGATGCCGTTTCCGCCGCCACCGCCACATGCGGCGAGAACGGCAGAGGCGACGGCCGCGATCGCCAGATGGCGCGGCAAGGTGGACGAGACAAAGCGACTGAACATGATCGACCCTCGGTTTTGGAGTGAGGGCGCAATCTAGAAAACCGATGTGACCTGCCCGTGAATGCCCGTGCGGTCAGAGCATGCGCGAGATCCGGTCGGCCGCTTCGCGCAGCGCGGGCAGCATGGTCTCCTGCATCGCCTTCGCGCTGGTGCGGTTGGCCTGTCCGCTGATGTTGAGCGCCGCCACCATGCGGCCCTGCCGGTCGACGACCGGGGCGGCCACGGAGATCAGGCCCTCCTCGAGTTCCTGGTTCACGAGGCACCATTGCTGCCGCCGCGCCTGCGCGACCTTGGCCATGAGCGCGTCCACGTCCGTGACGGTGTGCTTCGTGAACGCCGCGCGGTCGGACGCCTCGAGCCGCGCGCGCACCTCGTCGTCGTCGAGGTCGGCCAGCAGCAGCCGGCCCATCGAAGTGCAGTAGGCCGGCAGCCGCGAGCCCACGCCCAGGCTGATGCGCATGATCTTCTGCGTGGGCACGCGCAGCACGTAGACGATGTCGGTGGCGTCGAGCACCGCGGCCGAGCACGACTCCTGCACCTGCTGCACCAGCGCCTCCATCACCGGCTCCGCGCGGTTCCAGATCGGCATCGACGACAGGTAGGCGAAGCCCAGATCGAGGATGCGCGGCGTGAGCGTGAAGAGCTTGCCGTCGCTCACCACGTAGCCGAGCGTCTGCAGCGTGAGCAGGATGCGCCGCGCACCCGCGCGCGTGAGCCCGCTCGCGGCCGCCACTTCGCTCAGCGTCTGGCGCGGTGCGCTTTCGCTGAACGAGCGGATCACCTGCAGGCCGCGCGCGAACGACTGCACGTAGCTGTCGCCGGGGGCGGGCGTGGCGGGGGTGGAAGGGGTGTGGGTTGCCATGGGCGCGAATCGTCCTTAGAATTCATTATACGAACAAATGTTCTGTATGCGAACAAATCGACGGCGCCGCGACAGCATCCGGCCAGCCGTTCGGCGTTCGCTCTCCCTTTCTTCTTCACTCCCGGAGACAGGTTTCATGATCAACAAGATCGCGCGCTCGGTCGCCGACGCCCTCGCCGGCGTTCCCGACGGCGCCACGGTGCTCATCGGCGGCTTCGGCACCGCCGGCATTCCCGGCGAACTCATCGACGGCCTCATCGAGCAGGGCGCCAAGGACCTCACGGTGGTCAACAACAACGCCGGCAACGGCGAGACCGGCCTCGCGGCGCTGCTCAAGGCCGGCCGCGTGCGCAAGATCATCTGCAGCTTCCCGCGCCAGGCCGACAGCCAGGTCTTCGACGGGCTCTACCGCAGCGGCAAGCTCGAACTCGAACTGGTGCCGCAGGGCAACCTCGCCGAGCGCATCCGCGCCGCGGGCGCGGGCATCGGCGCCTTCTTCTGCCCCACCGGCTACGGCACCCAGCTCGCGGGCGACCGCGAGACGCGCGAGATCGACGGCAAGCAGTACGTGCTCGAATACCCGATCCACGGCGACGTGGCGCTCATCAAGGCCGAGCGCGGCGACCGCTGGGGCAACCTGGTCTACCGCAAGGCGGCGCGCAACTTCGGTCCCGTGATGGCCATGGCCGCGAAGAAGACCGTGGCCACGGTGCACGACATCGCCGAACTCGGCACGCTCGACCCCGAGACCATCGTCACGCCCGGCATCTTCGTGCACCAGGTGGTGCGCATCGAACGCGTCGCCACGCAGGCCGGCGGCTTCAAGAAGGGAGCATGAACATGACCGCATACACCCGCCGCACCAAGGACCAGCTCGCCGCGCGCGTGGCGCAGGACATCTTCGACGGCGCCGTCGTCAACCTCGGCATCGGCCAGCCCACGCTCGTGGCCAACCACCTGCCGAAGGGCCGCGAGGTCATCCTGCAGAGCGAGAACGGCATCCTCGGCATGGGCCCCGCGCCCGAGGCCGGCGAGGAGGACTACGACCTCATCAACGCCGGCAAGCAGCCCGTCACGCTGCTGCCGGGCGGTTCGTTCTTCCACCATGCCGACAGCTTCGCGATGATGCGCGGCGGCCACCTCGACATCTGCGTGCTCGGCGCCTTCCAGGTTTCGGCCACCGGCGACCTCGCCAACTGGCACACGGGCGAGAAGGATGCCATCCCCGCGGTCGGCGGCGCGATGGACCTCGCGATCGGCGCCAAGCAGACCTGGGTCATGATGGACCTGCTGACCAAGCAGGGCGCGAGCAAGCTGGTGAAGGAATGCACGTATCCGCTGACCGGCATCGGCTGCGTCAAGCGCGTGTATTCCGACCTGGCGACGCTCGAATGCACGCCGCAGGGGCTCAGGCTCATCGACACGGTCGAGGGGCTGAGCCGCGAGGCGCTAGAGAAGCTCGTGGGTTTGCCGATCGCAGCCTGAAAACGGACAGCCGAACGCAGAACGAAGACAAAAGCTACGCAGAAGTCGCAGAAGAAACCCGAATAATTTTTCTGTTTTCCTTCTGCGACCTCTGCGCAACCTTCGCGACCTCTGCGTTCGGTCCCCGTTCCCGCATCCAACTCCCTTTGAAGAGACACACACCATGACCAACCAAGCCTTCATCTGCGACGCCGTTCGCACCCCCTTCGGCCGCTACGGCGGATCGCTCTCCAGCGTGCGCACCGACGACCTCGGCGCGGTGCCGCTGAAGGCGCTGATGGAACGCAACAAGAACGTCGACTGGCAGGCCGTGACCGACGTGCTCTACGGCTGCGCCAACCAGGCCGGCGAGGACAACCGCAACGTCGCGCGCATGGCCGCGCTGCTTGCGGGCCTGCCGATCGAGGTGCCCGGCGCGACCATCAACCGGCTCTGCGGCTCGGGGCTCGATGCGGTGGGCACGGCCGCGCGCGCGATCCGCGCGGGCGAGGCGGGCCTGATGATCGCGGGCGGTGTCGAGAGCATGAGCCGCGCCCCCTTCGTCATGCCCAAGGCCGAGACCGCCTTCAGCCGCAACAACGCGGTGTACGACACCACCATCGGCTGGCGCTTCGTCAACAAGCTCATGAAGGCGCAGTACGGCGTCGACTCCATGCCCGAGACGGCCGAGAACGTGGCGACCGACTACAAGATCGAGCGCGAGGCGCAGGACCGCATGGCGCTCGCCTCGCAACTGCGCGCGGTCGCCTCGCAGAAGTCCGGCTTCTTCGACGCCGAGATCGTGCCCGTGACCGTGCCGCAGAAGAAGGGCGATCCGATCGTCGTCGGCAAGGACGAGCATCCGCGCGAGACCAGCCTCGAATCGCTCGCCAAGCTCAAGGGCGTGGTGCGGCCCGACGGCACCGTGACCGCGGGCAATGCCAGCGGCGTGAACGACGGCGCCTGCGCGCTGCTGCTGGCCGACGAGGCCAGCGCCGCGAAGCACGGCCTCACGCCGCGCGCGCGCATCGTGGGCATGGCCACGGCCGGCGTGGCGCCGCGCGTGATGGGCATCGGCCCGGCGCCCGCCACGCAGAAGGTGCTGGCGCTCACCGGCCTCAAGCTCGAGCAGATCGACGTCATCGAACTCAACGAGGCCTTCGCGGCGCAGGGCCTCGCGGTGCTGCGCCTGCTGGGCCTCGCCGACGACGATGCGCGCGTCAACATCAACGGCGGCGCGATCGCGCTCGGCCATCCGCTCGGCGCCAGCGGCGCGCGCCTGGCCACCACCGCGGTCAACCAGCTGCACAAGGGCGGCGGCCGCTATGCGCTGTGCACCATGTGCATCGGCGTGGGCCAGGGCATCGCGGTGATCCTGGAACGGGTCTGATGGACCGCGCACGACGCGGCCTGCTGCTCGGCCTCGCGGCGGCGGCGGGCCTGCCCGCCATGGCGCAGCAGCAGCAGGGCGGTGCGAAGCCGATCCGCATCGTCGTGCCCTTCGCGCCCGGCGGCGGCAACGACGTGTTCGCACGCCAGATGGCCAAGGGCCTGGGCGAACTGCGCCAGCAGGGCGTGGTGGTCGACAACAAGCCCGGCGCCGGCGGCAACCTCGGCACCGAGCAGGTGGTGCGCAGCGCCGCCGACGGCAGCACGCTGCTGCTGGGCCATACCGGCACCGTGTCGATCAACCCGGCGCTCTACAAAGGCCTGCGGTTCGACGCCCGCAAGGACCTGGTGCCGGTGGCCATGTTCGCCTCCTCGGCGCTGGTGCTGGTGGTGCCCGCCGCCTCGAAGATCCGCAGCATCGCCGACCTGGTGGCCGAGGCCAGGGCCCGGCCAGGGCTGCTCGACTACGCCTCCAGCGGCAGCGGCACCGGCGGCCACCTGACCGGCGAGTATTTCGCGCAGCGCACCGGCACCAGGATCAACCACATCCCGTACAAGGGCACGAGTCCCGCGCTCACCGACCTGGCGGGCGGTCAGGTGCAGATGATGTTCAGCGTCGTGCCGCCGGCGCTCGCGCTCGTGAAGGGCGGGCGGCTGCGCGCGATCGCGGTCACGGGCGCGAAGCGCCTGCCCCTGCTGCCCGAGGTGCCGACCGTGGCCGAATCGGGCCTGCGCGAACTCGCGGGCTTCGAGAGCACGCTGACCTACGGCATCCTCGCGCCGCGCGGCACGCCGGAAGCCGTGGTGAAGGAACTCTCGGCGCAAATGCTGGAGGTGGCGGGCGGTACCGAATTCCAGGCGCGGCTCGACGTCGAAGGCGCCGTGCCGCTGCTCGGCGGGCCGGCGGAGTACGCCGCGCTGATCGCGCGCGAAAGCGCGCTGTGGGGCGGCATCGTCAAGACCTCGGGCGCCACCGCGGCGTGATGCCGCCGACGCGGGCGCAGCCCGCTCAGAGCGCGGCGACGTCGTCGCCGGCCTGCGGCGCCACCCGCACCTCGACCGAGGTCGCGGCCGCATTGCCCGCGGCATCGGTCGCGAGCACCTCGATCGTCTGCACCCCCGGCCGGCCGGGCGTCCAACTGCACACGTAAGGCGCGGCCGTGAAGGTGCACACCGGCAGGGTGCTGCCGGCCAGCATCACCTTCACGCCGACGACGCCGTGGTCGTCGGAGACCACGGGCGCGAGCGTGGTGGGCTCGCCGACCACGGCCGTCGCGGGCGCGTTCACCGCCACCATCGGCAACTGCGCGTCGGCCACGCCCAGCGGCAGGTCGATGGTGATCGCGGCACGGCCGTGCACCGCCTTCTGCTCGAAGGCGTCGAAGATGGTGAACCAGGTCGCGCCCGCCACGCGGCCCTCGGCCTGCGCCTTCACCAGCAGCGTCGTCTTGCCGACCGCGAAGCAGCTGTGGCCGCAGCCCCAGTCGAAGACGAAGCGGCCCTGCGCGTCGCTCGTGCCTTCGGCCACCGGCACCAGTGGCCGGCGCGAACCCGGGTCGCGCCACACGGCGACCCTGGCGCCCGGCAGCGCGGCGCCGCTCGCGCGGTCGGTGACGGCCACCTGCGTGCGTGCGGTGCCGGCCATGTACTTCGAACTCGCCCAGCGCGGCCATTGGCGCCAGTCGGTGTTGATCATCGCCTTCGTGCCCGCGGTGAAGCGCGTCATCGCGAGCGTGGCGGCGCGGTTGGCCTGCGGGCGGAAGCGTTCCTCGAACACGCTGCCCAGCAGCGGATCGTGGCGCCAGTGCTGGCGCGGCCACCAGTACGGATCGCGCGGGTTCGACAGCGCCAGGTCGGCCTTGGGCGCCACGCCCGTGGTGTCGGCCACGTGGCTCGCGTTGTAGTACTCGCCCGAGCCCGCGCCGAACACATGCTCCAGCTCGTGCAGCAGCGTCTTGAGCTGGCGGCCGAGGTAGTCCTTCTCGGTCGTTTCGGGCGCGGCCGCGGTCGGCACGCGCGACAGCCGCGCCGGATCGTGGATGCCGATCCAGTGGAGGTTCCAGACCACGCCCTTCTGCGGATAGGTCCAGCTCATCGCGAGCCCGCCGTGGCTGTAGCCGCGCTGCGAGACCGAGACGCAGACCGCGATCTCGCCGTCGACCAGGCCGTTGAAGCTGCAGCGCGGCGCCGCCGCGGGCGCGACCAGCTGCAGGTCCGAGGCCGGATCGAAGACGAAGCTGCGCACCGTTTCGCGCCGGAACACGCTGTTCACGTCGGCCACGTAGAGCGCCAGGCGCCGGCCCGCCTCGGCGGCGCCGATGCCGGCGGCGTGCGAAGGATCGACGTAGAACTTCAGCCGGTGCACGCTCGGCGGCGCCTGGCCCACTTCATCCAGCGCCGCCGATGCGGCCATCGGCAGCAGGAGCAGCAGCCCCATGGCGCTGGCCAGACCCGCCGCCGACCGGCGCATGCGCGCCCCCCATGCGGCCGCTCCAAAGCTCGAAAACATGCACAACCCCGGGCCGGCGAGAGAACACGCGTCGACGGCCGGCTGTGCGAACGACGCTCCTCTGCTATCCGGCGCCGGGCGGGGTCGAGTTACGGGGAAGCGGGCTTAGATGTGAACTTTTGCACGCATTAATCGGCGGATGTGCTCTCCGCCTTAATTCAAATGTGTGAATACGGGCTCAGGCGGCCCAGGCGTTCAGCGACAGCCGCCGCAGCATGTCGGCCTGGCGCGATTCCTCGGCGTCGCGCAGGCTCTTGGCCGCGCGCGCTGCCACGTAGCCGACGTACATGGCCTCGACGGCCTGGGCCCATGCCTGCATGGCGGGCGATGCTGCGGCGGACGCGTCGGGGGCGGCATCGCCGGCAGGGCATGCGGGCACGTCGAAACCGGCTTTGCCGAGGATGGTGGCTTTCTGTGAAACGGTGAGCATGCGGCAGGCCTCTCTCTGCATCGGGTGTCGATGGGCATCAGCCTAGCCCCGGCGCAAGAGGCGTGCCATCGGCCGCACGGCCTGCCTGCCTGTCAGCCGATGGCTTTCACGGGCGACCGCCGAAGGCCGATGCCTAGGCCTTAAGCCTTAGATCGCGTGTTGCCACACCAGCGTGGCCGCGGCCAGGTCCTCGAGCGCGCTGCCCACGGCCTTGAACACGGTGCGCTCGCGGTCGCCCGAACGGCCGGCGCGTTCGCCCCGGCAGAGTGCGGCCAGCGTGCCCTGCACCGCCTCCATGCGCAGCGTGCCGGATGCCACCGCGTCGAGCAGCTCACCGGCCTTCTGCAATGCCTCGGCGGTGTCGACGAAGACGCGCGCGCCCTCGAAGCAGCGCACGTCGGCCTCGCGCATCGCGGGCGTGAAGCTGCCGATCAGATCGAGGTGCGAGCCCGGCGCCAGCCATTCGCCGCGCACCAGCGGCGCGGTCGCGAGCGTGGCGCAGCTCACGATGTCCGCCGCCCGCACGGCGGCTTCGAGGTCGGTGACGGCGCGTGCGTCCAGGCCCTCGGCGCGCCATTGCGCGGCCAGCGCCTCGGCGCCTTCGGGCCGGTGGTTCCACACCCGCACCTCGCCGATGGCGCGCACGCTCGCATGCGCGGCCGGCAGCAGGCGCGCGATGCGGCCGGTGCCCAGCACGAGCAGGCGGCGCGCATCGCCGCGCGCCAGAAAGGAAGCGCCGAGCGCCGAAGCCGCGGCCGTGCGGCGCGCGGTGATCTCGTTGCCGTCCATCAGCGCCAGCGGCACCCCGGTGCGCGCGTCGTACAGCACGTAGGTGGCATGCAGGCCCGGCAGGCCGCGCGCGCCGTTGCCCGGGAAGACGTTGATCGTCTTGATGCCCAGGAAGCCCGCGTCGCTCCATGCCGGCATGATGAGCACCGTGCCCTCGCCGGCATCGGCGCCGCCGCCGGTCCGGACCGTGTGCACATGGCGCGGCGGCACCTGCGCATCGGCCGCGAAGGCGGCATGCAGGGCGGGCACCAGCCGCGCAAAGTCGAGCGGTGCGCGGGTGGCGGCCTGGTCGAAGTGCTTCATGGTCGTGGCAGGGGTGGCGGCAGCGAAGCCTCGAAGAATGCCACCAGTGCGCGCTGCCAGGTGCTGCCGAAGCGCCCGGTCATCGGTTCGAGGTGGCCCGCGCCCGCCACCTCGACGAGCCGCTTGGGCTCGCGCGCATCGGCGAACAGGCGCTGCGAATGCGCGTGCGGGATCACCGCATCGGCGGTGCCGTGGATCAGCAGCAGCGGAATGGGCGAGATCGCCGCCACGTATCTGGAGGCGGCGAATTCGTCGCTCACGAGCAGGCCGGCGCCGGGCAGCTTCTCGTTCGCGATCGACCAATACGAATGGAAGGTCGACTCGATCGCCGCCGCCCGCACGCCCGCGCGGTTGCCCGATCCCAGCACCGCGATCGCGTTGGTGCCGCCCAGGCTCTGGCCGAAGACGAGGAGGCGCTCGGGGTCGACGTCGGCGCGTGCCCGCACATGGTCGAGCGCGGCGCTCGAATCCTCGAACACGCCCCGGGGCTCGGGCCTCCCTTCGGATTCGCCGTAGCCGCGGTAGTCGAACACGAAGACGTTGAAGTCCTGCTTCGGCAACCAGGCCACGAAGCGCCAGTGCGACGACATGTTCTGCGCATTGCCGTGGAAATGCACCACGGTGCCCCGGGCCTGCTTCGGGTCCGCGCGGTCGGCGGCGGGAATGAACCAGCCGGACAGGCGCGTGCCGTCGGCGCTGGCGAACTGCACCGGCTCGTAGCGCAGCCCGAGCGCCGCGGGAGTCTCGTAGCGCACGCGGTCGGGGTAATAGAACATCGACTGCACGCAGCCGCCGAGCAGGGCCGGCAGGGCGAAGAGGGTCGCGAGCTTCTTCCAGTTCATGCGATGCGGCTCCATTCGAGCCCGTACTTGGCGAGGTACTTGCGCAGACGGTCCGCATCGTTCACCACGCTGCGCTGCGCGCGCGAGGCCTGGAACAGCTGGCGCCCCGCGTCCGACAGGCTGCGCGCCCTTCGGCACACGCGCAGCACCGCTTCGAGCTGCAGGCGGTCGAACAGGTCGAGTGCCGCCGCGCGCGCCTCGCCGAGCAGCGCGTCGAGGTCGACGGCGTCCGCCGCGGCGCCGTGTCCGTCCGCCGGTGCCTCGCGGTTCCACAGCCAGCGCAGCCGCGCGATCTCGGCCTCGACCAGCGCGACCGGAATGCGCCCGCCGTCGGCCAGGGTGGCCAGGCGCGTCACGCTCGCCGACAGGTCGCGGAAGTTGCCGCACCACAGCGCCTCGCCGCTCTGCGCGAAGCGCAGGTAGGCCGCGCGCGCCTCGGCGTTGAAGCGCACCACGCGGTGGTTCTCGCTCGCATGCAGCGCCAGCAGGTGGTCGACGTTGGGCTCGATGTCCTCGGGGCGCTGCGCGAGCCCCGGCAGGTCGTAGGTCCAGAGATTGATGCGCGCGAACAGGTCTTCGCGAAAGCGCCCGGCCGCGACCTCGCTGCGCAGGTCGCGGTTGGTGCCGGCGATGAGCTGGAAATCGCTCTCCACCTCCTTGTCGGCGCCGACCGGGAAGAAGCGCTTCTCCTCGATGGCCTTGAGCAGCATCGCCTGCTCGTCGAGGCCGAGCTCGCCGATCTCGTCGAGAAAGAGCACGCCCTGGTGCGCGGTGCGCAGCAGCCCCGCGCGCTCGCTCGCGGCGCCGGTGAAGGCGCCCTTCTTGTGCCCGAACAGCGTGGAGGCCGCGCCGTCGCCGCGCAGCGTGGCGCAGTTCACCTCGACGAAGGGCCCGGTCGTCTGGTGGCGCGACTGCTTGAGCTCGAACATGCGCCGCGCCAGGAAGGACTTGCCCGCGCCCGTCGGCCCAACGAGCAGGATCGGCGCGCGCGACCGCACCGCCACGCGTTCGATCTCGTCGATCAGCGCATTGAAGCGCGCGTTGCGCGTGGCGATGCCGCTCTTCAGGAAGGCGACCGCGTCGCGCTGCTCGGCGTCGAAGCGGCGCGCGATCGCGTCGTAGCGCGAGAGGTCCAGATCGATCAGCGCGCAGGTGCCCGCCTCGCCCGCGCGCTGGCGCCGGGGCGGCGAGGTCTGCGCCAGCACGCCCGGAATCACGCGCGACTCCGACAGCAGGAACATGCAGATCTGCGCCACGTGCGTGCCGGTGGTGATGTGCGACCAGTACTGCTCGCGCTCGGTGTCGAAGGGGTAGGCGCGCGCCCAGTCGTACAGGCGCGTGTAGACCTCGCCGAAGTCCCAGGGATCGGCCAGCTCCATCGGCACGAGGTTGACCGTGGTCTCGGGCGAGACCGCCGCGATGTCGGCCTTGACGCGGTCGGCCAGCGCCTGATGGCGCAGCGTGTAAAGCAGCTCCATGCGCGCGACCACCATGTCCTCGTGCTGCGCGAGCGAGACCGTGGGGCGCCACTTCTCCCAGCGGCCGGTGCCCTGGCCGGCATCGAGCTGGGTGCCGAGGAAGCCGATGACGACGATGGGTTTCTTCATTGTTTGGATAAATGACTATCCAAAATTATAAGAAATATCCGGCAAACGGTGTCGATGGTTTGGCCAGCATGGGCGATGAATTGAAAAAAGGTCAATGAAATCAACGGGTTGTTGAGCTCCGACAAGGCGCCACCGGTACCTGGCACACCCGTTGCGATAAGGAGCACGTACCCAGTCAACGAACGAACAAAAAGAACCCCGCAAGGAGAAGTCAAATGGCCAACCTTCAACTCTTCCAGACCCTGCGCGGCGCGCTGCTGCCCGCGGCCACCGCGCGCAACGAAGCCGGTGGCGCGGCCTACGCGCCGTCGCCCAGGCACCAGCTGGCGCAACTCGCCGCGACCGGTTGCCTGAACAACAGCTTCTACGCACAGGCGCAGGACCAGCTCGATGCCGTGCTGGCCCTGGCCCGCCAAGTCGATCCGCTGTTCGTTGCCAAGACGGCCGTGTATGCGCGCCGCAGCGGTCACATGAAGGACATGCCCGCGCTGCTGGCCGCGACGCTCGCGGTGCGCGACGTGGCGCTGCTCGCCAAGGTGTTTCCGCAGGTGATCGACAACGGCAGGATGCTGCGCAACTTCGTGCAGATGCTGCGATCGGGTGCCGTGGGCCGCAAGTCGCTCGGCACGCGTCCGAAGAAGCTCGTGCAGCAATGGCTGCTCGACGCGACCGAGGCCCAATTGCTGAACGCCGCGGTGGGCAGCACGCCTTCGCTGGCCGACGTGGTGAAGATGGTTCACCCCAAGCCTGCCGAAGCGTGGCGCGCCGCATGGTTCGCATGGCTGATCGGCCGTCCGTATGCGCTCGAGGCGCTGCCGCCCGTGACGCAGGCCTTCGAACGCTTCAAGCGCGACCGTTCGCTCGAAGTGCCCGAGGTGCCGTTCCAGATGCTGACCGCGCTGGAACTGGACACCCGGGCCTGGGCGCGGATCGCGCAGCGCGGCTCGTGGCAGATGGTGCGCCAGAACCTGAACACCTTCGCCCGTCATGGCGTGTTCACGCTCCCCGGCCTGGCCGAGGAAGTGGCGGCGAAGCTACGCGATCCGCAGGCCGTGGCCAGGGCGCGCGTGCTGCCGTACCAGCTGATGGCGGCCTACGCCGCGACCGGCGCCGAGGTGCCGCACTCGGTGAAGGAGGCGCTGCAGGACGCGATGGAACTCGCGCTGGCCAACGTGCCGCAGTTCGAGGGCCGCGTGGTGGTGTGCCCCGACGTGTCGGGCTCGATGAGCGCGCCGGTGACGGGCTACCGCGGCTCCGCGACTTCGGCGGTGCGCTGCATCGACGTGGCCGCGCTGGTGGCTGCCGCCGTGCTTCGCCGCAATGCGGATGCGCGTGTGCTGCCCTTCGAGACCAAAGTGGTTTCGCTGTCGCTGAATCCGCGCGATTCGGTGCTGACCAATGCCGCCAGGCTGGCGGCGGTGGGCGGTGGCGGCACCGCGTGCAGCGCGCCGCTGGCGTTGCTGAACCGCGAGAAGGCGCAGGCCGACCTGGTGGTTCTGGTGTCGGACAACGAATCGTGGGCCGACCGCGCACGTGGCCGCGGCACCGCGACCATGCAGGAGTGGGAGGCGTTCAGGAAGCGCAACCCGAAGGCGCGGATGGTCTGCATCGACATCCAGCCCTGTGCGACCACCCAGGCGCAGGAGCGCGACGATGTGCTGAACATCGGCGGCTTCAGCGACGAAGTGTTCAAGCTGCTGGCGGTCTATGCCGCGGGCGGCCTGGGCGCCGACCACTGGGTGGGTGTGATCGAAGAGACTTCGATCTGAGTGGAAAGCGAGACGGCGCCGTCGGCTGTGGCCGCGGCGCCCGATCCGAAGAAGAATCCGAATGAGTGTCGTCGTTCGGCGAATGCAGATGCGAGTACATACAACCATGTGCTTCCTCGCATCGATCGTTCGTCGCCGAACGGGGATGCAGGTGTTTGTGCAGCGAATGCTGGCGGAACTACAGCCTTCAACGCTCGGGGTCGCGGGTTCGAATCCCGCCGGTCGAAAGACCGTAGCTCAGTGGTAGAGCACGAATGTTTCGCCGATCCTTGTCGCTGCTTTTTTTATTGGAACCGACGCAGCCGCGCCGGCCTTTCCGGAGAGAAGAATGGAACAGAACTACAAGCTGCACGAAGTCGCCAACGGGGTGCCGGTGAAGATGTGGACGAACGGCGTGCCCGTGGAAGCCGAGGCGCAGCAGCAGCTCGAGAACGCCGCGCGCCTGCCGATCGTGTTCAAGCACATCGCGGCCATGCCCGACGTGCACTACGGCATCGGCGCGACCGTGGGTTCGGTGATTCCGACCTTCAAGGCCATCATCCCGGCCGCGGTGGGCGTGGACATCGGCTGCGGCATGATGGCCTGCAAGACCACGCTGCATGCGAACGACCTGCCCGACAACCTCGGCCCGCTGCGTTCCGCGATCGAGAAGGCCGTGCCGCACGGCTCGAACCCCAGGCGCATGGGCCGCGACAAGGGCTCGTGGGAAACGCCGCCGAACGAGACCGACGTGGCCTGGTCGGCGCTGAAGGGCGAGTTCGACGCGATCTGCGAGGACTATCCGCGCCTGAAGAACACCAACAACCACAAGCACCTGGGAACGCTGGGCACCGGCAATCACTTCATCGAGGTCTGCCTCGACGAGGCGGGCGCGGTGTGGTTCATGCTGCACTCGGGTTCGCGCGGCGTGGGCAATGCCATCGGCACGCACTTCATCGAGCTCGCGAAGAAGGATGCCGAACAGCACCAGCGCAACCTGCCCGACCAGGACCTCGCGTACTTCGAGGAAGGCGCGAAGTACTTCGGCGACTACGTGCGCGCCGTGGGCTGGGCCCAGAAGTTCGCGCGTGCGAACCGCGAGGTGATGATGCAGCGCGTGGTCGCGGCCGCGCGCAAGGTCATCGCCAAGCCCTTCGAGGCGCATGTGGAAGCGGTGAACTGCCACCACAACTACGTGAGCCGCGAGACGCACTTCGGCGAAGACGTGCTCGTGACCCGCAAGGGCGCGGTGAGCGCCAAGGCCGGCGAGCTCGGGATCATTCCGGGCAGCATGGGCGCCAAGAGCTACATCGTGCGCGGCAAGGGCAACCCCGAGAGCTTCATGAGCTGCAGCCACGGCGCGGGCCGCTCGATGAGCCGCACCAAGGCGAAGAAGCTCTACACCGTGGCCGACCAGGTCGCGGCGACCGAGGGCGTCGAATGCCGCAAGGATGCCGACGTGATCGACGAGATCCCGATGGCCTACAAGGACATCGATGCGGTGATGGCGGCGCAGAAGGACCTGGTGGAGGTGGTGTACACGCTCAAGCAGGTGGTTTGCGTGAAGGGATGACCGACGCCGCGGCGCGTGCCGCGGCCGGCAGGTGGAGGACAGGACCGTGAAGAGCAACAAGCAACGCCGCGCCGAGATCAAGGCGCACCGCCTCGCGCGCGCGGCGCGCATCGAGGCCGAGCTGCGCGCGCCCGACCGGCCGCGCGGCGCGCTGCTGCGCGCGCCGGGCATGGAGCCGGCCGATCTCGAGGTGCTCGCCCGCCACAACAACACCTACGGCACGCTGCCCACGCACTACCTCGACCGTGCCTTCACCTGCCGCGACTGCGGCGCCGAAGAGGTCTGGACCGCGAAGCAGCAGAAGTGGTGGTACGAGGTGGTGCATGCGAGCATCCACGGCGGCGCGGTGCGCTGCCTCGCCTGCCGGCGCGCGCGCCGTGCCGCGAGCGCGGCATCGCGCGACGGCGAGGGCGCGAACCTGCTCGGCCTGGCTTCGGCGCAACTGCGGGCGCTGGCCCGCTCGGCGCCCACGCCCGAGGCGCGCGCGCAGGTGGAGGCGGCGCTGGCGAGCAAGTGGTGGAGCCTGCGCGTGCTGGCCATCGCCGCGCTGGGCGTCTGGGGCGCGGAGGCCGACATCGAACGGCTGCGTGCGCTGGTCGAGGCGCGGCAGTCGACGTGGGGAAGCTGGGCGCGCGTGGGCGCCGACGAGGCCGCGAAGGCGCTCGCGGGCTGCCTGCGTCATCCGGGCGACGAAGACTGGGCCATCGAGGCCTGCCTGCGCGGCCAGGCGAATCCATGGCGCTGGCGCGACTTCCTGCGGGCCATCGACGGCGAACGGATCGCGGCCTGCGCCGAGGCCGCATTCGCGCACCGCGACGACGATCCCGAGCGGCTGCCGCGGCTTCTCGCGCTGATGCACTGCGTCGGCCGGCCGCCCTCGGCTTCGCAGATGGCGGTGGTGCGAAGCCATGCGCGCTGCGAGGTGCGCATGTGGGCGCAGCACTTCCAGCCGCGGCCGTCGTGAGCCGGGGCAAGACAACGAAGAAAAAAGAGATTCAGAAATGCAAGCACAAGAACAGGAGAACGCGGCACTGCCGCGAACCATCGCGCTCGACGGCGCCCAGGGCGAAGGCGGCGGCCAGATCCTGCGCACCAGCCTCGCGCTCTCGGTCGCCACGGGCCAGCCGGTCGCGATCGAGAACATCCGCGCGGGCCGCGCCAAGCCGGGCCTGATGCGTCAGCACCTCGCCTGCGTGAACGCCGCGGCGGAGATCAGCGGCGCCCGTGTCGAAGGCGCCGAGCTCGGCGCGCAGTCGCTGCGCTTCGCGCCCGGCGCGGTGCGCGCGGGCGCCTACCAGTTCACCGTCGCGAGCGCAGGCAGCTGCCTGCTCGTGCTGCAGACGGTGCTGCCGCCACTGCTGCTGGCCGGCGCGCCGAGCCGCGTGCAACTGCGCGGCGGCACGCACAACCCGATGGCGCCGCCCTTCCATTTCCTGGAGCGCGCCTTCGCGCCGCTGGTGCGCCGCCTGGGCGCGGACCTGCAGCTGGTGCTGCGCCGCGCCGGCTTCTATCCCGCGGGCGGCGGCGAGGTCGAGGCCACCATCGTGCCCGCGGCCGGCCTGCTGCAGCCCTTCGACCTGCTCGAACGCGGCGAGGCGCGCGAGCGCCATGCCGAATGTCTGGCGCCGGGGCTCGCACGCCACGTGCCCACGCGCGAACTCGAGACGCTGGGCGCCGCGCTGGGCTGGAGCGGCGAGCAGCTGCGCTACGGAACGGCGCGCCAGGATGAAGGTCCGGGCAATGCGCTGATGGCCACGCTCGTGCATGCGAACGTGACCGAGGTCTTCACCGCCTTCGGCGAGAAGACGCTCTCGGCCGAGCAGGTGGCGCATGCGCTGGTGAAGGAGGTGCGCGCCTTCCTCCAGAGCGAGGCGGCGGTCGGCCCGCACCTGGCCGATCAGCTCGCGCTGCTGCTGGCGCTCGCGACCTGGCAGAGCGGGCAGGCCGCGGCCTTCACCTGCAGCGAGGTGACCGAGCACACGCGCACCAACTGCGCGGTGATCGAGCGCTTCCTGCCGGTGCGCTTCGCCATCGCATCGCGGCGCGCGGCGTCGACGGTGCGCGTCGCGCCCGCGGGCTGAGCGCGTTCAGTTCGCGCCGGAAGCGCCGGCGCCGCTGCTCGCGACCGCGGGCGCGCCCTGCAGGCGCTGCACTTCGGCGGTGTAGGCGGCGCTCTGGCGCGACTGTTCGTAGGTGGCGCTGCGCTGGCGGAAGTCGGGGCTGGTGCGGTCCACGCTGTCCCGCAGTGCGTACTGGTCGAGGCCGGCACGGGTCCACAGCGCGAGGTCGGCCTGCACTTCGGCGCGGCTCAGCGCGCCGGCCGCCACGGCCTCGCCGGCGGCGCTGCCGGCCCAGGCTTCCTGCGGCGCGCGGGCGACCGTCTGCGAACGCGCAAGCTCGGTCTGCACCTCGGCGCGGCTCAGCGCACCGGCGGTCCTGGCGATCGGTGCGCCCACCCAGGCTTCGGCCGGCACGGTCTGGGCCGATGCGGCGCTGGCGGCGAGCGCGAGGGCGGAGAGGGCGATGAGTTGCTTGGTGTTCATGGTCGGAGAGTCCCTTCGGATGTCGTGTGGGCGGCGGACATTCGTCGTTGCCACGGCATGCAGTGTGAAACCGCGCTGCCGTTCGCGCTGTGCGTTTGCGCACCGGTTTCGGGCGAAGGGCTCGGGGCTCAGGCCGTGCGCGTGGCGTACAGCACCTGCAGCGGCTCGGTGCGGCCGCGCACCGCGAGCAGCTCGGGTTCGCCGAAGCGCTCGGCCGCACCGGCCTGTTGGGCCGCGAACAGCGAGAGCACGAGCCGCGCCGCGGCCTGCTTGGAGTGGTCCTGCAGCCGGCTCGCGGTGTTGACCACTTCGCCGATCGCGCTGAAGGTGGTGGTCTCGAGGTAGCCCACCTCGCCCACGGCGGCGCGGCCCGCATGCAGCCCCATGCCGAAATCGAGCCGCTGGCCGAACTGGGCCTCGAAGCCGTCGCTCCAGGCGTCCATGCGCTGGCCGATCAGCGTGGTGGCGTGCAGGGCCTGGCGGCAGGCGGTCGCGAGCTCGCACTCCAGGCCGAAGATCGCCATCACGCTGTCGCCGATGAACTGGTTGGGCACGCCGCCGGCCTCGCGCACCGCGGCGCCCACGGTGGCGAAGTAGCGGTCGAGCACGTAGGCGAGGTCGAAGGGCCACTGCCGCTCCGACAGGCCCGACCAGCGCCGCAGGTCGACGAACAGGATCGCGACCTCGCGCTCGTGCCCGAAGCGCGCGACCGGCGCGGGCCGGCCCTCGTTGGGCGGCGGCGCGAACAGCGGCGTGACCTCCACGTCGCCCTGCGGGCGCAGCTGGCACGCCAGGCGCACGTCGTGCGGCGCACGCACGCGTGCGAGGGTGCGTGCCTCGTCGCGCCCCGGAGCGCCGACGTGCGCGGCGGGTCCGGCCACGCGCACGCGGCAGGTGGAGCAGCGCGCCCGTCCGCCGCAGGCCGACAGGTGCGCGATGCCGTGCGCGCGGCTGGCCTCCAGCACGCTCCAGCCGCGCGGCACCTGCACCGTGCGGTCCGGGTAGCGCAGCGCGATCGATGCGCCGCCGGTCCAGCGGTGGACCCAGGCGCGGCCGGCGTGCGCGCCGAGCAGCAGCACCAGCCCGAGTGCATAGAACAGCTTGATGCTGCGCTCCACGGCCTCGAGCGTGCGGGCCTGCGCGGGCGTGGGCGCCGCGTAGGGCGGAACGCCGGTCCACTGGAATTCGCGCCCCATCGAGACGAAGCCGATCGCCGCGAGCAGCGGCAGCACCACCGCCAGCGCCAGCAGCAGGTGCGAGAAGCGGCGATACCAAGGCCGCACGCGCAGCGCGAAGTGCAGCCCCAGGCAGCCGTGCGCCCAGGCTGCGAGCATGAGGGCGAACTGCGCGCTCGCGCCCGGCAGATCCCACAGCCCCCACACCACCCGCGCATAGGAACCTTCGATGCCGTAGGCCGTGTGGGCCAGCCGCATGGCCGTGAGGTGCGCGGCCAGCAGCAGCGGCAGCGAAAAGCCGAGCACCACGCGCAAGGCCTCGAGCGGCGGCATGCGCAGCGTGTGGCGTTCCCACAGCGCCGCGACCGCGAGCACCAGGTGCACCAGCGCGGCGCCGTAGAGCAGCAGCGTGCCGGGCGGGCTGTGCCAGAAGGCGCGCAGCACGCCGAGCACGGCCTCCGCACGCGCGAACGACGCGATGCCGAGCGCATGGTTCAGCAGATGCAGCGTCACGTAGCCCATCAGCACCAGCCCGCTGGCCCATCGCAGGTTGCGCCGCGTCGGGGTCAGGGGGGTGGATGGGGAACGTCTGTCCATGCGGGGAGTCGGAGGGGCTCGCAAGCATAATGCGCGCGCCCCGCGACCTCCCATGGCCCCACCGTCGAACTCCCCTTCTTCCACCCGCGCGGCCGCCACCGCGGCGGCACGCTCCAGCCTCGCGCTGCGGCGGATCGCGCTGCTGCAGGGGCTGCCGGACCGGCGCCTCGACGAGCTGGCGGGCCAGTGCCTCTGGCACAGCGTGGAAGGCGGCAAGCCGCTGCTGCTGCGCGCCCAGCCGCAGGGCGAGGTGTTCCTGCTGGTCTCCGGCCGCGTGCGGGTGACGACCTATTCGGCCAACGGGCGCCAGGTGACCTTCCGCGACTCGGAGGCCGGCGAGCACTTCGGCGACATCGCGGCCATCGACGGCGGTCCGCGCTCGGCCGACGTGGTCACGCTCGAGCCCTGCGTGGTCGCGAGCCTCGACCGCGCGGCCTTCCTGGCGCTGCTGCGCGAGGAGCCGCTGGTGGCCGGCCGCGTGATGCAGCGGCTCGCGTCGCTGGTGCGGCAGCTGTCCGAGCGCGTGATCGACCTGAGCACCCTGGGCGTGCAGAACCGGCTGCATGCCGAGCTGCTGCGCCTGGCGCGCGCGGCCGGCGTCGCGGACAACCAGGCGCGGCTCGCACCGGCGCCGAAGCATGCGGCGCTTGCCGGCCAGATCAGCACCAACCGCGAGCAGGTGACGCGCGAACTCAACGTGCTCGCGCGCGACGGCGTGCTGCGCAAGGAAGAGCGCGCGCTCGTCGTGGCCGACGTGGCGCGGCTCGAGCGCATGGTCGCGCAGGTGCGCGGCGACGCTGCCTGAGCCCGCTCAGTTCCAGCGGCCGCGCACGCCGCCGATGCCGAAGCGGCCCGCGCCCAGCAGCACCACGGCGAGCGCGCCGAACAGGTACAGGCCCTGCAGTTCGAGCGCCCAGCCGCCCTGCTTGGTCAGCGCGAACAGGTCGGCCATGTGGACCAGGCCGAGGGCGAACAGCATGTTCACCACGACCACGGCCGCGGCGGCGCGGGTCCAGAGGCCGGCGATCATGAGCAGCGGCGCCACGATCTCGCCCACGTACACCAGGTAGGCGAGCCCGCCCGGCAAGCCGGCCTTGGCCAGCATGCCCGCGATGAAGCCCACGCCGGCCGAGAGCTTGAAGATGCCGTGCAGCAGCACCAGCACGCCGATGGCCACGCGCAGCAGCAGCTTGCCGGCATCGTCGGAGGTCGCGAGGGAAGGTGTGGCGGTGGCGGCCCGGGGGTCCATGGGAATTCCTTGTAGCGGTCGGGGAGGTGTGCCGCGGCTGCGGCAAGGGTCCGTGCAGTGTGCGCGGCGGCCGCGGCGCGCGCTGTGCGTTTGCGCACAGTTTTCGGCAGGGCGCGCCGCCGCCAGCAAGCCCGCCGGCATCCTGCTACGCTCGGACGGCCCGCCGCCTGCCGATGCCGCGCGGGCATTTTTCTGCCCTGCCGCTGCCCGTTCCATGGTCTTTCCCCTGATCACCGACCCGCATTTCTATGCGGTCGCCATTCCCGCCGTGCTGCTGCTCGGCATCAGCAAGAGCGGCTTCGGTGCCGGCTTCGGCTCGCTCGCGGTGCCGCTGATGGCGCTGGCCGTGACCGTGCCGCAGGCGGCGGCGATCCTGATGCCGCTGCTGCTGCTGATGGACGTGCTGGGCATCGCGGCCTTCCGCCGCGACTTCGACCGCGCGCTGCTCAAGTTCCTGATTCCGTTCGGCCTGCTCGGCACGCTCATCGGCACGCTGCTGTTTCGCGTGCTGTCGGCGCACACGGTCGCGGGCATCGTCGGCGTGTTCACGCTGCTGTTCCTCGCGCAGCGGCTGGTGTTCCCGCCCAAGCCCGACGATCCGCTGCCTTCGCGCGCGGTGGGTGCGGCGCTCACGGCGGTGTCGGGCTTCACGAGCTTCATCGCGCACGCGGGCGGTCCGCCGGTCAATGCCTACGTGATTCCGCTGCGGCTCAAGCCGGTGGTGTTCACCGCGACGATGGCCTACTTCTTCTTCGTGGTGAACCTGAGCAAGTGGATCCCCTACGCATGGCTAGGCCTGATCGACCTGCGCACGCTCGCCACCTCCGTCGTACTGATGCCGCTCGCGCCCTTCGGCGTGTGGGTCGGCATCCGCATCGCACGGCGCATCGACGCGACGTGGTTCTATCGCTTCGTGTACCTCGGCATGCTGCTGACCGGCCTCAAGCTCGTCTACGACGGCTTTCTGGGCTGAGCGCGCGGAGCGGCGAATCAGCCAGGAACACCGCGGAACCGGCTTTGCCGGGCCGCTGGTGTTGCCCCCTCGAGGGGGGAGTCGAGCGATACGAAGTGCGCGAGGGACGGGGGTGGTTCAAAACTCGACGATCGGCTTGAAGCCGCCGAAGATCATGCGCTTGGCGTCGAAGGGCATGGTCTTCGGGTCCATCGCGGCGAGGCGCGGATCGGCCATCACCTTGGCGTTGACCGCGTCGCGGTGCTTGCGCGACTTGAACACGATCCACGAGAAGGCCACGGTCTCGTCGGCCTTCTGCTTCACGCTCTGCGGAAAGGACGTGTACTTGCCGGGCTTCACGTCGTCGGCAATGCACTCCACGAATTCGAGCGCACCGTATTCCATCCAGATCTTGCCGGCCTTGCGGGCGAGCTTGCGGTACGCCTCGACGTTGTTGGCGGGAATGGGCACGACGAAACCATCGATATAGCGGGCCATGGGAAATCTCCTTGGTTGCAACGGAAAAAGAAAGAAGGGAAAGCGCGGAGGCGGGATGCGCGCGCCGCCCTCAGGACGCCGTGGCACGGCTGGCCGCGCCGGTGGACGCCCCTTCGTCGTTCTGGGTGTTGTTGTCGTTGTGGTGCTGCGCGGATGCCGGCGATGCGGTGCGCAGCAGCAGCCCGCCGAGCAGCGCCGCCACGGCCGCGAACACCGCGCCGATCAGGAACGCGAGGTTGTAGCCGCCGGTCAGCGCGAGCGGCAACTGCGCCCCGGCGGCCGTCATCGCCCCCGTGCGCGCCGCCGCGGCGCTCGCGAGCACGGCCAGGCCGAGCGCGCCGCCCATCATGAAGGCGGTGTTCACCACGCCCGAGGCCAGCCCTGATTCGGTGGGGCTGGCTTCGCTCATCGCCGCGAGCAGCAGCGGATTGAAGGCCATGCCGGCGCCGAGACCGAGCAGCAGCATCCCGGGCAGCACGTGCAGCGCGAAGCCGCCGTTCACCGGTGCCCATGCAAAGAGCGCAAGACCGACGGCCGCGAGCCCGAGGCCACCGGCGAGCGGCCGGCGGATGCCGAAGCGCATCACCAGCTTGGCCGACAGGCCGAGCGAGAACACCGCCATCAGCAGGTTGGCCGGCAGGAAGGCGAGGCCGATCTGCATCGGCGTGTAGCCGAGCACCAGCTGCATGTAGAGCGCCGAGATGAAGAACCACGCGAACATCGCGGCCGCCCAGAGCACGCCCACCACGTTCGACACCGACACGCTGCGCAGCCGGAACAGGCCGAGCGGCATCAGCGGATGCTGCACCTTCGCTTCGATGGCGATGAACAGCACCATCAGCACCGCCGCCGCGCCCAGCAGCCCGAGCGTCTGCGCCGACTGCCAGCCGGCCTCGTTGCCGTTGACCACCGCATACACCGCGAGCATCAGCGACAGCGTGACCGCGACCGCGCCGGCCACGTCGAGCTTCTCGCCGTGGGCATGGCCGCGCGCCTTGGGCAGCAGCGCCACGCACAGCGCATACACCGCCACGCCGATCGGCAGGTTGACCAGGAAGATCCAGTGCCAGCTCAGCGTGCTCGTGAGCAGGCCGCCGAGCAGCACGCCGATGCTGCCGCCGCCGGCGCAGACGAAGCCGTAGACCCCCATCGCCTTGGCGCGGTCGGCCGGCTCGGTGAAGAGGTTCATGATCAGCGAGAGCGACACGGCCGAGACCACCGCGCCGCCCAGCCCCTGCACCGCGCGCGCCGCCACCAGCATGGCCTGCGAGCCCGCGATGCCGCAGGCCAGCGACGCCAGCGTGAACAGCACCAGCCCGACCAGGAACATCCGGCGGTGGCCGTAGAGGTCGCCGAGCCGGCCGCCGAGAAGCAGGAAGCCGCCGAAGGTCAGCATGTAGGCGTTCACCACCCAGACCAGCGAGGTTTCGGTGAAGCCCAGGTCGGTGCGGATCGAGGGCAGCGCCACGTTCACGATCGTGGTGTCGAGCACGATCATCAGCACGCCGAGGCACAGCACCATCAGTGCGAGCCAGCGCTTGCGGTTGTTGTTGTCGAGTGTGTCGGTCATGGATGGATTTCCTGCAGAAAGAACTCAGACGAGCGGCTTGCCGCCGTTGATGAGCCACGGGGTGCCGAAGCGGTCGGTTACCATGCCGAAGCCCTCGACCCAGAAGGTCTTCTCGAACGGCATGCCGACGTGGCCGCCCTCGGCGAAGGCGTCGAACACGCGCTTGCCTTCGGCCACGGTGTCGAGCGTGAGGGCGACGCCGAAGCCCTTCATGCCCTCGTAGGTCTGGCCCGGCATGGTGTCGGAGGCCATGAGCATGCCGTCGCCGTAGGCGAGCGCGGCATGCATGATGCGGTGGCGCGCCTCGGGCGGAAAGTGCGCGGCGTCGGGCGTCTCGCCGACGGTCATCATCATATGGATGGTGCCGCCGAGCGTCTTTTCGTAGAAGCGCATGGCTTCGGCGGCGTTGCCGTCGAAGGTGAGGTAGGCGTGGATGGGAGACATGGTGCTGTTTCCTCCGTATCAGGCGGCCGCGACGACCATGAGCCAGCCCACGCCGAAGCGGTCGGTGAGCATGCCGAAGCTCGAGGTGAAGAAGGTCTGCGTCAGCGGCTGCATCACCTGGCCGCCTTCGGCGAGCGCATCGAACCACTTGCGCGCGTCGGCATCGGTGGACGCGGTGATCGACAGCATGATGCCCTTGAACTCCGCCTGCCCCGAACACCGTCCGTCGGACAGCATCAGCTCGGTCTCGCCGACGCGCAGCACGGAATGCATCACCTTGTCGGCCGCCGGCGTGGCACCGCCGCAGCCGTCCTCCATGTCGGACGCGGGCATGGGGGGCGCTTCGCTGTAGCGCATGAGCTGGACCACCTCGGCGCCAAGCGCCTTCTTGTAGAAAGCGATCGCTTCGTCGCAACGGCCTTCGAAGGAGAGATAGGACTGGACTTTCATGGCGACTCCTTTGGACGGGATGAAGAAGGGCGCAGACCCTGCGCGAATACGGAATACCTAGTTTGTGTACACCGTCCACAAAGAATAGCAGACATAATGGACACTGTCCACATGGAGATTCTTCCGATGAGCCCGCGCGTCGTTCCCCCCGCCCCCACACCGCCTGCCGCGCGCAGCACCTACCGGCATGGGGACCTGCGGCGGGCGCTGCTCGATGCGGGCATCGAGCTGGCGCGCGACGGCGGCCCCGAGGCGGTGGCGCTGCGCGAGGTGACGCGGCGCGCGGGCGTGGTGCCGAACGCGGCCTATCGCCATTTCGCGAGCCGGCGCGAGCTGCTGCTCGCGGTGCGTGCGGCGGCGCTCTCGGCCGCGGCGGTGGCGATGGAACAGGCACTCGCGGTGCTTCCGCGCGATCAGCCGCCCGCCGACTTCGCGCGTGCGCGGGTGCGCGCCATCGGCACCGCCTACCTGCGCTTCGCGCAGGCGGAGCCGGGGCTGTTCCGCACCGCCTTCGTGGTCTCGTCCGATGAAGCGGCCGGCGACGTGGGGCCGGGCAGCGCGGGCCCGGGCGGCCTCGATCCGTTCCAGCTGCTCGGCACCGCGATCGACCGGCTCGTGGAAGCCGGCGTGCTCGATCCCGCGCGCCGCCCGAATGCCGAGTACCTCGCGTGGTCGGCCGTGCACGGGCTTGCGCTGCTCATCATCGACGGGCCGCTCAAGGCGATGGATGCGGCGGCCATCCATGCGCTCGGCCAGCAGCTCATCGACATGGTGGAGCGCGGCCTGTAGCGGCCGCCCCGCGTCAGAGATAGATCTTCTGCAGCAGCCGGATCAGCGTCTCGCGCTCGCGCAGCGTGAGGCGTGCGCTCGCGTCGGCTTCGAGCTGCATCACGGTCTGCTCGGCCTCGCGGATCAGCTTCTCGCCGGCCTCGGTGAGATGCAGGCCGACCGCACGGCCGTCGTGCGGATGCGGCCGGCGCTCGATGAGCCCGCGGCTGTCGAGCGTGGAGACCAGGCTCACGAGGTTGGGCGGCAGGATGTCCAGCGTGTTGCAGAGCTGGCGCGAGGTGGCGCCGGGGTTGTGGGCCAGCAGCGAGAGCACCGAGAAGTCGATCTGCTTGAGCCCGTAGGGCGCCATGCGCTCGGCGAACACGTCGCTCACGATCAGCCACGCGCGGCGCGCGTTGTAGCCGACGAAGGCTTCGAGCACGCGGGCGTCGAGCCGGTCGTGCTTGCCGGCCGGGCCGGGCGCCGGCTCGGTCCTGGCGGGAGGGGTCTTCGGTGAGCGGGGCATGAGGAGCCGAGCGTAACGCCTGCGTCAGCTTTTGTGCGGGGCCGGCGCCTTCGGCGTCGTGACCAGCAGCGCGATCGTGGCCTGCAGCTCGGCCCGGGCCTGCGCCGGCGTGATCTCGCCCGCCACCGCGGCGTACGACAGCGCTTCGGCCGCGCCCAGCATGGCGCGCACGCGCAGCGGCGCGAGCTGGCCCGCGGGCGCGAACGGCGCCAGCACGCGGCGGCATTTCTCGTGGAAGGCATCGGCGCATTCGCGCCGCACCAGTTCGAGCTCGGGCGCGCCGGCCAGTGCGCCGACGATGCCCGGCAGCTCGCGGCCCTGCGCGAGCGCGCAGTCCACGTAGGTGGCGGCGATCACGCTCGCCATCGCGTCGAGCCGCTTCGGCGTGGCTGCGATGGCGGCGTCGATGATCGCTTCCTGGCGCGCCTCGAAGTCGAGGTAGAGCGCCGAGATCAGTCCGTTGCGGCTGCCGAAGTGGTCGTACACGACCGGCTTGGCGACCCCGGCCTGCTCGGCCAGGCGCCCGAGCGTGAGCGCATCCATCCCTTCGTGCTTCACGAGCGTCCATGCCGAGGCGATCAGCTGCCGGTAGCGGTCTTCGCGGGCGAGGCGTTGGCGGGGCGGGGCGGTGGTCAAAGGCGCATCCGTGGCGTGGTTATGTACGAATGGTACATTGCAGACGGAAACCTACCAAACGTACATAGCCCATCACGAAAGGACATCCGATGCACGCACTCGTCGTCGTGGCCCATCCGCGGCCCGCCTCCGTCACCCATGCCGTCGCCGCGCGCATCGCCGAGGGCGTGCGCGACGCGGGCCATTCGGCCGAGCTGGCCGACCTGGCCGCCGAAGGCTTCGACCCGCGCTTCACCGAACACGATGTCGCCGTGCACCGCGAGCGGCGCTCGCCGAGCGCCGACGTGCGCGCGGAGCAGGCACGCATCGACCGGGCGGACGCGCTGGCGCTGGTCTATCCGGTGTACTGGTGGTCGTTCCCGGGCCTGCTCAAGGGCTGGATCGACCGCGTGTTCTCCAACGGCTGGGCCTACGACGAGGTGCCGGGCCAGCCGCTCGCGAAGAAGCTGCAGCGCCTGCCCGTGTATCTGGCCGCGATCGGCGGCGCCGACTGGCGCACCTATGCGCGGCACGGCTACTTCGGCGCGATGAGGACCCAGATCGACCACGGCATCTTCGACTACTGCGGTGCGCAGGTGCCGCGTTCCGAGCTGCTGCTCGAGCCGGCCGACGGCGACTGGGGCGAGAACTTTGGCATCGCGCGCGCGCTGGGCGCGCGGATCGCGCGGGAGTTCAGTCCGACTCGGCAAAGGCCTTCAGCTTCGCCAGAGCCGCTTCCCACTGGCGCCCGATGACTTCGAGCGTGCGGCGTGCTTCGTCGAGCTGCGTCGGGTCGAACTGCCAGAGCCGCTCGCGGCCGAGCCGGAGGTCGGTCACCAGCCCGGCCTCGCCGAGCACCTGAAGATGCTTGGTCACGGCCTGCCGGCTGATCTCGGTGCTGGCCGTGAGCTGGGCGATCGAGAACACGCCGCCCGCGCACAGCACCGCGACGAGGCGCAGGCGCGTGGCGTCGCCGAGCGCGAAGAACACCTTGGCGAGGCGGTCCGGCGGCGCGGCCACCAGCGGTGCGGGCTCAGCCTTGCTCGGCATGGCGGCGCACGTTCTCGAGCTGGCCTTCCCAGCCGCCGGTGTTCATGCGGAAGGCCTCGAGGCGGCGGTGCGGCGGCACCTTGTCGAAACCCGATTCGACCGTCTTGACCAGCGTCGCGTTGCCGGGCGCGTCGTGCAGCGTCCAGGTGACGAGCGTGGGTTCCTCCGCGCTGTAGTCCACCTTCGGATCGACGGCGTACGGATGCCAGCGCCACGAGAGCAGCGACTGCGGCTCCACGCGCTCGACCTTCACTTCGAACATCACGTGCGTGAAGCCCTCGATCGTGATCGGGCCGCGCGCCACCTCGCCAGGCGCGAAGCGCTGGCCCTGCAGGTCGGCGCCGAACCAGCGGCCGAAGCGTTCGGCATCGGACAGCAATTGCCACACCTTGGCGCGCGGCGCCTGGATGAGGATGCTGCGTTCGATGCGATCGGCGGATTCGGCGGGGGTCGCTGGGGCCATGGCGGTCTCCTTGGGTGTGGATGGATGAACATGCAACCGAATGGTTGCGTGATACATCGTACACCCGCATCCCGAAACAAGCAACCGAACGGTTGCGCGTCTTCAGGGGCGCGGACCGGCCGCATGCGACAGTGCAAGACCCTCGCAGGCGCGCTTGACGATGCCGTGCCGCATTTCGAACTCCGGCAGCACCCAGCGCCGGAACGCCGCCGCGGGGCCGGTGCGCTCGGTGCGCCCGGCGTCGCTGGCCTTGGCCGCATCGATGCGCGCCCAGGCCCAGGCCAGCAGCGCGAGCATCACGAGCCGCAGGTAGTCGTCGGCCACTTCGTACGGCAGCTTCGGGTCGGCCTGCGCGGCCATCGCGATGGTGGTGCCCAGGTAGCGCAATTGGGCGAGCCGGCGCTGCACGTCGGCGTCGGCGTCGCGCGAGGCATCGAGCGTGTCGCGCAGTTCGACCAGCAGGGCCGACATCGCGGCGCCGCCGTCGGGCAGCACCTTGCGCACCAGCAGGTCGATGGCCTGAATCTCGTTGGTGCCCTCGTAGATCATCGTCACGCGCGCATCGCGCACGATCTGCTCGATGCCCCATTCGCGCACGTAGCCATGGCCGCCGAAGACCTGCAGGCATTCGCTCGCGCCGTGGAAGGCCTGCTGCGTGCAGGCGGCCTTGAGCACCGGCGTGACGAGCGCGCACCAGCGCTGCGCACGCTCGCGCGCCCTGGGGTCGGCGTCGTGCGCGGCCACGTCCAGCATGAGCGCGCTGCGGTAGGCGACGGCGCGCGCGCCCTCGATCCAGGCGCGCTGCGTGTCGAGGATGCGGCGGACCGCCGGATGCTCGGCGATCAGGTCGGCGGCCTCGCTGCCGCGGCTGGCCGGCGTAGCGCCGGGGGCGCGCATCTGGCGGCGTTCCAGCGCATAGGCGCCGGCCTTCTGCCAGGCCGCATCGAGCAGACCGATGCCCTGCAGCGCCACGTGCAGCCGCGCCGCATTCATCATCACGAACATCGCGGCCAGCCCACGGCCCGCCTCACCGACCAGCCAGCCGGTGGCCTCGTCGAAGCGCATCACGCAGGTGGGGCTGCCGTGCAGGCCCATCTTCTCCTCGATGCGTTCGCAATGCACCGCGTTGCGCGTGCCGTCGGGCAGCTGCTTGGGCACCAGCGCGAGCGAGAGCCCCTTCGGGCCCGCGGGCGCATCGGGCAGGCGGCACAGCACCAGGTGCACGATGTTCGGCGTGAGGTCGTGCTCGCCGCCCGAGATGAAGATCTTGCCGCCGGCGACGCGCAGGCTACTGTCGGCCTGCGGCACGGCGCGCGTGCGCACCTGGCCCACGTCGCTGCCCGCATGGGCTTCGGTCAGGCACATGGTCGCGAGCCATTCGCCGCTCGCGAGCTTCGGCAGGTAGCGCTGCTTCAGCGCCTCGCTGCCGTGGTGCTTCAGGCAGGCATAGGCGCCGTGCAGCAGGCCCGGCGCCATCGTGAGGCCGTGGTTGGCCGCGCTCATCCATTCGTAGAGGATGGCTTCGAGCACCGTCGGCAGGCCCTGGCCGCCGTCCTCGGGCGCAGCCGAGAGCGCGGGCCAGCCGCCGTCGACGAAGGCCTGGTAGGCGGCGCGAAAGCCCGGCGGCGTGCGGACCTCGCCGTCCGCGAAGCGGCAGCCGATCTCGTCGCCGTCGCGGTTGGGCGGCGCGATCACCTCGCCGACGAAGCGCGCCGCTTCCTCGAGCACCTGTACCTGCAGCGCCGCATCGACGTCGGCAAAGGGTGCGAGCGCGCGCAGCCGTGCAGGCGCATCGAGCACCGCGTCGAGGATGAAGCGCTGGTCTTCGGGGCGGGGGCGGTAGTGCATTCGGGTTTTCAGGACTCGGCGGTGAAGCCGATCTTCTTGACCAGTGGACCCCAGCGTTCGTATTCGGACTGCAGCGACTTGCGCATCTCCTCGGGCGAGGAGCCGCTCGCGACCAGCCCGACCGAGAGCAGGCCCTCGACCACGGCCTTGTCCTTGAGCGCGGCCTGGATCGCCGTGCTCGCGGCGGCGATGGTGGCGGCCGGCGTCTTGGCGGGCGCGAAGAAGCCGAACCATTCGTCGGCCACGATCTCGGGGAAGCCCTGCTCGGTGAAGGTGGGCACGTCGGGCAGGTAGGCCGGGCGCTGCGTGCCCGAGTTCGCGAGCAGGCGCAGCTTGCCGGCCTTGACGAAGGGCAGGCAGTCGCCCGCCGGCGTCATGCACGAGGCGATCTGGCCGCCCACCACGTCGTTGATCGCGGGCAGCGAGCCGCGGTAGGGCACGTGCCGCAGGTCGGTGCCGGTGTGGATGCCCAGCAGCGCGCCCAGGAAGTGCGGCGTGGAGCCCGCGCCCGGCGAGCCGTAGCTGGCCTGGCCCGGGTTGGCCTTGGCCCAGGCGATGTAGTCCTTCAGCGTCTTCACGCTCGCGGGCACCATCGGGCCGACAGCGAGGCCGTGCGTCATCACCGCGCCGATCGAGACCGGCGCGAAGTCGGCCATGGTGTAGCTGAGCTTGCTGTAGATGTGCGGATAGGTCGACAGCGCAGAGGCCTGCGCGAGCGCGAGCACCGAGCCGTCGGCGACCGAGGCCTTGAGCGTGTCGAGCGCGATGCGCCCGCCCGCGCCGGGCTTGTTCTCGACCACCGCGTTGGTCTTCGAGAACGGGGTGTCGCCGAGCTTCTCGGCCACGCGGCGGGCCACGCTGTCGCCCGCGCTGCCGGCGGGAAAGCCGTAGTAGATCTTCGCCTGCTGCACGATCTGCGCGAGCGCGGCCAGCGGCTGCAGCGCGCCGTATGCGGCCGCGCCGCCGAGCACCTTCACGAAATCGCGTCGGTTGGTCATGGTTCTTGTCTCCTGCTTTTTTGAAAGATGTCGGACCGGCCGCAGCGCCTAGCGCGGCGCCATGCGCAGCGCGCCGTCGAGACGGATCACCTCGCCGTTGAGGTGGCCGTTGGTCACGATGTGGCAGGCCAGTTCGGCGAATTCCGAAGGCTTGCCGAGCCGCGGCGGGAACGGGATCGAGGCCGCGAGCGACTGCTGCACCGGCTCGGGCAGTTCCATCAGCAGCGGCGTGGCGAACAGGCCGGGCGCCACGGTGCAGACGCGGATCGCATGCTGCGCGAGGTCGCGCGCCATCGGCAGCGTCATGCCGACCAGGCCGCCCTTCGAGGCGCTGTAGGCCTGCTGGCCCACCTGCCCGTCGAAGGCCGCGACCGAGGCGGTGAAGAGCATCACGCCCTTCTCGCCGTCGTCGAGCGCCGGCAGCTTCGCGCAGCGCGCCGCGAAGAGGCGCGCCATGTTGTAGCTGCCGATCAGGTTGACGTTGACCACGCGCACGAAGTCCTCGAGCGGCGCGGGATTGCCGTCCTTGCCGACGATGCGCTTCGCGCTGCCGATGCCGGCCACGTTCATCAGGATGCGCGCGGGGCCGTGCGCGGCCTCGGCCTTGTCGAGCGCGGCGGTCACGCTGTCGGCGTCGGTGATGTCGCAGGGGCAGGCCACGCCGCCGATCTCCGCGGCGACCTTACCGGCGAGTTCGGCATTGCGGTCGAGCACCGCGACCTTGGCGCCCAGGCGCGCCAGTTCGCGTGCGGTGGCTTCGCCGAGGCCGGATGCGCCGCCGGTGACGAGGGCGGCTTGTGCTTCGATCTTCATGGGGGTGGTCTCCTGTTCAACGTGGCGTCAGGGTGAAGGGCAGGGTGCCCGCATGCATCGCATCGGCCAGCGCGGCGCGGTGCTTGAGCACGGCGCGCTGGTTGATCGAGCCCTTGTCGGTGACCTCGCCCTTGTCGATGGACGGCGGCTCGGCCACGAGGTGCATGCGCGCGATGCGGTTGGCGCTGCCGGTGGCGCTCGCCGCCAGCCCGTCCAGCACCTGCTGGAAGTGGGCCTGCACGGGCGCGCTCTCGAGCACCTGCTGCATCGGCGCATCGGCAGCGAGGCCGGCGAGCTGACGCACCTTCTGCGTAGCAAACACCAGCGCGCCGACTTCCTTCAGGTTGATGCCGGTCAGCACCACGTCCTGCACGTAGGGCGCGCCGGCGGCGATGATCTTCGCGCGCAGCGGACCCACGCTCACGAAGGTGCCGGTGGCGAGCTTGAAGTCCTCGGCGATGCGGCCGTCGAAGCGCAGGCCGCGGTGGATGTTCGATTCGTCGATCCATTTCACCGCGTCGCCGGTCGAGAAGAAGCCTTCCTCGTCGAAGGCCTCGGCGGTGGCTTCGGGCGCGCGCCAGTAGCCGGGCGTGATGTTCGGGCCGCGGTAGCGCACCTCGGTCTTGCCGTCGACCTCGACCAGCTTGAGTTCGATGCCCGGTGCGGGTAGGCCGATGTCGCCCGAGGTCACGTCCGGGCCGGTGACGTAGAGCGCGAACGGGCCCGATTCGGTCATGCCCAGGCCGGTGCCCATCACGATGCGTTCGCCGACCTCGGCCTCCTGCGTGCGGTGCAGGCTGTCCCAGATCGGCTGCGCGAGCGCCGCGCCCGAATAGAAGAACATGCGCACCCGCGAGAGCAGGTTGCGGCGCAGCACCGCGTCGGTCTCCATCGCATGCGCGATCGCCTCGAAGCCGGTCGGCACGTTGAAGTAGACGGTGGGCGCGATCTCGCGCAGGTTGCGCAGCGTCTCGGCCATGCCCGCGGGCGTGGGCTTGCCCTCGTCGATGTAGAGCGTGCCGCCGTTGTCGAGCACGATGCCCACGTTGTGGTTGCCGCCGAAGGTGTGGTTCCAGGGCAGCCAGTCGACCAGCACCGGCGGCTCCTCGCCGAGCGCGGGGATCGACTGGCGCAGCTGCTGCTGGTTGGCGCACCACATGCGGTGCGTGTTGATCACCGCCTTGGGCATCTTGGTGGAACCCGAGGTGAACAGGAACTTGGTGATCGTGTCGGGGCCGGTGGCGCCGAGCGCGATGTCGATGGCGGGCGTGGGCCGCGTGGCGACCAGTTCCGAAAGCGGCGTGGCGGGGCGCTGCGCGAGCCGGCCTTCGCCGAGCACGACCTCGGTCCCGGGCGGCACCGCGGCCTCGATCGCGCGGCCGTAGCGTGCGGCATCGGCCGCGAACACCATGCCCGGCGTGAGCGTGGCGAGCACGTGGCGCAGCTTCTCGAAGTCCTGGCTCACGAGCGAATAGGGCGGCGACACTGGGCAGTAGGGCACGCCCACGTAGAGGCAGCCGAGCGCGAGCATCGCGTGGTCGATGCTGTTCTCGCTCAGGATCGCGAGCGGGCGCTCGGGGCCGAGGCCGCGGTCGAGCAGCGCCTGGCCGATGCCGCGCGCGCGCTCGAGCGCCTCGGCATAGCTCACGCGCTGCCAGTCGCCCGTGCTGCCGTCGGGCAGGCGCTCGCGCGCGGCGATGAAGGTGCGCTCGGGTGCGGTGGCGGCCCAGTGCACGAGCCGGTCGGTCATGCGCTCGAGGTACGGGCCGAGCGGCGTCTCGGCCTGCAGGTATTGCGTGCCAGGCGGGCCCGCGCGCAGCACGGCGCGCGTAACGCCGAAGGTCAGGGGCCGATACCGCACGGTGGTCATTGGAAGACCTCCGCGCTTCGCACTGCGGTGCGAGCCCGATTCGGAGCGGCCGGGCGGGGGCTCATGACTTGCTCACCTTCGCACCACGGCCTTCGAGGAAGTCGCGCACCCGCGCCTTGGCTTCGGGCGCGGCCTGCACGATGCCGGAGATCAGCGCCTCGGTGAAGAAGCCGTGGTCGGCCGACTGCTCGGCGATGCGCGGCAGCGCGTGCATCAGCGCGTAGTTGGTCAGCGGTGCGTTGGTGGCGACGCGCTTCGCGAGCTCGAACGCCTTGTCGAAGGCCGTGCCCTCGTCGACGAGGTACTGCGCGAAGCCGGCGGCGCGTTCGCCTTCCTCGGCGTTGTAGACGCGGCCGGTCATCATCATGTCGGTCATGCGCGCCACGCCGATCAGCTTGGGGATGCGCACCGAGCCGCCGCCGCCCACGAAGATGCCGCGCGAGCCTTCGGGCAGCGCATAGAAGGTGGAACGGTCGGCGACGCGGATGTGGCAGGCGCTCGCGAGTTCGAGCCCGCCGCCCACCACCGCGCCGTGCAGCGCCGCGATCACGGGCACCGGGCCGTGCTGGATCAGGTCGAGCGCGGCATGCCACAGGCGCGAGTGCGCATGGCCCTGGCCGGCGTCGCGCTCCTTGAGTTCGCTCAGGTCGAGCCCGGCGCAGAAGTGCGGGCCCTCGCCGTCGAGCACCGCGGCGCGGACGCTTGAAGGCAGCGTCTCGAAGGCATTGCGCAGCGCCAGGATCAGCCCGTCCGAAAGGGCGTTGCGCTTGGCGCCGCGCGTGAGGCGGACGATGGCGACTTCGTCGCGGATGTCGATCTGGAGGTCGGGATTGGTCATGATTGCGTTCGTGTGTGAGTTCGATTATGGTTATGACAAATAATCAATTCAAGGCGCTGAGCCGCCCCGATCCCTAGGGACTTACCCGTACTGGAGACCTCGACATGGACCACCGGAACCTGATCGCCATCGACATCCACACGCACGCCGAGGTGAGCTGCTGGAACCCCTTCGACAACTACGGCGAGGAATACGACCGCGCCGCCGACAAGTACTTCGGCTCGAGCGGCCGCCCGACCATCGCCGAGAGCGTGGCCTACTACCGCGAGCGCAGGATCGGGCTGGTGATGTTCATGGTCGATGCCGAATCGAACATGGGCCGCCGGCGCATTCCGAACGAGGAGATCGCCGAGGCCGCGCAGCAGAACAGCGACATGATGATCGCCTTCGCGAGCATCGATCCGCACAAGGGGAAGATGGGCGCGCGCGAGGCGCGGCGGCTGGTCGAGGAGCACGGTGTGAAGGGCTTCAAGTTCCACCCCACGGTGCAGGCCTTCCATCCCTACGACCGCATGGCCTGGCCGATCTACGAGGTGATCGCCGAGTACGAGCTGCCGGCGATCTTCCACACCGGCCACAGCGGCATCGGCTCGGGCATGCGCTGCGGCGGCGGGCTCCGGCTGGAGTACAGCAACCCGATGCACCTCGACGACGTGGCGATCGACTTTCCCGACATGCAGATCGTCATGGCCCACCCGAGCTTTCCCTGGCAGGACGAGGCGCTGAGCGTGGCCACGCACAAGCCCAACGTGTGGATCGACCTGTCGGGCTGGAGCCCGAAGTACTTCCCCAAGCAGCTCGTGCAGTACGCGAACACGCTGCTCAAGGACCGCGTGCTGTTCGGCAGCGACTATCCGCTGATCACGCCCGACCGCTGGATGAAGGACTTCGAGGCCGCGGGTTTCAAGCCCGAGGTGATGCCCGGCATCCTCAAGGGCAATGCCGTCCGGCTGCTGAAGCTCGAAGGCTGAGCGGCGTGCGGGTGGGCCGCGGGCGGCCGCTCACCCGTCGGCGGGTTCGCCGTTTCGCTTCTTCTCTTCCTTTTCTTCCTCGAAGCGGTCCCAGTCGCGCCCCGCGCGCAGCCGCCGCTCCTCGCGTTCGCGCGCCATCTGTTCCTCGAACTGCTGGCGGCCTTCCTTGTTGACCGCGATGAGCTTGGCGCGGTCCTTGTAGTGCGGGTAGATCTCGTCGGTGAGCTTCAGATTCCGCTGGCGGAAGCGCATGCTCGTCTCGCGCGCTTCGGCGGCGGGCCAGCCCAGCGCCTCGAGCGCGGAGCGCGCGGTGCGCAGCGACGATTCGAACAGCTCGCGCTCGATGTGCACCACGCCGCGGTCGCGCAGCTGGAACAGGTGCGCCACGTTGCGTGCCCGCGCGATGATGCGCGCCTGCGGGAAGTTCTCGCGGAACAGGTCGACGATCTCCAGCGACTGCTCGACGTCGTCCACCGCCACCACCACCGCCTTGGCCGTCGCCGCGCCGGCGGTGCGCAGCAGGTCGAGCCGCGTCGCGTCGCCGTAGAACACCCGAAAGCCGAACTGGCGCAGGCCCTCGACGGTGTCGGCATCATGGTCGAGCACGGTCACGCGCAGGCCCTGCGACATCAGCATGCGGCCGACGATCTGGCCGTAGCGGCCGAAGCCGCAGATCAGCACCTTGGCGTCCTGCTGCTCCGAAATTTCCTCCAGCTGCGTCGCCGAGAGGTGGCTGTAGCGCGGCAGCACGTACTTGTCGAGCAGCACCAGCAGCAGCGGCGACAGCAGCATCGACAGCGCCACCGCGCCGATCAGCAGCGAGGTGATCTCGGGCGGCAGCACCTCGGGCCCCGCCGACTGGAACACCACGAAGGCGAACTCGCCGCCCTGCGCGAGCAGCAGCGTGAAGACCGGGCGCTCCTGGTAGGCGATGCCCATCGCCTTGGCGAGCGCATAGATGACCACCAGCTTGATGACCATGAAGCCGACGACGAGCGCGGCCATGAGCCCGGGACTCGCGATCAGCACGCCGAAATCGATCGACATGCCCACCGCGATGAAGAACAGACCGAGCAGCAGGCCCTTGAAGGGCTCGATGTCGGTCTCGAGCTCGCGGCGGTATTCGCTCTCGGCCAGCAGCACGCCGGCGAGGAAGGCGCCGAGCGCCATCGACAGCCCGACGAACTGCATCAGCGCGGCGATCGCCACCACCAGCAGCAGCGCCGCGGCGGTGAAGATCTCGGGCGTGTTGCTGCGGGCGATCCAGCGCAGCAGCGGCCGCAGCGCCAGCCGGCCGCCCAGGATGATGACGGCGATGACGCCGACGATCTTCAGGCCCTCGAAGGTGCGTTCCAGCCCCGAGATCGCCGGGCCGGCGGCGCTGGCGCCGGCCAGCAGCGGCAGCAGCGCGAGGATCGGGATCGCGGCCACGTCCTGGAACAGCAGGATCGAGAAGCCCGCCTGGCCGCTCGGCGTCTTCAGCAGGTTGCGTTCGCCGAACACCTGCAGCGCGATCGCGGTGGACGACAGCGCGAGGCCGAGTGCCGCGACCAGCGCCACGCGCCAGGCCGCGCCCGCCGCGAAGCCGGCCGCGAAGAGCACCGCCGCGCAGGCGAGCACCTGTGCGCTGCCCCAGCCGAAGATCGGACGGCGCAGGTTCCACAGCCGCTTCGGTTCGAGTTCGAGGCCGACCAGGAACAGCATCAGCACCACGCCGAACTCGGCGAAATGCAGCACCTCCTCGACGCTGGAGACGAGGCCGAGCCCCCAGGGCCCGATGGCGATGCCGGCCACGAGGTAGCCGATGATGGACCCGAGGCCGAGGGCCTTGGAAAGCGGCACCACGAGCACCGCGGCGCTCAGGTAGATCAGGCTGCTGGTCAGCCAGGCGGGTGCGTGCTCCATGTTCAGGCCGCCTCCTCGCCGGGCGAGGCCGGGCGCGCGAAGTCGTCGTTCTCGGCCGGCCGGTCGGTCTGCGGCACGGGGCAGGCGATGCAGGTCTCCAGCTCGTCCATCTCGGGCCATACCGGGTAGCTCTGCAGGCGCTGCACGAAGACGCCGACGTGCGCCTCGACCTCGTCCTCGCCCGCGCTGCGCGCGCCGTGGAACACCAGCGGCGGCAGGAAGCGCATGCCGCACAGCGTGGCGGTCTGCTCGTAGGGCGGCAGGAAGGCGTCGAAGAAATAGCGGTTGTAGCTCTGCGGGTGGTAGCTGCGCTCGGGGCCGCCGGTGGTGGCGACCAGCCAGCAGTCCTTGCCCTGCAGCGCGGCGCCGCCCCGCCCGTAGGCCCAGCCGTAGCTGAGCACGTCGTCGAACCAGAGCTTCTGCAGCGCCGGCGCCGAGTACCACTGGATCGGGTGCATCAGCACCACCAGGCTGGCGCGGGCCAGGCGCGCCTGCTCGGCCTGAACGTCGATCGCGAAGTCGGGGTAGCTGCCGTAGAGGTCGTTCACCTCCACGCCCGGCACCGAGCGCGCCGCCGCGAGCAGCCGTCGGTTGACCCGCGAGTCGCGCCAGTGGGGATGGGCCGCGATCACGTAGATGCCGTCGGCGGATGTTGTTGTCGTCATGCCGCGAACATAGCGCAAAGCGCCGGCCCGACCCGGGCCTGCAAAGGGCAGGCACTACGATGCGGGGGTGTTCCAGCTCTGGAGGAGTTCTCTATGCCGGTGGTTCTGGTCGCCAATCCCAAGGGTGGCGTGGGCAAATCGACACTTGCGACGAACATCGCGGGCTACTTCGCGAGCCGCGGCCATGCGGTGATGCTGGGCGACGTGGACCGCCAGCAGTCCTCACGCCTGTGGCTCGGGCTGCGCCCGCCGCAGGCGCGGCCCATCGCCACCTGGGAAGCCTCCGGCGACAGCAGCGTGGTGCGTCCGCCCAAGGGCACCACGCACGCGGTGCTCGACACCCCCGCCGGCCTGCACGGCTGGCGCTTCAAGGACGTGATCGCGCTGGCCGACCGGGTCATCGTGCCGCTGCAGCCGAGCATCTTCGACATCTACGCCACGCGCGACTTCCTCGACCGGCTGATGGAGCAGCGCCGCGCCGAGAAGACGAGGATCGGCCTCGTGGGCATGCGCGTGAACGCGCGCACGCTCGCGGCGGACCGGCTCAACGAGTTCGTCGCGAGCCTCGGCGTGCCGGTGCTCGGCGAACTGCGCGACACCCAGAACTACGTGCAGCTCGCGGCGCGCGGGCTCACGCTGTTCGACATCGCGCCGGGGCGCGTGCAGCGCGACCTGGACCAGTGGCAGCCCATCTGCGAATGGCTGGAGGCCTGAGCGTGTCGCACGGCCGACAGCCGCGCCGGCCGGCCAGGCGCTAGAGTGCCCGGCATGACCAAGAAGACATTCCAGACGCTGCAGGAACTCGCCGCCTGCGTGGGGCAGGAGGTCGCCGTGAGCGACTGGATCACCATCACGCAGGCGCAGGTGAACCAGTTCGCCGAAGCCACGGGCGACCACCAGTGGATCCACGTCGACATCGAGCGCGCGAAGAGCGGCCCGTTCGGCGGACCGATCGCGCACGGCTTCCTGACCCTGTCGCTGCTGCCGCGCTTCTACGAGACGGCGCTCGAGGTGGTCGAGTCGCGCATGGGCGTGAACTACGGGCTCAACCGCGTGCGCTTCATGTCGCCGGTGCCCGTGGGCAAGCGGCTGCGGGCGCGCATGAAGCTGCTCACGGCGGAACCGATCGCCGACGACGGCTTCCAGATGACCTGGGAAACCACCATCGAGCTCGAAGGCGCGGCCAAGCCGGCCTGCGTGGCCGAGTCGGTGGTGCGGCGCTACCGCTGAAGCGGCCGGTTCACATCCGGCGGTCCGCGGCCTCGCCGTAGGCCGCGGCGCCCTGCCGCGTGATGCCCATGGCGCTGGCGCGCACCGCCGCGCGGTCGATGTTGCCGGCGGTCGGGCGCTGCACGCCGGTGCCGCCATTGCCGATCTGCAGCGGCTGCCGGGCCTGGGCCTGCACCTCGGCGCGCGACAGCGTCGACTGGAACGGGGCGGGCGGCAGCGGGTTCTGCTCGCCCTGGAAGGCCTGGGCGCCCGTGGCGGCGGCGAATGCGGCGGAAGCGGCGACGAAGAGGGTCGGGAAGTTCATGGCGGGACTCCTTGGAAGGATGCGTTGAAGGGCCGGATGCCGGACCGCGCCGGCATGCTCTTCCATACGTCGCCAAGGGCCGGATGGATGCACCCGGCGCATGAAATCGCAGCGCTCAGCCGAAGCCGTTCTGGCGCCAGGCCTCGAACACCGTCACCGCCACCGCGTTCGAGAGGTTCAGGCTGCGCTGGCCTTCGCGCATCGGCAGCCGCAGCCGCTGCGCCTCGGCGAAGCGCTCGCGCAGCGCGGCCGGCAGCCCGCTGGTTTCGGAGCCGAACACCAGCCAGTCGCCGGGCTGGAAGCGCACGTCGTGCACCGCGCGCGTGCCGCGCGTGGTGAGCGCGAACATCCGGTCGGCGGCGGGCTGCTCAGCATCGCACAGCGCCTGCCAGCTCTCGTGGCGCTTGACCTCGGCATATTCGTGGTAGTCGAGCCCGGCGCGGCGCAGCAGGCGGTCGTCCATCGAGAAGCCCAGCGGCTCGACCAGGTGCAGCGCGCAGCCGGTGTTGGCCGCGAGGCGGATGACGTTGCCCGTGTTCGGCGGGATCTCGGGGTGGACCAGGACGATATGGAACATGCGCCGATTCTCGGTCCCGCGCGGCGCCTCAGCGCGGCGGATCGGTCCGGGCGAAGACGATCCCCGTGACATGCGCCGCGCCCGCGAGGCGGAGCGCCGCGGCCGCCGAGAACAGCGAGGCGCCGCTGGTCATCACGTCGTCCACCAGCACCACGCGGCCTCCCTGCAGCCGCCCGGCGCGCAGCGGCTCGACCGCGAACGCGCCTTCCAGGTTGCGCAGTCGCTCGGCGCGCGAGAGGCCGCGCTGGGCCGGGGTTTCGCGCGTGCGCAGCAGCAGCGTGGCGTCGGTCTTCGCGGGCGCGAGGCGGCGGGCGAGCTCGAGCGCCTGGTTGAAGCCGCGCTCGCGCAGCCGGGCCGGTGCCACCGGCATGGGCAGCACCAGGTCGCAGCGCTCGAGCGCCGGTTCCACCCACGGCACGCTGCGCATCAGCGTCGCCAGCGGTCCGGCCCAGCCGGCTTCGCCATGGAACTTGAACTGCGCGATGCACTGCGGCCACGGCCACGCATAGCTGCAGGCGGCGAGGCAGGCATCGAGCGGCGGCGGCTCGCGCAGGCATTCGGCGCAGCGCATGACGCCATCGGGCACGGGCAGGGCGCAGCCCTCGCAGCGCGCGGCCGGCGGCGCGAAGCGGGCCACGCAGGCGTCGCACACGCGCTGCGAAGGCCAGGCGCGGCACACCTCGCACTGGCTGGGCAGCCGTGCGAGCAGAGAGGTCAAAGGCCGGCGGCGCCAACGGCTCAACATGGGCTCAATATACTCACGGCCCCATGGCCACCGACCCCGCGCGAAGACCGCCGACCATCGATCCCACGGCGGCTGCGCGCTGGAGCCGGCTGGCGCCCGCCGACGGCTCGCCCTGGCTCCACGAGGAGGTCGGCCGCCGCATGGAGGACCGGCTGCAGTGGATCAAGGCCCAGCCGCGCCACTGGGCCGACTGGGCGCCGCTGCGCGGCGGCCTCGAGGCGCACGAGCGCGTGGCCCGGCGCTACCGCGAGGCCGTCCCCTTCGTGATCGAACCCGAGCCGGCGCTCGCCGCCGCATCGAGCGCGGCGCTGAGCGCGCCCTGGTGGAGCGCGCGCCGCTGGCAGGCCGGCGGCCGCACGCGCTTCGAGGCACCGCCCGAGGACGGCGTGGACCTGCTCTGGGCCAACATGTCGCTGCACATGGCTGCCGATCCCGAAGCGCTGATCGCGCAGTGGCACCGGCTGGTCGCGACCAACGGCTTCCTGATGTTCTCCTGCCTCGGCCCCGACACCGTGCGCGAACTGCGCGCGCTGCACGCCCGGCTCGGCTGGCCGGCCGCGGGCCACGAGTTCACCGACATGCACGACTGGGGCGACATGCTGGTGCATGCCGGCTTCGCCGAGCCGGTGATGGACATGGAACGCATCGTGCTTACATGGACCACGCCCGAAGCCGCGCTGGCCGAGCTGCGCACGCTCGGGCGCAACCTGCATCCCGCGCGCTTTCCCGCGCTGCGCGGCAGGGCCTGGCACCAGGCGCTGAAGCGCGCGCTGCCCGAACTCGCGCCGGCCGAAGGGGGTGACGGGCGCATCGCGCTGACCTTCGAAGTCATCTACGGCCACGCCTTCAAGCCGGCGCCGCGCGTGGCGCTTGCGGCCGAGAGCGCGGTGTCGCTGCGCGAGATGCGCTCGATGCTTCAGCGCGGGCGTCCCGGCGCCTAGGCGCACGGCGCATTTCGCCGACGGGCGCCTGTGTCTACCCGCTACAATCCGCCGTTGCGTGAAACTCGCGGGTATGGTTCCGCGAACGAGGTCTGTCGGATCCTGTGGAGACAAGGGAACGGTCGGCCATCGACGCACCGATTTGCTGAACTCGCCCGTGTCGAATTCCGTGTTTCGCTTTGCCACCGTTTCAGGCCAGGGCATCCAATGGTTCCTGAAGCGGAACTGCTCGGTGACGCCGAGCCAGCTGGGCTGGCTCTACGCCTCGCTGTGCGTGGTATCGCTCGGCATCGGCACGGCCTTCTGGCTGCACGGTGCGCCGCTGGTCCTGCCCTTCGCCTGGCTCGAACTGGCGGCGGTGGGTTTCGCCTTCATGCTGTACGCACGGCACGCGACCGATGGAGAGAGGATCGCGCTGCAGGGCGGCAGGCTGGTGGTGGAGCTCGAGAACGGCGGCGACTACGAGCGCACGGAATTCTTGCCGCACCAGGTGCGGGTCGAGCCCCGGGCCGGCGATCGTTCGCTGATCGAGGTCTCCGGCCAGGGGCGATCGGTCAGGGTGGGGCGCTACGTGCGTCCGGAGTTGCGGGCCGCACTGGCGCGCGAGATTCGCATGGCGTTGCGTGGCGCCTGAGGGATCCGCGCGGCGCTGCTGGGTTGGGTTTGTTGAAAAAATTGAAGAAACGTGAACACGATGAAGAGCATTTGGCGCAATAAGTACAGGCTGGCAAATCTGTTGCTGGCGGCCGGCGCGGCTTTCAGCGGCGCGGCGCACGCAGTCAACGATCTGCCCGGCGGCCCCTCGGTGCGCCAGCTGAATCTTCCGCTTGGCGTCACCAAGATCGCGCAGGAGCAGCATTTCCTCCATACGGTGATGATGATCATCTGCACGGTCATCTTCATCGCCGTGTTCTCGGTCATGTTCTATTCGATCTGGAAGCACCGCAAGTCGGTGGGCCACAAGGCCGCGAACTTCCATGAATCGGTGGTGGTCGAGGTCATCTGGACCATCGTGCCCTTCCTCATCGTGATCGTGATGGCGCTGCCCGCCACCAAGGTGCTCGTGGCCCAGAAGGACACCACCAACGCCGACCTCACGATCAAGACCACCGGCTACCAGTGGAAGTGGGGCTACGACTACCTGAGCGGCGAAGGCGAGGGCCTGGCCTTCATCTCCACGCTCGACAGCAAGCACCGCGCCATCTCCGACGCGGGCGCCAAGGGCGACGTTCCGGCCGACTACCTCTTCAAGGTCGACAACCCGCTGGTCGTGCCGGTCCAGAAGAAGGTCCGCATCATCACCACCGCCAACGACGTGATCCACGCCTTCGCGGTGCCGCAGCTCGGCATCAAGCAGGACGCGATTCCCGGCTTCGTGCGCGACACATGGTTCCGCGCCGAGACCGTGGGCGACTACTACGGCCAGTGCCAGGAACTCTGCGGCAAGGAACACGCCTACATGCCGATCCACGTGAAGGTGGTCTCGGCCGCCGACTACACCGCCTGGGTCGACGCCAAGCGCAAGGAAGCCGCGGCCAAGCTCGACGACCCGAGCAAGGTCTGGGCCCTGCCCGAAATGATGGTGCGCGGCGAGAAGGTCTATGCGGCCAACTGCGCGGCCTGCCACCAGGCCAACGGCAAGGGCGCAGGCCCGATCAAGCCGCTCGACGCGAGCCCCAAGGTGGTCGATGCCGACCACAAGGTGCAGCTGCTGGTGCTGCTCAACGGCCAGAACAACGGCGCGATGCCGTCGTGGAAGCAACTGAGCGATACCGACCTCGCGGCGGTCGCCACGTACACGAAGAACAGCTGGTCGAACAAGACCGGCCAGATCGTGCAGCCGGCCGAAGTTCTGGCCCTGCGCGGCAAGTGATCGCGAAGATCGAGCCCGAGCGCCACGCGACGAAGAAATTGCAAGGAACAACGAAATGAGTGCAGTCCTCGACCCCCACGGTCACGTTCACGACGGTCACGCACACGACGAGCACCACGAGGCGCCCACCGGCTGGCGCCGCTGGGTGTTCGCGACCAACCACAAGGACATCGGCACGCTCTACCTGCTGTTCAGCTTCACGATGCTGATGGTGGGCGGCGTGCTCGCGCTGCTGATCCGCGCCGAGCTGTTCCAGCCCGGCCTGCAGGTGGTGAACCCCGAGCTGTTCAACCAGTTCACGACCATGCACGGTCTGATCATGGTGTTCGGCGCGATCATGCCGGCCTTCGTGGGCTTCGCGAACTGGATGATCCCGCTGCAGATCGGCGCCTCGGACATGGCGTTCGCGCGCATGAACAACTTCAGCTTCTGGCTGCTGATCCCGGCGGCCCTGATGCTGGTGGGTTCGTTCTTCATGCCCGGCGGCGCACCGGCCGCGGGCTGGACGCTCTACGCGCCGCTCACGCTGCAGATGGGCCCCTCGATGGACGCCGGCATCTTCGCGATGCACATCATGGGCGCCTCGTCGATCATGGGTTCGATCAACATCATCGTCACCATCCTCAACATGCGCGCCCCGGGCATGACGCTGATGAAGATGCCGATGTTCTGCTGGACCTGGCTCATCACCGCCTACCTGCTGATCGCCGTGATGCCCGTGCTCGCCGGCGCCATCACCATGACGCTGACCGACCGCCACTTCGGCACCAGCTTCTTCAACCCCGCCGGCGGCGGCGACCCGGTGATGTACCAGCACATCTTCTGGTTCTTCGGCCACCCCGAGGTCTACATCATGATCCTGCCGGCCTTCGGCATCATCAGCCAGATCGTGCCGGCCTTCTCGCGCAAGAAGCTCTTCGGCTACGCCTCGATGGTGTACGCCACCTCGTCGATCGCGATCCTGTCGTTCATCGTCTGGGCGCACCACATGTTCACCACGGGCATGCCGGTCACGGGCCAGCTGTTCTTCATGTACGCGACCATGCTGATCGCGGTGCCCACGGCCGTGAAGATCTTCAACTGGATCGCCACCATGTGGCAGGGTTCGATGACCTTCGAGACCCCGATGCTGTTCGCGGTCGGCTTCATCTTCGTGTTCACGATGGGCGGCTTCACGGGCCTGATCCTCGCGGTCGCGCCGATCGACATCCAGCTGCAGGACACCTACTACGTGGTGGCCCACTTCCACTACGTGCTCGTGGCCGGTTCGCTGTATGCGATGTTCGCGGGCTACTACTACTGGGCGCCCAAGTGGACCGGCGTGATGTACAGCGAAACGCGCGGCAAGATCCACTTCTGGTGGTCGCTGATCTCGTTCAACGTCACCTTCTTCCCGATGCACTTCCTGGGCCTGGCGGGCATGCCGCGCCGCTATGCCGACTACCCGATGCAGTTCGCCGACTTCAACGCGGTGGCCTCGGTCGGTGCCTTCGCGTTCGGCCTGGCGCAGGTGTACTTCTTCCTCTTCATCGTGCTGCCCAACATGCTCGGCAAGGGCGAGAAGGCGCCGCAGAAGCCCTGGGAAGCCGCTGAAGGCCTCGAGTGGGAAGTGCCGTCGCCGGCGCCCTTCCACACCTTCGAGAACCCGCCCAAGCTCGACGCGACCGCCACCAAGGTGATCGGCTGAACGGTCCGCGCACGGCCACCCGCTTGACGATCATGACCACGCCCGAACAGAAGAGGAACAACCGCCGCATGGGGCTCACGCTGGCCTCCATCGCCTTGATCTTCTTCCTCGGCTTCGTGATCCGCATGGTCTGGTTCAGCGGCCGCTGAAGACGACGAACGGAGCACCGCCCATGAGCCTCGGTCAACGCATCCGGCGCGCCAACGTCCGCATGGTCGGCAAGCTGGCCGTGGTGGCCTGCGGCATGTTCGCGTTCGGCTATGCGCTGGTGCCGCTCTACCGCGCGATCTGCGAAATGACCGGCATCAACATCCTCGCGCTCAACGAGCTCGAGGTGCCCGGCGGCGCGAAGGGCGGAAAGAACGTGCGCGTGCCCGACAACACCCAGGTCGACACCAGCCGCACCATCACGGTCGAGTTCGATTCCAACGTGCGCGGCGGCCTCTGGGACTTCAAGCCCGCGGCACGGACGATGCAGGTGCATCCGGGCGAACTCAACACCGTGATGTACGAGTTCCAGAACGTGCAGAACCGCCGCATGGCGGCGCAGGCCATTCCGAGCTACGCGCCGCAGCAGGCCGCGCCGTACTTCAACAAGCTCGAATGCTTCTGCTTCAACCAGTACACGCTCGACGCGGGCGAGAAGAAGCAGTGGCCCGTGGCCTTCGTGATCGATCCCAAGATCTCCAAGGACGTGAAGACCATCACGCTGTCGTACACCTTCTTCGAGGTCGGCGGCAAGACGCCCGCCGCACCCGTGGCCGCCGTTTCGAATGCCGCCGATGAGCCCCGCTCGTGACCGCGCCCGAAACACCGCGCAAGGGAACGCTGTGGGGCACGGTGAAGGCCGTGTGCTGGTCGTTCTTCGGCGTGCGCAAGAAAAGCGCCTACCAGGACGACCTGTCGAAGCTGAATCCGCTGCACATCATTGCCGTGGCCTTTGCCATGGTCATCGTTTTCATCGTCGGGCTGGTGCTGCTGGTGCGCCACGTGGTTGCGTCCTGAGCACGGCCCGCGAGATCCAGACCCCATCGAATCGAGAGAAGAAAGAAAGCCAGGAGCTGATATGAGTCCCACCACCCACGGCAGCACGCCCTACTACTTCGTGCCAGGGCCCTCGGCCTATCCGGTCCTGTCCGCGATCGGCCTGTTCTTCGTGATCCTCGGCGCCGGGCAGTGGATCAACGGCCATCAATGGGGCGCGTGGTCGTTGCTGATCGGCATGCTGATCTGGCTCGGCACGCTGTTCTCGTGGTTCCGCGCCGCGGTCGGCGAGAGCGAGAGCGGCCAGTACGGCCACAAGATCGACCTCTCGTACCGCTGGAGCATGAGCTGGTTCATCTTCTCGGAAGTGATGTTCTTCGGCGCCTTCTTCACGGCGCTTTGGTGGGCCCGCACGCACGCGCTGCCCTCGCTCGGCAGCCTCGACAACGCGCTGCTCTGGCCCGACTTCAAGGCCGTGTGGCCGAGCGTCGCACCGGGTGCGACCGGCTCGCCGGCCGACATCGTCGAGCCGTTCCAGACGGTCGGTCCGTTCTGGCTGCCCACCATCAACACCGCGCTGCTGCTGAGCTCGGGCGTCACGCTCACCATCGCCCACCACGCGCTGCGCGTCGGCCACCGGGCGCAGACGATCCGCTTCATGTGGCTCACCGTGCTGCTCGGCTTGGTCTTCCTCGGCGTGCAGGGCTACGAGTACTTCCACCTCTACACCGATCTGAACCTCAAGCTCAATTCGGGCGCCTACGGTTCGACCTTCTTCATGCTGACCGGCTTCCACGGCCTGCACGTGTTCATCGGCATGCTGATGCTGCTGTTCATCACGCTGCGCCTGCAGAAGGGCCACTTCACGCCCGAGCGGCACTTCGGCTTCGAAGGCGCGGCCTGGTACTGGCACTTCGTCGACGTGGTCTGGCTCGGCCTCTACGTGCTGGTCTACTGGCTTTGAGCGAACCACTCGGCATGCAACCCAAAAAAAGGCGCCGAAAGGCGCCTTTTTCATGGTTCTCGTGGAACGAGCACCATCTACTTGCCGACCGGGAGCCCGGTGGGCTGGATGTAGCCGAGTTTCCAGG